>CBFIBY010000133.1:0-7440 GCA_965660955.1 Crocinitomicaceae bacterium | reverse complement strand
CTAACATGATGATTGAAGACAAGGCAAAGAACCAGTACGACAACATGTTCAAAAAGCCTGATGCCATATCACGTGCACCCAATTGAAGCGGAATAAGCATGTTGGAAAACGTTCCTGATAGACCTCCTGTTAAAAGGAAGAATACCATGATTGTCCCATGAATTGTAACCAATCCAAGGTACATATCCTCTTTCAAAATTCCATCTGGTGCCCAAGTGTCACCCAAGAAGAAACTCAGAAAATCTGAACTTTCACCTGGCCAAGCGATTTGGATACGAAACAAGATAGATAACAACATGGCCACAACTCCCATGAAAACCGCAGTCATCAAGAACTGCTTTCCAATCATTTTGTGATCTTGGCTGAATATATACTTAGAAACGAAACCTTCTTCGTGGTGTCCGTGATCATCGTGGTGACCGTGTGCTTCGTGTGCTATTGCCGACATTCTATTTCTTTATTTAATTTTTTAAACTAATTCTAAACTGCTGCTGGAGCTTCAACTTTCGTACTATCTCCCTCTGCCGCGGGAGCTTCATCTGAAGGAGCTTCTTCAACTGGCGCTTCTGCTGGCGGTAAAAAAGAATCTTTAAAGGTTCCTCCTGTCATTTTCCCTTTCATCCATGCATCGTATTCACCTTTAGGCAATACAACTACAATCATTTTCATTTTGTAGTGCGCTCCACCGCAAATCTTGTTGCACATTAAAACGAAATTGAACTCTTCGTTGTTCATTTTCTCACGCATCGCTTTCGTCGACGTGTTTGGTGTTAACTTAAATCGTGTTACTTGACCTGGAACCGTATTAATTTGTTGACGGAAGTGAGGGAAGTAAGCCGAATGAATTACATCTTTTGCTCGGAAGTTAAATTCATAAGCTTGATTCTCGCACAAATACAATGTGTCTTTTTGAATGACATCATCATATGCTAATTTATCGTTCTTCTTATCATAACGCTCACGCATTTGATACAATGAACGGATTAGTCTTTGCTTACGACTCAAATCTTCAATCATTTTTTCTCTATCTTCAGGAACCATCATGATTGAGCGATCATTCAACTTCGCTTCCAAAGTTTTGATTCCGCTCAACCCATTTTCCATTTGAAAGATAGCCGTGTCAATTGTTGCTTCAGTCATTAAGGCTAACTCATTCTTATCAGTCGTTAATTTGTAATCAAATTTACCCAACTTATTGTTCTCACCAGAGTATCTTGCAGTCCAATCAAATTGTTTTGAAAATAACTCAATTCGAATGGCTTCGTCTCCAGAATCACTCGTGATATCATTCCATGTACGTAATCCTAAAATGATAATTACAGCCAATACAACCGCTGGAACCACCGTCCAAATCATCTCTAATTTATTGTTGTGCGGAAAATAGAAGGCTTTCACCCCTGGTTTCTTCATGTACTTCCATGTGAAGAAGAACAACAAGAAATTCGTAAAGAAAAATACGATGATTATGATGACCAAATTCAGGTTCATCAACCAATCGTAGGTGATTCCTTCTACTGAGGCTGCTGGACCTAGCCCAGTATATCCGTATTTCACCATCAACCAGATAAATCCGATGAACAGACAAACCATAAATATGAACATTAGTCGTCCATTCATGTTGTTGTCTCTCTGGCTAACTTCCGATTCACCTTGTTTCGTCATCTTTGAAGAAAGCTCATACAAACGCATTAATTGCGCGATGGCGAAGACTCCAAGGACAAGAACAGCTATTATTATTAATTTACTTCCCATTTTTTATTCTTTTAGGCAATTCTTTTTTTCAATTAAATTTCGTGGTGAATACTTTCATCTAAGAATGGGTGATTCACCGGAGTCAATGGTGCTTTGGTCAAATTGACGAGCAACATTCGGATAAAGAAGCCAGCTAACATAACCGCCATTCCTATTTCCATGAATCCGATATGAGCGTTTTGCCCCATAGAACCAGCAGATACCATAATCCATACATCCAACCAGTGACCTGCTAGGATTATCAAACCAACGAATGACAATATTCCAGCATGTCTTTTTGCATCTCTTGACATTAATATTAACATCGGAAAGGCAAAATTGATTATAAACATGAAGAAATAAATGAATCTGAAATCTTGAGTCCTTGTAACATAGTAAGTTACCTCCTCAGGAATGTTTGCGTACCAGATCAACATATACTGAGAGAAGAATAAGTAAGACCATAAGAATGAAGTCGCGAATACCCATTTTCCAATATCGTGGATATGGTTTTCGTTTACTTTTGGCAAGTATCCTTGTTTCTTTAAATAAAGAACCGTCAATACGGTAACAACCATTGCTGAACACCACATTCCAGCGAATGTGTACCATCCAAACAACGTAGAGAACCAGTGTACATCAACCGACATCAACCAATCCCATGAAGACATTGAACTGAATACTGCAAAGAATACCAAGAACAATGCTCCTTGTCGGTAGTTTTTAAAGTGAAGCTCTGTTCCTCCAACTCTATCTTCCTCCAATGAACGCGCACGGAAACTTCTCCAGAAATACAAGTAAACTCCCAAATAGATGATTGTTCTAATCCAGAAGAATATTTTATTCAAGTAGAATGATTTTCCAGCAATAATCGGATCGTGAGCTACTACATCGGCATCCATCCAAATATAAATATGAGCACCATCCATGAAGGTGATGATTAACAAGGCCAAAGCCAAGAAAGCCGCACCAAAAGGCAAATAACCAGATTGCGCTTCCAATACTCTTTTAACCGAAGCATACCATCCTGATTCCGTTGCGTACTGCAAAGTCAAGAAGAAAAATGCTCCTAACGCTAAAGCGAAATAGTAAAATCCATTTGTCAAACCATTGACCATAAGTCGCTGTCCCAAATGTCCAGAGTTCATGTTCGCAATAATTCCAATGATCAAGCACAAAGCGCCTAACCCTATTAGGATTAATGTTAACAGTTTTGCTTTATTAGCTATTTTGAATTCCATTTTTATTGTGTTAATAGCGTTTTTTAATTATTTATCTGTGCTATCCGCGTCAGCAGCAACTGGTGCAGCAGCAGAACCATCTTCGTTAAACTTACCGTATTCAGGATCTTGGAATTGACGGATGTAATGAACCAATGTCCAAATCTCCTTCTTATTCACCAATGACGAATGTGCTCCCATCGCTCCTTTTCCGTAATAAATAGAATAGAACATTTGTCCATCACTCAATTCTTTACGGTCAGCGTACGATGGTACTCCTGCATAAGTGCCATTTTCCATCATTTTTCCATTACCGTCACCCTTTTCACCATGACAGTGCATACATTTAGAGGAGTAAATATACTTCCCTTTTTTCATGATAGCTTCTGAATTCTCAGCTGTCAATTTCAATGGGTTTTCATCAATAATTGCAGCAGCGTATGAATCTTCCTCCGTTAAGTCTGCACGATACATTCCATGTGTTTCCTTGAACGCCTTATTTGCTTTGCGGAAATATGGAAGCATCATGGCAACCTCAGTTGAATCAGTTCCAACATAAGGAATTGTATACATTGGTGGAACCAAAGCAGACTGCTTCATTGTTAATTTTTCCTGATCACGTCCACGAACTTGACCATAATCAACATAAGGTTCAATTGCTGGTGAACGATACATGTCTGGCATGTACTCCAAACCAGAACTATCCGGATTCGAAACACAAGAACCCATCAACACAACGGTTGCTAATCCTAATGTCATTTTAACGATTGCCGTTACTTTCATTTTCATCTGTCTTATCTTTTGCTTTGTCAGACTTGTCAGCCGTAGCTAACTAAATGGCAAATTTTTATAATTCTTTTTGATCTAATTCAACTATTCCTGTCTCCTTCAACATTCCTTGCAAATCATCCGCAGAGAAATTGCTATTCTCAGAAGTACGAATCTCCATTACAAAACGATCATCTGTTGTTCGAGGATCTGGATTGTAAGCTGGCATTCCAGGAAGTGTTTTGTTTCTCAACATGTATGTAATGGCCATTCCGTGAGCGGCACACAATACGGTGAACTCAAATGTAATTGGTACAAAAGCCAACATATTATCTATATACGTTTCGTTTGGCTTACCACCAATGTTCATTGGCCAATCAACCACCATGATATAACGCATACAAATCGTTGCTAATAATAGACCTGTTAATCCGTAGATAAAGGCCATGATACCCAATCGTGTATTTTTTATACCGATGATCGGATCAATTCCGTGGATAGGAAACGGGGAAAACACCTCGCTTACCTTAACCCCTTTAGACACGATGTGCTTCGCCCCATCTTTGAGGATATCATCGTCGTCATACATTGCATAAAATACTTTCTCTGCCATGTCTTACTTATTAATGGTTTTCATCTCCATGTGCATCTGGAGCATTTTTATATGATTCACCTGAACTCTTCAAAATTGTTTTCACCTCATTCAATGCCAATACTGGGAAGAATCGTGCAAACAACAAGAAGAAGACAAAGAACAAGCCGATTGTTCCAACGTATACACCAATGTCAATGTGACTTGGGAAGTGCATACTCCATGAAGATGGTAAATAATCTCTGTGAAGCGAGGTTACAATAATCACGTAACGCTCGAACCACATACCGATGTTTACCACAATCGAAATAATAAATGTAAAGATCAAACTTGTTCTCAATTTCTTAAACCACATCAGCTGAGGTGAAACAACGTTACATGTCATCATCGCCCAATAGGCCCACCAATAAGGACCTGATGCACGATTGATAAAGGCGTATGCTTCGTATTCAACTCCTGAATACCATGAAATGAAAAGCTCAGTGATATAGGCGGTACCTACAATCGAACCGGTAACCATGATAACAATGTTCATGTATTCCACGTGCTTCGTATGGATGTAAGCTTCAAGTCCCATAGCTTTTCGCATAACCAACATCAATGTTTGTACCATGGCGAATCCTGAGAATACCGCTCCCGCAACGAAGTATGGAGGGAAGATAGTGGTGTGCCAACCTGGAATAACTGATGTGGCGAAATCAAAAGATACAATCGAGTGTACTGAGAATACCAGTGGTGTTGCTAATCCTGCTAATACCAATGAAACCAATTCAAAACGATTCCAGTGTTTCGCTCTACCGGACCATCCAAAAGAAAGGATAGAGTACATTTTCTTTGCAATAGGTTTTTTAGCTCTATCACGTATAGTTGCAAAATCAGGAATTAAACCAATGTACCAGAATACTAAGGATACAGAAAGGTAGGTGGATATCGCGAATACATCCCAAAGAAGTGGTGAGTTAAAGTTTACCCAAAGTGAACCGAATTGATTCGGCAAGGGCAATACCCAATACCCTAACCATAAACGTCCCATGTGAATCAATGGGAACAAACCTGCCATGAATACGGCAAAGATTGTCATCGCCTCAGCAGAGCGGTTAATCGCCATTCTCCATTTCTGACGGAACAACAACAATACGGCTGAAATCAAGGTTCCGGCGTGACCAATTCCTACCCACCATACGAAGTTGGTAATATCCCAAGCCCATCCAATGGTTTTGTTTAGTCCCCAAACACCGACTCCTGTTCCTAATAGATATAAGATACATCCTACTCCATACAAACCGATGATGGCCGCGATTCCAAACAATATGTACCACATTTTGGGTGCTTTGTCTTCGATCGGACGGCATACATCCTCAGTAACGTCATGAAAGGATTTGTGTCCTAATATGAGGGGTTCTCTAATTGCTGCTTCCTTATGCATTACAGTCTAATTTATTTCTTAATTAATGATGCGCTTTCTTTCCGTGTCCTTCACCGTGACTCTCTCCATGACCTTCGCCATGATCTTGTGCATGATGCTCAACTTGAATTCCTGCTAATTCTTTATTCTCGTGGTTACGTACTTTCGTTTTGTACCAAACATTCGGCTTCACACCTACTTCTTCCAAAGCTTGGTATGAACGCTTATCATCTGCACTTGTACGAACCATTGATTTCAAATCGTTCCAATCACCTACAACTATTGCGTTTGTTGGACAAGCATCCGAACAAGCCGTTGTAACATCGCCATCCATTACTGGACGTTCTTCTGTTTTGGCAACCAATTTACCAGATTGAATACGTTGAACACAGAAAGAACATTTTTCCATGACACCACGTGTACGAACCGTTACGTCTGGATTCAATACCATACGTCCTAAATCGTCCTGTGCTGGGTTGATCTCTGTAAATTTCTTGTAAGATGGGTAGTTGAACCAATTGAAACGACGTACTTTGTATGGACAGTTGTTTGCACAATATCTTGTACCGATACATCGGTTATACGCCATTTGGTTCAATCCTTCATTACTATGATTCGTCGCTGCCACTGGACAAACCGTCTCACATGGAGCATGGTTACAGTGATGACACATCATTGGCATGTGAACGACAGTTGGATTCTCCGCTGTATCTTCGGCAGCAGCCATGAACTCCATTTTGCTCATATCGTGCTCCTTACGTGTTCCGACAGCAGCTTCAACATCTGAAGCAAAGTAACGGTCAATACGCAACCAATGCATCTCGCGACCTCTTCTTACTTCGTCTTTTCCAACAACGGGAACGTTATTTTCTGATTGACAAGCAATCAAACAAGCGCCACAACCGATACAACCGTTCAAATCGACAGTCATTGCCCAACGGTGACCAATTTTTTCAACTGGATGCGCATCCCATAAATCGAATTCGTCCATCGGTGCTTCCACGTGATGTCCATTTTCATCCAATTTCTGTAATGTCCAGTCCTTATTATATGCACTCTTATCTTTCGATGTATAAGTACCTAATGTTGTTTCTTTAACAATTGAGTTACGCGCCATCACTGTATTGTGAATCTGCGTTGAGGCGATTAAATATGATCCTGATTCCTTCGAAATAGTTCCAGAGCAGTCATAGCTTAGCGTACCATTTTCCATTCCAACGATGGCAAAAGCATTCGCACCAATTGGTTTAGGATTATCATTCTCGTCCATTACGTTACCGCCGTATTCCTTCGTTTGGAACGCTGCTGTACCAATTTTTTCTCCATTAGCACCTCTTCCGTATCCTAAAGCAACACCAACTGTTCCTATAGCTTGTCCTGGTGATGGATAAACGGGTAAAGTCATTGAATTTTTACCCACTTTCAAAGTAGCTAGGCTCAATCCCGACTCTTGATCGAAATAAACATCGTATCCACCAGCTTCCATTTCCGTTGGATTCATCGTAATGTAGTTGTCCCACGTTACTTTCGAAATCGGATCTGGTAACTCTTGTAGCCAAGGGTTATTTGCTTGCGCTCCTGTTCCAATACCTGCTTTTTGATAGAGTGCAACTTCCAATTTTCCTCCTTTTGGAAGTTTAGAAGACAAACCGCTTAATGCAGCATCATTGAACGTTGGCGCACTCGCTGGAATCAAAGTGTCTTGACCCGTACTATTGTGTACC
>CBFIBY010000132.1:0-7507 GCA_965660955.1 Crocinitomicaceae bacterium | reverse complement strand
TCAAGACATTGCCGAACTCGGACTGTTTATCTCTTGGGTTTTGCCTCATATTGATGATTTTAAACGCATCACATCTGAAAATAGTCGCTTTGCGGAACTCGTTGAAATGCGGACGCAAATTGAAGGGAATCATCTGATTCTAATATTTGAATACACGACCGGAGATGCTTCGGGACAGAATATGACAACCATTTGTACGGATGCCATTTGTCGCTACATCGTTGAGAGTTGTCCTACGAAACCTGAATTTTGGTTTGTTGAAGGAAATTATTCAGGCGACAAAAAAGCAACGGCGGCTTCTTTCTCGAATGTGCGCGGAAAGAAAATCACTACAGAAATTGTTCTCTCAGAAAAGATAGTCAACGAAGTATTGAAATCAACTCCAGAGGCGATGGCGGAATATTGGCGTTCCTCGACTCTCGGAGTAATTCAAAGTGGAGCAATTGGTGCGCAAGGACATTATGCCAATGGTTTAACCGCTCTTTTCATGGCAACCGGACAAGACGTAGCCTGCGTTTCAGAAGCAGCAACAGGAATTACTCGAATGGAAAGAAAAGTGGATGGGTCACTTTATGCCAGTGTTTCACTTCCAAATCTAATCGTAGGCACCGTCGGCGGAGGAACTGCCTTACCAACGCAAAAAGAGTGCTTGGAAATGATGGAATGTTACGGCGCTGGCAAAGCACGAAAGTTTGCTGAAATCATTGGCGCTGTTCTTTTGGCCGGTGAACTGTCCATTGCGGCGGCATTATCGGCAGGACATTTCTCGTCAGCGCATAAAAAATTCGGACGAAAACAAAACAAATAGTACATGCCAACAAATTCGCATTCGGTTAAAGAAGAGAATGAGGCGTGGTTTCTGAAACGTTTTCTCATTTACCAAAAGGAACGTTTCCCATTTCTCGTGCATGGCCTGTTGGTCGCTGCATTTAGTTTTTCGGCGATTTCGTATTCCAGAATTTGTCGGGGCGCAGAAGGGTTTATTCCCCTGCAAACCTATATCGTTGGCGTAATTATTACCATCACACTCTTTTTCCTTGTCCGCATTTTTGATGAATTCAAAGATGCTGATGACGATGCAAAATACCGAAGCGAATTGCCTGTCCCACGCGGATTGATGTCTTTGAAAGAATTGGGCATCTTGGGCGTGATCGTCGCGGTACTTCATTTGACCTTAAATCTCGTTTTCTTTCCGTCCATGCTTTGGGTGTATCTCGTTGTCATTGGATATCTGCTCTTGATGGGAAAAGAATTCTTCATTGCCGATTGGTTAAAGAAGAGACAGTTTTGGTACATCACTTCACACATGTTCATCATTCCTTTGATTGACATATACGCCAGCGGTCTGGATTGGATGCTCGAAGGTGTTTCTCCACCGCATGGATTGCTCTTCTTCTTTGCCGTTTCCTATATGAATGGAATTGTATTGGAATTGGGACGGAAAATAAAAACGAAAGAAGATGAATCCGAAGGGGTATTGACGTATACGTCGATGTTGGGGGAGAAGAAAGCTATATATCTGTGGTTGTTCGTTCTTTTTATCACCTACATTCTCGCTTTTCTGGCGTGCCGATACGCTGGATTTGGGGCAACTGCCTTTATTATTTTGACGGGATTGTTTGTCGTTTGCTCCATTCCAGCATGGTCTTTTTTAGCGCGACCAACCAAAAAAATGGCGAAAGCAATGGAAATCATTTCAGGGGTATGGACTATTTCCATGTACTTGACCTTGGGCGCTGTACCGATGTTGCAAGAATTGTTATTTAACGCATAATACCTAAACTTGACGGATTGAATTTTGTAAAAGACATAGAACAAAATAAAGCGGGCGAATTTCTTCTCGGTGGAAAAGGGAAGAATTTATTTCGATTGAAACAAATCGGATTGAATGTGCCCAAGTTCATAGTCCTCCCTGCGAATGTCTTTCAAGATTTGTTTCCGAATCCAAGTGAAGAGGAGATCAATCATTTCATTTTCCCAGGAAGTGTCTCGGAGGAAATTCTTAGTCATTTTGATGATGGCGTATTTCTAGCGGTGAGAAGTTCAGCGATTGACGAAGACGGAAGTAGTTTTTCGTTTGCTGGTCAGTTTGAATCGTATTTGTATGTGACAAAGGACAATCTGCTTGAATCGATAAAGAAAGTATGGTTATCCTCTTGTTCGAAACGTGTCATTGAATACCGCAAGAACAACAACCTTCCCCCAAGTTCGGGAATTGCAGTTGTCATTCAAGAAATGATCGCTTCGGAAACGGCTGGCGTCGCTTTTGGGATCAATCCAACAAATGGAAATCGTGATGAAAAAATTGTCAGTTCGGTTTATGGACTAGGCGAGGGGTTGGTTTCAGGTGAATTGGATGCCGATACATTTATTGTTTCGCCTACTGGAATTGAAAAACAATTGGCAACAAAAACACATGCCATTCGCTATGATTCCGCCAAAGGATATGGAACTTTAATCGAAGAAATTGAAAAAGACAAACAAGAAATTTCCTCCTTATCGGATAAAGAAATAATCGAAGTAGCTGATGTGCTCGACAAATGCAAAGATGCTTTCGGAAAGCCACAAGACATTGAATTTGCCTTTTACAAGAATCAATTGTACTTGCTGCAAACACGTCCGATTACCAACCTAGACAAAATCAAATCGGAGACAGGCGAATACATTCTCTGGGACAACAGCAACATCATCGAATCTTATCCAGGTGTAACAACGCCTTTGACGTTCTCCTTCATTTCAAAATCGTATGAGGGCGCCTACAAAATGTTCAGCTTGTACATGGGCGTGGAACCAAAAGTAATAGAAGAAAATGAACGTGTTTTCGCCAATACATTGGGCTTCATCAACGGTCGTGTGTATTACAATTTGAAAACGTGGTATCACATGTTGGCCATGCTTCCTGGTTACAGTATCAACGCACGTTTCATGGAGAAAATGATGGGCGTTAAAGAACGTTTCGACATTCCTGATAAATACCGGTTATCCAAAGCAAAAGCATGGTGGAGCATAGCTAAAATGGCGGTTCGCATGTACGGACGATTTTTATCGCTTCCTCGAAAGAGAAGAACGTTCATGAAGTTATTGGATAGCACAATTTCCGAATACAAATCTGTTCCCATGCAGGAAAAAAATGCGAACGAATTGATGGAATTGTATTTGAATTTTGAACGGAAATTGTTGAACGAATGGAAAGCACCTTTGCTCAACGATTTCTTTGCCATGATTTGGTTCGGAATGCTTGAAAAACGTTGCAAGAAATACAAGGTTAGTGATAACCCAAATATTCACAACGATTTACTCTGTGGGAGTAGCGATATTATTTCGACACAACCCATACACCGAAGTATTGAATTGGCAACGCAAATTTCGAATAACGCGGAAATAAAAAAACTATTCTTAGACAATTCACCCGAAGCTATTTGGACCGAATTGAATGCCAATCAAGAAGATGTTGTTTTTCAAATCAAGACGGAAATTGATCGATACATCGAAGATTTTGGTGAACGTTGCATAGGTGAATTGAAACTAGAAACTGTTTCGTATACGCAAGAACCCGCAAAGTTTGTTAAGGTTTTGAAATCCTATGTGGAAACGGAAGTTACTGCCAATAAAACCTCTGGTAAACTCGAAGAAGAATTGAGAGGTAACGCCGAAAAGGAAATCAACCAAGCCTTGAAATTTAAACCCTTGAAGAAGTGGAAATTGAAACGCACGACAGCAAAAGCGAGAGAATTGGTGAGTTCACGAGAAAATTTGCGCTATGAGCGAACAAGAGCCTTTGGTATTGTTCGGGAGATTTTCTCCAACCTCGGGAAACATTGGTATGCAGAAAGTGTGATTGAAGAAGCGAAGGACATTTTCTATTTGACAAAAGAAGAAATTTTTGCCTACATCGAGGGAACCTCTGTGTCGCAAAATATAACCGAACTGATAGCCATGCGAAAAGCAGAATTCGCCGAATACAAAAGCCAAGAACCACCTTCGGAGCGATTTGCTTCCTACGGAACGGTGTATCACGCCAACGATTTTTTCAGCACAGGAAAACTGGAAGAATTGGACGGCGATTTAAAAGGAATAGGCTGTTGTCCAGGTCGTGTGACGGCTAAAGTCCGCGTTATTCTTGATCCAGATGAGGTAAGTTCTTTGGATGGCGACATTCTGGTTACATCGAGCACAGATCCAGGTTGGGTGACGCTCTTCCCGAGTGCTTCGGCCATTATTGTCGAACGAGGAAGTTTGCTGAGTCATTCGGCGATCGTTTCAAGGGAAATGGGAATTCCGTGCATTGTGAGTGTGACTGGATTACTGAAAACACTAAAAACAGGCGACGTCGTTGAAATGGACGGAAGCACAGGAGAAATCAAAATAATTACCGATTCGGAATGAGTGGAGAACTAAAGAATACAGTTGATTTTGATTTGATTCGCTACGCCAATTGCTGGGAAGATGCCGACATTCTTCTCGCGGGATTGAAACCCAAACCAGGCGATAAAATATTGTCCATTGGTTCGGCTGGCGACAATTCATTTTCGCTTTTGGTTGCTGATCCTGAGATGGTCGTCGCCGTTGATGTGAACCGCATCCAATTGAATCTAATCGAGCTAAAAAAGGCTTGTTTCAAGCGGTTAAGTCACCCAGAAATGTTGGCTTTTCTCGGATTTACGGACGGCTCATCGCGGAAAGAAACCTTTGATTCCATTAAAGATATTTTGCCTGAAGATGTTAAAACGTATTGGGAATTGAATATCCAACAAATTGAAGAAGGAATTATTCATCAGGGAAAATTCGAAAAATACTTTCAATTGTTTGCCGCAAAGATTTTACCTTGGATTCACAGTAAAAAAACGACAGAAAAATTACTCGCACTTAAAAGCGAAGTCGAACAAGAACAATTCTACCACAAGAAGTGGAACTCGTGGCGTTGGCGATTACTGTTTAAGATTTTCTTCAGCAAATATGTCATGGGAAAATATGGTCGCGATCCGGAATTTTTGAAAGAGGTGAAGGTAAACGTTGGACAAACGATTTTTCAAAAAGCAGAGAACCAGTTGAAAAGTGTTCGAGCGCAAAACAACTTCATCTTACGCTACAATCTGACAGGCTCATTTGGAAATCTATTGCCTCATTATTTAGAGCCAGAAAATTTCGATAAAATCAAAGCAAACCTAGATCGACTGCACATTGTGGAAGGCTACGCGCAGGAAGCTTTTCGTCTCCACGGAAAATTTGACTGTTTCAATTTGTCCAATATCTTTGAGTACATGAATCCCGAATTGTTCAAGAATACCGCTACTGAAATTGTTGATAATTGCAACGACGGAGGTCGAATCGCTTATTGGAATTTAATGGTACCGCGTAATTTTGCAGATGTAACGTCAGTTGAACATCAAACAGAGCAATCATCGGACTTTACGAGCATCGATAAAGGATTTTTCTACAAACAGTTTAATTTGGATGTGAAATGCTAAAACAAGACGTCATCAACATGCTCATTTTATCTGGACTCTTTTTGAGTCTTTTTGGGCTGGCTGAAATCTTGTATCACTTCGTGAAGGTGAAAGTTGAATTGACAAGAAAACTGGTACACATCGGCACAGGATTGTTAACCTTTCTTTTTCCAATCATGCTAGGAAATCATTGGTTTGTTTTGATTCTCTGCGCCAGTTTTGCCTTGATATTAATTGTCAGTTTGAAATACAAATTATTGCCCTCCATCAACGCAATCGACCGTGATTCTGTTGGCAGTTTGGCCTATCCCGTGGCAGTGTATGGCTGTTATTTGGCCTATGATTATTTCGATCAGAATTACATCTTTTTCTATTTGCCCATTTTGATTCTTTCCATTTGTGATCCTCTGGCAGCGCTATTTGGTAAACGATGGCCTATCGGGAAATACAAAATTGGTATGGACAACAAAACTTTGATGGGTTCGGGTGTTTTTTTCGTCAGTGCCGTCATTCTTATTCTGTTGTTTTTCTTCTTTCCACGCGTCGAAAAAAGCACCTTGGAATTGGTTCTACATAGCATTTTCATTGCCTTTATTGCCGCCTTCGTTGAAGCGTATAGCAAACGCGGTTACGATAATTTAACGATTCCCGCTTCCGTGCTCGTTTGTTTGATATTCACCGAACGCTATTTCTCTTTGATATGAATATCATTCGCACATTTCCTGGTGAAAAGGACTTTCATTTGTTTGAGGAGTTGACAAGCACCTTGTATGACGAAAGTTTGTTACCGCTGAAACAAACAGAATCTGTTCCAACACGGCATTTGGAAGGGTGTTTCGTGGTTTTAGTCGATGACAAACCTTTAGCTCGTGTTTCGCTCTACGTAAATCCTGAATTGAAATACGAAGGAAAACGAACGGCTTGTTTGGGAACGTTTGAAGCGGTTAATGACGAGAAAATAGTGAGAAGATTAATCGAACATGCAATTGAACAAGCCAAGGAATTGGAAGCTGAATATATCATTGGCCCCATGAACGGTTCGACTTGGGAAAACTATCGATTTAGCGCCCACAACAATTATCCGAACTTCTTTTTGGAACCGTATCACCACACATATTATAACGAACTATTTGTTTCGGCTGGATTCAATTCCATTGGCGACTATCACAGTATTCTAGACAAAGATGTTGTGTACAAAGTTCCTGGAGCAAAAGACAAGGAAGTCTATTTTCGGGAAAAAGGCGTTCAATTTAAAACAGCCAATCTCGATGAATTTGAAAAGGTATTGACCGATATTCACGAATTGAATCTCATTGCTTACCAATCTAATTTCCTGTATACACCGATAGAAGAGGAAGCCTTTATCGATAAATACGTGAAGGCAAAACAGTTCATTGATCCGCAATTTTTATTGTTGGCGTATTCGACCGAAAATAAATTGATTGGTTATTATTTCTGCTCGCACGATTTCTACAACACGAATGATAAATGTTTGATTCTAAAATCGATTGCTCGTCATCCCGATGAACAGTACCGCGGTTTGGGGCATGCCATTGGTTATCAAATTTATGAGACCGCGCGTCAGCAAGGATATACGTCGACAATTCATGCATTTATGTACGATGACGGAACGTCGGCACCTTTGTCGAAGCATTTTTCGGAAAACGAGTACAAAAAATACACCTTGTATGGGAAGGCGATTTAAAAGATTTGTGTTTTGGTTGCTTGTGGTGTTGCTCATTGCAATTACCAGCACAGTCTATTTCAGCCCTTTTTCGCACAATAGTTCAGATGAATATAGAACCGTTGAAGCGACAGTTAGAATTAATGCGCCAGCTGAAGTCGTTTTTGACTTTATGGGAAATTCGGATTACGCTTCCAATTGGTCGGTATACGTCGATCATATTTCAACGCTGAATGACGGCGAATATTCAGATGGAAAATTGGGTTCCAAAAGACGTTGTTTCCGTTACAAAGACGAATCCAAACAGCGTTGGGACGAAGAAATAATTGCCGTTAAAGAAAATAAGTTGAGACGACTGAGTATCTATAATTTGGAA
>CBFIBY010000131.1:0-7530 GCA_965660955.1 Crocinitomicaceae bacterium | reverse complement strand
TCCGGCAAATTTTACGGGAAGGCCCAATACTTTCTCCGTGTGTGCTACAATATGTTTCAATGAAAATTGACTGTCTTCTGGAGACTTTGGTCGACCTAAATGCGACATCAATACAACGCTTCCTCCTTTGGAGAGTATGTGTTGAATCGTTTTCTTCGCCGCTCGGATTCGCGTGTCATCGGTAACTTCAAACGTTGCTTTGTCCAATGGAACATTAAAATCTACACGAATAAGTGCGCGTTTTCCTTCGAAATTGTAATCGCTAATTTGGGCCATTTTTTCTTGTTTTTAGGTGGGAACAAAAGTAGTCATTTTTACTTTTTCTTCGATTCATCTTTCACCTTGTTCTTTTTGATTATCTTTAATCTACATGTCCGAAAAACAGATTTTCACCCTTCAAAAAGTCGTCAATTCCATCAAAAAAACAATTGATGAACGATACACCAGCGCCTTTTGGGTAAAAGCAGAAATGCACAAACTCAACCGCTTTGCTTCGGGACATTGTTTTCCTGAACTGGTGCAAAAGGAAGATGGAAAAACGGTTGCTCAAGTATCGGGAACCATCTGGAAAACGGTGATGGACAGAGTGAATGCGCAATTCCTCAAAATCGCCAAAGAACCTGTGAAAGAAGGTTCGACCATGTTGTTTTTGGTGAAAATCAATTTTAGTGAAATCTACGGATTGAGCTTGCAAGTGTTGGACATTGACCCCAATTACGCTTTAGGAGAATTGCAGCGTGAAAAGGAAGAAACCTTGAAACGGCTGGCGAAGGAAAATTTGCTCAATCGGAATCAGCAATTGAAATTCCCATTATTACCCAAGCGAATCGCTGTTATTTCGGCTGACACGAGCAAAGGTCTTTCTGATTTTATGCAAGTTCTGGAAACGAATGAATACGGTTATCGTTTTTATACGCATCTGTTCCATGCGGCCTTGCAAGGTGATATTGCTTCCGCGTCAATTCGTAAACAATTGAACAGAATTGAGCAAGTGAAAGACTATTTTGATGCCGTGGTTATTGTTCGTGGTGGTGGCGGAGAAGTTGGATTGACTTGCTACAACGATTACGAATTGTGTGCGGCAATTGCCAAATTTCCCTTGCCCGTTTTAACCGGAATTGGACACAGTACCAACTTAACCGTTGCGGAAATGATTGCTTATACAAATGGTATCACCCCTACGGAACTGGCCGAAATGTTCATTCGCAGTTTTCATGATTTTGCCGTTCCTTTGGACGATGCGCAGAAAACCATTGTTCGACTTTCGAAACGACTTTTGGAAGAGACCAACGAGAAAATGGGACATGCCCAAAAGTTATTCCTGACGATGGTGAAAAGTGCTTTTACGGGACATGAAAAATTGCTGAAGGAAACTGAAAATGACTTATTAAAAGCGTACAGAGATTATCGCGTAGAGCGAACGACGGATATTAAACTTGCGAGTGAACGTTTGGTTCGGGAAGCGCAATTTCTAATTCAAAACAATCACCAAAGTTTGAACCATTCTTCCGAAAAGTTGAAACCGACTACCGAGCGTACATTAATGCGTTTCGAAGAGAAAATAGCGTTGTTGGCCCATAGCGTTGAATTGCTAAGTCCACAGCAGGTATTGAAAAGGGGTTATTCGATTACACGCGCAAATGGGAAAGTAGTATCGAAAGGAAATACGGTAAAAAAAGGCGACAAAATTGTTACTTTCACACACGAACTAGAAATAGAATCGACTGTTGATTAAGTGATTAGTGAAACAAGTTTCGAGTTGATTGGTTTCGCGTTGCGAGTTTTGTGTTCCAAGAGCATCATTCAGAAATTCATAGTTCATAATTAAAAAAAGAATGAGTAAAGAAGAATTATCATACGACAAGGCATTTGAAGAATTGCAGCAGATCGTCCGCGACATGGAAGAAGGTGAAATTGGTGTGGATGAGCTTTCGGTCAAGGTGAAACGCGCTTCGGAATTGATTAAGGTTTGTAAGACGAAGTTGAGTTCGACTGAAGAAGATGTGAGTAAAATACTAAAGGGGTTGGAGTGATTTTCAAAATCATATATCTATGCTCGATTTTTATAATCGTTTCAAGCTGCAACTCAAGTTGTGATTTTGATTCTATTGATTTCACTGGTAGTTGGAGCGTTTCAAAATTTGACTATGAAATTAGAAACTCTGATATTTTGGATCAAAATAGGGAGTTTACAAATATCTCTTCCTCACAAATAAAAAACATGCTTGAAAATTCACGAGGAGTAACATTTGATTTTCAAAAAGACGGAGCTTTAAAGTATTTTCACCCTAATCATGGAATTCGATTTCTAGAATACAAAGTTTTTAGGGCAGAGCAGCAGATTTCCATCACAATGCAATATACAAGGCTTCAATATGAGGTTATAGATTGCAATCATGTTCGATTAACTGAAAATCACTTGCCAATGGGATACAAGTTAGTTCTCACTTGCGAAAGGGATAGCTTAATCCATTAAAAACTACTCCTCCATCAAATCCAATCGATAATCTTTTCCTTTATCAATAGCTGGAACACCCTCAATCAACCAACGTGGTGCTGGAGCGCCCAATAAATAGTAATCAAAGAATTGGCGCATGCGTATACTTAAATCCACACGGTTGGCATTCTTCATCAAGTTGTGGCCGTCGTCGTTGTAATTCAGCATCCAAACGGGCTTTCCTAAGCGTTTTAATCCCATAAACATTTCAATGCCTTGGTACCATGGAACGGCTCCGTCTCCGTCGTTGTGCATGATCAATACAGGTGTTGTGACATTCGGGAGATGAAACAACGGTGAGTTCTCGACATACAATGCGGGTGCTTCCCAGATCGTTTTTCCAATTCTACTTTGTGTTCTTTCGTATTGAAACTGACGATTCATTCCGCTTCCCCAACGAATTCCCCCATAGGCACTAAACATATTCGAAACAGGCGCACCAGCCATTGCTGCTGCATAACGGTCGGTCATTGTAATCAATTGTGCGGTTTGGTATCCGCCCCAACTTTGACCTTGAAGTCCCATTCTTGTGGAATCGATATTCGGGTATTTTTTCAATGCTGCATCGGTCGAACCCATGATACAATTGAAAGCTGATTTTGCTGGATGACCAGGTTTATAACGAATGTCTGGAATCAAAACCATGTATCCTGCTGAAGCGTATTCTGTCGGGAAAATGATAGATGCCGTTGGTCGTGGTGCATAATGACTGTGCATTCTATCCGTATACAATTCATAAAAGTAGACCAACAAAGGATACTTTTTGTTCGCGTCGAAATTCTCTGGTTTGTATAATAAGGCTTGCAATTTTTGTCCATCTCTACTTGTATAATCCATCAATTCAACGGTCGCCCAATTGTAGTCTTTTTGCTGTGGATTGGTATTACTAATTCGTTTTTCGTTTTTGAAATTTCCATCCGTTAAGAACAAATCATAGTCTTTCACATTTGTTTTACGGATTAATATTTGACTTCCATCTTTACTTTTTTGCACATTATTAATTCGATGTGGAGTTTGGTATAGTTTTATCAAATCGTTGTGGTCACCGTGATCAATCCACTCATACACCATTTGATCTTTCGTATTTAAATCTGTCGCAATCAATGGTGTGTTTTCAGGTGCAATGTACACGCTATCGTAACTCCACGAACGCGGACGGAATTCAATATTCTGTTCTTCTCCCATTCTATCCGTGATAGAAACCATTGAACGATCGTTCATATCGTATTTCCAAATGTCAAATTCGGACTGAACGAAAACCGCTTCTTCGCCTCTTTCCCATCCAATGATACCCATCGGATATTCAACATGTGGCGTTCCGTTTCCATCCACTTGCCAATTCACGCCTTTTATTGAACAGGTAATACAAGTTCCCGTATTCTTCTCTAAATCGACAACATAATGCTGCTCTTGTTCATCATTGAAATAAAGATAATAGCGACCCATTGGAGACAACTCTCCACTCATCACCACTTCTTTTCTAAGCAATTGAGTACTTCCATCAATCAATGAAATTCGATAATGATCGGAAGCAAAAGGGAAGTTCCAATTGTATGATGAACTGTAGGCTTCGGTGCTAGATGCGAAGACGTAATCTCCTAGGACATTATTTCCGATATAAGCGGACAAGGTATCGTTATCAATTGGAACAAGTTGAAAATTCGACAAGTTCAAAACATGACAATCACTCGCTCTTTGGTCCCTTCTCAATTGAACCAATTGCATAGGTTGATTGCGCTTGTCTTGGTAATGCCATACATCCAATTTAGCTTTTTCACTAGCCAGTAAACTGTCTTCTGGTTCTTTCACGTTAACCTCATCCACACCCAAGAACAAGTATTTTTCATTTTTAGTGAAAATGAATTGTTGATTGTCGCTGATTT
Source organism: Crocinitomicaceae bacterium (assembly GCA_965660955.1). Lineage (GTDB taxonomy): Bacteria > Bacteroidota > Bacteroidia > Flavobacteriales_D > Crocinitomicaceae > UBA2040. The sequence goes on along the minus strand of CBFIBY010000131.1, from coordinate 3,150 downwards.
TATTCCCGGCTCCAACAACACTGTTTGTGCTATCCAAAGAAGTGTATTGTTTTCTTCCTTTTAAGTCGTATAGATAGAATGTATTGTTCTTTACTTCAGCTGTATCTGATGTGGCCAAATAAGCTAAAAACTTGTCCGTTTTGCTCGACGTGAAATTCTTAATCGCTTGGCGGGCAGTATCAATATCGATTATTTCCGCATTAGCAATGTCGAATGCGGACAAACTATACTTATCTACTTTTCCAACTTTCTTGTGTTGCGTATACAACAGGTATTCACCACTTTCAGAGAAATCAAATTTCGTTACGTCATTAAACTGCACTCTATTCTCTGTCGAAGGTTGAAATAGATAAACAATCTTCCCTTTCGACGAATCTTTCTCTTTTTTCGGTTCTTCCTTTTTCTTTTTGAAGATCTTTTTGACCCAAGCAAAAAAGCCTTTTTTTGTTTCAATGTTATACTCGGGTTCGGCGTAAATACTGTCTATTGAGTACGCCATCCAGCCGCCGTGCTCCGGAACTTCCATGCTTTTCAACATGGAAAATGATTTGATGTCCTTATCAGCCAAACGAACCACAAACAAGGAATCTTTCGGCCATTTCTTCTTATCCACGTCCTTCAATTCGCATTGTCGCAGCGTGTCGTATCCAGCTGTCACCTTAAAAGTGAAAAAATCGCTGTCATCTGAAAATTGAGCGTTTTTACCTCTTGGGAATGAATCAAGCTCATTGTTGGTGATATCCAGAAGATACAAATATCCATCACCTCGGTGCGGATTTATTTCATACGAAACAAAGTTTCCGTCGTTCGAAACCATTGAACCGCGAAGGGATTTCCAATCGTTGTAGACTGTGTGATCAAGGGTCTTTTTTTGAGAAAATGTGAAATACGAAATGCTAATTAAAAGTAAGGACAAGTAAAGTTTCATACGACGAAAGTTGTTTTGGCTAAAATAGTGGTTTTGCCGTTAACCAACGAATCATGCAGATATCATCGCCAAAGATTTAGCAGTATTTAACCCCTCGACTTACTTGGTATATAAAGCAACGTATTGAAACGGCCCATACTTCGCTTCGTTTTCGAGATCACCCGTATATTCCGGACCTTGTACAATCGCCTCGGCAATTTCAAATTTGACTTGATTTTTGTACTTTGATTTTGAAAAATAAGTTTTCAAAGTTTCCTCGACATTGGAAGCTCTTTTGTTCGCTAAAGCTTCATTCGAAGGGAAGGATTGGGTTGGAACCGTAGAAGCTGAAGCGTAAATTCGAATCGTAATTTCTTCTCGACCTTCGCTTAATTGCTTTTCTATTCTTCTCAAAAATGCACCTAATTCACTATTGGTTGTTGTCGATAATTTATTCTTGTTGAAACCCAAATACTGCTTGAAATCCAAATTGGGAAAAGCTTTTGCATCTGGTTTTAACTCCGGTACTTCTTCAATAATGGAATCTGTTGCTACTGGCACTTCCACTATCGGTTCGTCAATAATCGCAACTGGTTCGTACAAGGTAAAATCAGGATTGAGCAAAAGTTCCTTTTGAATAACCTGAAAACTAGAGTCACATGCCGTTTTAAAATTCGTTGTATAGATCGTCAATGAATCTGTCAAATTTCGATAATCGATTCTGTAATCTCTGCAAGGCTCCAATCCCGACAAATAAAATCCATCTCTCGCTCTTGGAAATACTTTTCGAGTCGTTTGATCTTCACAATCCAAACACGTTACGTCCACTACAACGACCACATCATTATTGATAGGTGAATCATCAGCGTACTTGATTTTTCCTTGTAAAACAGCCACATTTTGAACTCCCAAATATTCATTCTTTATTTCGTAAATATCTTTTTCGCCAAACCCATCTTTTCTGTAAGAGGTCATATATCCCTTTAAACCATCTACGGTGGTGGTATAGAAAACATCATCATTTGTACAGTTGAACGGATATCCCAGGTTTTTGGATTCTACCCACTCTCCAGTTTCATTTTTTGTTGTTTTCAAGATATCGAAACCGCCTATACTTTTGGATCCATTTGACGCATAATACAACGTCGTATTGTCAATAGAAATAAAAGGGGCATCCTCGTCAAATTCTGAATTAATTGTTGGTCCCATGTTCATCGGCTTCGACCATTCACCCGATTCATTTTTAAGACAATAATAAATATCACGACCACCAAATCCGCCGGGACGATCCGATACGAAATAAAGTGTTTTTTTGTCGTGACTCATCATGCTGTGCGTTTCCCAGTATTTGGAATTGACTCCTTCCACCTCCAAAGGTTGAATTTGATTAAACTGTGCTTTGTAAAAATCCGTGTAGAAAATATCTCCACCACCTGTTGAATCCAGATAAAGATAAACTCTTCTTTCATCCGTGCTGACAGCAGATGTTCCCTCATTAATCGTTGGGGAGCAAAAATCTAAACGTGTTGGTGCCGTCCATTGGGAATCAAAATCCAAATAACTTACATAAATATCTTCTGGTGGCAGTTGCCTCATATAATCGAATTCTCCTGTCGCAGAGCCATCTTCCCACAAGCGACGCGAGGTGAAGTAAATGGCAGATCCGTCAAGTGAGACTACGGGACTAAATTCTGGTGCTCTTGTGTTGATCGCTCCTCCAACATTTTGTAACGTCACTTTTACGGGTTCAGCCATCCATTTTTTCGCTTCTGCACACTGAAGTAGTCTGAGTTCCGCCTTTGGTATCAATTCTGATTTTCGCTTTGATTCATCAATGAATTTCTGATACATCTCTTCGGCTTTTGCAATATCTTCGACAAGATGGTAACAGCTTGCCAAATGAAAATAAACATCCGCAGGAACGCTAGTTTCTTTAATCGAGAAAATATCGTAGTTGTTGTTTACATCATCCAAAGTCTGCTCGAAAAGTTTAATTGCTCCTTCATAATCTTTTTCAACTTCCATCATCGTATATCCTTTTCGGTACAGATAATTTCCATTATCGGGTTTCAGCTCAATTAGCTTGTCGGCAATAATATTGGCATTGAACAAATAACCTTCAATCAAATACGTGGAATGTTGTGTCAATAATTCTTGTTCGGAAGCTGTTTCCACAAAATTTCTAACCTGCCGAGGCGTCATTTGACTATAACTTGTCGAAACAAAGAGGAACAAAAAGAAGG
>CBFIBY010000130.1:0-7579 GCA_965660955.1 Crocinitomicaceae bacterium | reverse complement strand
CGCCTGTTTTACGTTTGGAAGGATCTACTGAAACAACGGCAATATTTTTATCTGTAAAATCAATCAAAAAGCGACGAACCAATTCATCTACCAAAGAGGACTTTCCAGCTCCACCCGTTCCGGTTATTCCCAATACGGGCGTCGAAACAGCTTTCGCCATGGTATCAATTTCCGCCAAAGTATCTTTTGCTTCTTCTGAAAAATTCTCAGCCGCTGAGATAATCCTTGCTATTGAAGGGACATTCTTCTCTTTTATATGTTTGATTTCACCATTGAGATTATTTCCTACTGGAAAATCACTTTGCTCAATCAAATCATTTATCATTCCTTGCAATCCCATAGAACGCCCATCATCTGGATGATAGATACGCGTGATTCCGTAAGCCTGTAATTCTTCAATTTCCGAAGGAAGAATAGTTCCTCCACCTCCACCAAAAATTTTAATTTGAGGCGCGCCCTTTTCTTTTAGCAAGTCATGCATGTACTTGAAATACTCCATGTGACCTCCTTGATACGAAGTCATGGCAATCGCTTGCGCATCTTCTTGAATGGCGCAATTCACTACTTCTTCAACAGAACGGTCGTGACCAAGGTGAATCACCTCACAACCAGTCGACTGGATAATACGGCGCATGATATTGATTGCGGCGTCATGTCCATCAAACAATGAAGCAGCTGTGACAATACGAACTTTATTCTTGGGCTTGTAAGCTTCTACTCTTTCCATATATGATAAAATCTTGCTTTTGGTCTGTATTCAGACGGGGCACAAAAGTACAAAAATGAGAGGAATAAATTGAACAGACTTCCCCTCCTTTTTCATACAATTAAGTGTTGAATGGAATGTCAAAAATATCTGCACATTTTCTACAAAAAGTATTCCGATATGTATCCTTTATGAAGCATTTGCGTAGAAAAAGGAGCAGATTACAATTTACAAATGAAACACAAGATTAATATGTCTAGAATATCTATCCTTTTGATCTCATTAATAAGTATCACAACTTGTTCGAACGTTCAAGCCCAAGGCCCTCTTGACGGCTACTTTAAAGGCGAAAGAGTTTTGGATGTTGTACTTTCTGGTGGATTTCAAACCGCAAATAATTATATCGGTGGAAGTCAACAAAATTTTAATTTTTCTCGAACACTTGGTATGGCTGGACTTTTTGCCGAATATGGTGTGAACAATCGATTCGATTTAGTAACCTCCATTCCATTTATTGGTGATAAATTTCAAGATGCTGGATTTTACGCAAAATATAAATTAGTAGATGGGCGCATATCAGGTCGTCCTTTTGTAATTGTTCCTGGAATTGGTTTTTCTACACCGATTTCTAATTACAATACCGAGTCTACAAGTGCAATTGGGCAAGCTGCGACTCAATTCCACGGTCACCTTATCTTTCAAACTACCTTATTTGGTAATTTCAGTCTTCAAGCACAAGGCGCCTATCATTATGCACTTGATCCTGTTCCATCGGCTGCAACTGTTTCTGGAAAATTGATTTACACAAAAGACAATTGGTATTTGGATGCTTGGTATGAATACCAGCAAGGTCAGGGCGAATTTAGTTATCCCTTATCCGGAGATGCAACTTCATTTCGCCAATTGACCGTAAACCATCATAAAGTTGGCGGTGTTATTTACAAAGGGCTCAAGAATAATTGGGGTATGTTCGTTAATGGATCATATGTAATTGACGGCCTTAATACGTTCAACATGGCAGTTGTAATGGTTGGCTTCAACAAAAAAATCAACTTTCTTGAGAGACAAATCAAACAATACAAGGCTGAACTTGCAAAAAGCTCTCCTCGTGCTAAATTCAATTGATTTTATTTCAATAAGCTAACATGTCCCGTTAAACGATATTTTTTATCCGTTAATTCTTCACCGAAATCAATTTTCCAAGTATAAACCCCTTGGGGACATACAACTCCGTTATACGTTCCATCCCACGGCATAGAATGATCAAATGATTCAAAAATGGTTTCTCCCCAACGGTTAAATATCATTAAGTGATATTTGTAGGGACTAAATCCTTGTGTAAACACCGGCTGGAATACATGATTAAATCCATCACCATCAGGGGTGAAAGCATTAGGAACATAATAAATCAACGGTTCATCGAAAAGAATATTGGCATGTATGGAGTCAAAACAACCGTTGTTTTCCGTAACCAACCAAACATCAACATCATCTGCGTTGGCGTAAGCGTGTGTTGGATTTTGAACGGTACTAAACGTTCCATCGCCAAAATCCCAATACCAAGAAGTGGCATTTGCACTTTGATCCGTAAATTCAATCTCCTCACCTGCTAATGGTAATTCTGGCAAGAAAGTAAAGAAAGCAACAGGTTGAGGCGTTAAAATTATCTGCACCATTCTGGAATAGGTGTAAACACAACCGTTCGTACTTGTGATTGTCAAACTAACAGGGTAATTTCCACTTCCGTTGTATGCATGACTTGGATCCTGTTCAATTGAATTGGTTCCATCACCAAAATCCCAATAATAACTTGCAATCGCCGCTGTACTCGTCGATGTGTCTGCGAACTGCGTAACGACAGGCATACAACCTGCGGTATCCCAAACATTGAATAAAGGAACCGTTGTCTCGCCAGAAATTAGAACAGTATCCGAATCGGAACAATAGGAATTACTTATCGTGACCCAGTAGGTTCCGGGTGCCGTAACCGTTAGAGTTTGATTCGTGCTATTATCTGACCATAAATAGTTCGTTCCATTTGCGCCTGCATCCAAGATTATGTTATCCCCAGTGCAGAGAAAATCATCCAGCCCTAGGTCTGTCGAAACCGTTTCATACGTCACGACGATGGTATCTGTCGCAGAACAAGGACCTGTTGTTAATGTCACATAATACGTCCCAGGACCATTCGCGACAAAAACAGAATCGGTTGAACCATCTTGCCATAAGTACGTTGCAGAATCGCCAAAATTTGGTCCCAATGTTATTGTACCATCGCACATAATGGTATCTGGTCCAAGATCAATAGTAAATTGACTAGGAACATCAATAATGAAGTATGCCGTATCTGAAACTGTACACGCTGCGGAATCATTCGCTACTAGCATAACATTAAAAGTTCCTGGATTAGTAAATGTATGAATTGGGTTGGTGGCCGTATCTTGTGGAGAACCATCCCCAAAATCCCATAGAAAATCAGTACCCGAACTATTGTTCGTAAACGTTGCAGTCATTGGGGCACAGTATTGCGTGTTGGTTGTAAACGTTGCACTGGCTCCGATAGGCACTGCTTCAAAATCAATTTTAAAAACTCCGATATCGAATCCGCTTGGATACGTGGAAGAGTTTGCATTTGGGGTTGTAACAAACCCATTAATTGTACAAACGCTTTGATAAACAATTCCTGAAGGATCAAATCGACTAGTTCCACCATCAACATGGGCACCAGAACCTCCATAGCGCGTTGCATAGTACAAACCAGTTGCATCTGGATGCAAAACACCTAAGTACATTCCACCAACCGTTTGAATGGCAGTTGTCGAAATAGGAAGCGTAACGGAAGATGAAGCCGAATGCCCTGAATAATAGATGAATCCACAATCGTCAACCATGAAGGCAATTGGCACGAAAGTACCGGTTGCTCCCCCTCCGATCAACGAGGAAATATCTCGGATCGCCAATGTCGCATCAAAGCGATTGATATACTGTCGACTCAAAGGTACATTATACGTGCCTGTTGTGGTGGTCATTGAACCCGAACTCGTTTGTCCATAGACATAAATCTTATTGTTTGCATCAATATCTATAAAAAAGGCATTGTCATTTGCGGCTGTTCCTACATAGGTGCTAAAAGGTATTGTTCCACCATTATTCGTTAACTTAATGATAAAACCATCTGTACCTCCAGCAAAAGCAGCTTGATGTCCAGTGGCTGTCATAAAACTAAGATCACAAGCACCGCTCACATAAACATCGCCCGCTGCATCTAATCGTAAACCAAGACCAATTTCATCACCAGTTCCACCAACATATGTCGACCAAGTCATTGCCGAAAGTGTACTGTTCATTTTGAAAACAACAGCATCACCTCCTCCTCCGTGGACAGTTTGAAATGCACCTGGAGTTACTGGAAAGTCGGCTGACTGGCTTTGACAAGTTACTAAACAATTCCCTGCTGCATCAACGATGATTTCACCTCTGTATGTATCACCATAATTGAACGTGACCCCATTTGAACCATCGTTTCCACTTCCGCCAACATAGGTCGAACCAATAATTCCGGTTCCTGTAGCATTGAAATGCGTAACTATCATGTCTTTGGTTCCACCTAAAGTATTATCAAGCGCTCCTAGTGAAGTTGGGAAGTTGGTGGAATTGGTTGTACCCAAAATAAATAACTCATTTTGATTACTCACGAACATACTATGTGGCAAATCCGAAGAAGAACCTCCCAAGTGAGTTGCATAAATTAATGTTGTTGCATTTGGACTTAATTTACTAATGCCAATTTCCTGACCACCGCCAGCAATCATTTGAAACGCCCCTGCTGTGACGGGATAACCACTTGAGAAATTCCGAGCTCCCGTGTAAATGTTCCCCAAATTATCGTATGTCGCAGCATGACCATAATTCGAGCCACCAACTGTCCCCGATAATGTCGCCCCAACGAGTGTTGGGTCAATAATCAAATCAACGGTTTCATCATAACCTTCGGGTAATTCATAACTAAGAACGGAGCCGTTTAATTGATAATTACAAACCACTTGAACTTTTTTTCCATCAATAATCTGGTAGGCATAAGGTGCCGTTTCAGTAAATTCACCAACACTTGTTTCCAGCATTAAATTTCCATTTTTCAATGAAATTCCGTCGACTCCTTCATACTCAAGCTGTATATCAATAATACTTCCGGATGGATGAACAATGAAATCATACTTAAAGTGTCCCTCGTCGCTATAGGTTTTCAAATCAACATTTGGATAAATACTAGCATAATGAACCGAATTATACATCGGGACATTTCCTGCCCACTTCGAGGCATCGTTTCCAATAAAATAATTGTGATACGCTTTTCGTTTGTTTACGCCAGAAACTTGAGACTGCAAAGAACCATTTAGAAAGTTTACTTTCCAGGCGTGTCCGTTTAATACAACGTTCATCCAATCGTCGCCATCTTGATGCACTACCTCATCTAAATAGGTCAAATCAGCGCCAGATAATTGTGAAAAGGTGAGGCAATTTTGCTCAAGATATACAGCACCATTTTCGACTTTGGCCTCGAAAAGAATGTTTTCTTGCCACTGTCCTTCATTCGCAATATACTCTAACGGAGCATCAGCATGTCGGCTCGAATGATTATGATTATGATTAAGTTGCCCAAATAACGGCGAAGCCATTACTATAGAGACAGTTAAAGCGAATAATAGTTTTAAGTTCATGTCCTGCGTTTTATCAAATTTCGCGGCATGTTGTAAAAGGTAATTTGGTAGTTCTAGTTACATGACGAAGATATTCTCAAAGGGATGCTTCCTTCATTCAGTAGCTTTAACACAAATATAAATTATAATTCTTGAAAGTAAAAACCATTCAATCAACGAATTATACCCAATAAATAATACGCTTTGCCAACTAACCGTTTAAAATCAACCGTTTGCCGATTCAAATAAATTAAGAAGGAATTTTTGTTTTACATTCGTTCTAATACTGACTTGAAAAACAAACTATGATAAATTGTATCGAGACAAAAAATCTTAACTACCACTTTTCTAAAAATGATCAGGTTCTCAAGGACATCAATTTATCTGTCCCAGAAGGCTCTATTTTTGGTTTTCTTGGTCCCAACGGCGCTGGAAAAACTACAACCTTGAAGCTACTATTGGGGTTATTGAGAAATCAGGAAGGTCAAATTCACTTTTTTGAAAAAACTTTTCATGAAAATAGAATAGATATTCTTAGAAATGTTGGTTCACTCATTGAATCACCGAGTATATATCCTCAATTGACGGCAACAGAAAATCTTAGAATTTGGCAGAAGATATACCAATGTCCAAAAGATAAAATTGAAGAAATTCTCGAGATTGTTGACCTTGCCCATACGGGAAATAAAAGAGCTGGGAAATTTTCTTTGGGAATGAAGCAACGGTTGAGCATAGGAATCGCTTTACTTCATGACCCAAAAGTACTTGTGCTCGACGAACCAACGAACGGTTTAGACCCAAGCGGTATTTTGGAAATTCGAAAATTATTGATTCGAATTAATGCCGAGAAAAACACAACAATAGTTATCTCTAGTCATTTGTTGTCAGAAATCGAAAAATTAGTCACACATGTTGGTATTATCAACAAAGGTCAAATTCTTTTTCAAGGCACGATGGGTGAACTTCAGTTACTTCAAGCGAAAGGGTCAATGGTAGTTTTTAAAACCGGCAAACTGGAAGAAACGGCTCAACTATTCAAAGAAAAAGGCATTGAAGTTTCGCAAGATGGAGATAGACTAATGCTACCCGTTATGGAACAAGAAGAAATTGCAGAATTAAACAAAGCCCTTATCGAAAAAGGAATTCCTCTTTATCAGGTTGCAATAGAAAAAAGTGATTTAGAATCAATATTCATGGATTTAACGAAATAGGAAGATGATGTTTTTCAATAATTTACAAGCAGAGTGGATAAAAACGAAACGAAGTGCATCGAATTGGTTGAGTTTGATAGGCGGTTTGTTTATCCCCATCATTATGACAATTGTGTTTTTCTATACTGACAAAACGATCAATGACGATGGAGTATACGGTTGGCAAAAACTTTACAACAATAGTTGGCAAAATATGGCCATCTTTTTACTTCCTATGGGAATGATTCTTGCTGGAAGCTTAATCACCCAAATTGAGAATAAAAACAATACTTGGAAACAAGTTCATGCGACCCCGCAGAGCTATACAAACATTTTCTTTTCGAAGTTTATTGTGATATTGTTGATGACTTTGAAATTCTTTATTTATTTCAATATTGGAATTCTTCTATCAGCTATAATTCCAACTATAGCTTTAGAAGGAGGTATGCCCAATCAAGCGTATCCATTTTGGGACGTTCTGAAATTAAATGGTAAGGTTTTCATAGCCTGCATGCCTATCCTGGCTTTCCAGTACTTTTTAAGTCTTCGTTTTAAAAACTTTATCGTTCCGATTGGAATTGGTTTTGTGATGTTAATTGGCACCATGATTGGTTTCGCCTGGAAATTCATTTTCCTCAGCCCTTTTTCATATACCATGTATACCGTTATACCTAAAAAAACATGGTTTACACCGAGCGTTTACGCCTTAATTTGTTTCGCTATTATCACCGCATTTAGCTATTTCGTTTATTTGCGAAAGAAGGACAAGGGATAGGCTTAATGGATGATGATAAAAAAAGGAGTTCCTTGTGCGAAACTCCTTTTTTCGTTTTAGATTTTTTTTTATTGGACCACCCAAAGTAATTGACTTTGTTTTTCATAGTCCGTGATGCGAACAATATATGTTCCTAGTTCTAAATTCAAACTTTTCGTGTATGTGGATTGAGCATCCAATTTATCTACGAATAGTAATTTTCCTTTCATAT
>CBFIBY010000129.1:0-7647 GCA_965660955.1 Crocinitomicaceae bacterium | reverse complement strand
AGTCTGGTACTCGTGTAGGTGGTGGACGTATCTTCGGACCTCGTCCAAGAAACTATCACTTCAAGTTAAATGTAAAATTGAAAAGATTGGCTCGTAGATCAGCTTTCGCTTTCCAGGCGAAGAATGATGCGGTTATGGTCTTGGAAGATTTGAAAATGACTGCACCGAAGACACAAGAATTTAAATCAATGTTATCTAACTTAAAGTTGGAAAACGAAAAAGTATTGTTGATTCTTGGATCTAAAAATGACAACGTTTATTTCTCTTCAAGAAATTTAGGGAAAGTGAAAGTTGTGACTGCTGATTCTTTTAACACTTACGATGTATTGAACGCTCGTAAAGTTGTGTTAGCAGAGAGTTCTTTAGAAGTAATCGAAAAGATTCTAAATTAATTCAAGATGAAGACAATTATTAAAAAGCCAATCATAACAGAGAAAGCAACAGCTGCAAGTGAAAACTTGAATCGCTTTACTTTCGCAGTTAGCAAAGAAGCTAACAAGATTGAAATAAAAAAAGCTGTCGAGAACATGTATGGAGTTTCAGTGACTGAAGTTCGTACCATGACGTATGGCGGTGGGAAATCCTCGGTGAAATACACCAATAAAGGTATCGTTGAGCAACCAAACAACCCTTGGAAAAAGGCGATTGTGACCGTTGCAGAAGGAGAAACGATTGATTTATTTAATAACTTTTAATTAGTCAAAACTAATGGGTCTTAAAAAATTCAAGCCTATCACTCCAGGGCAAAGACACAAGATTAACAGTACCTATTCTGAGGTTACTACCAATGTTCCAGAAAAGAGCTTGGTATCCAAAAAGAAAAAGTCTGGTGGTCGTAACAACGACGGACGTATGACCATGCGTTATTTAGGAGGTGGTCATAAACAAAAGTACCGTATCGTTGATTTCAAAAGAGACAAGCACGAAGTGCCTGCAACGGTAAAAACGATCGAATATGATCCCAACCGTACAGCGCGTATTGCTTTGTTGAACTATGCAGATGGCGAGAAACGCTACATCATCGCACCTGAAGGATTGAAGGTAGGTGATAAAGTAGTTTCTGGTAAAGATGCAGCTCCCGTTGTTGGAAACGCACTTTTCTTAAGTGAAATTCCACTAGGTACCGTAATTCACAATATTGAATTAACACCTGGAAAAGGAGGAGCAATCGCTCGAGGTGCAGGAACATATGCACAATTGAACGCTCGCGATGGACGTTATGCAACAATCAAATTGCCTTCTGGTGAAACAAGATTGATCTTACAAACGTGCTTAGCTACTATTGGTTCTGTTTCGAATTCTGAACACAACTTGGTTGTATCTGGTAAAGCAGGTCGTTCACGTTGGTTGGGGCGTCGTCCACGAGTTCGTGGAGTTGTGATGAATCCAGTCGATCACCCAATGGGTGGAGGTGAAGGTAAAAACTCCGGTGGACACCCAAGATCTCGTAATGGTATTCCTGCAAAAGGATACAAAACGAGAGCGAAGAAGAAATATTCAGATAAGTTAATCATCGAAAGAAGAAAAAAATAATAGCATATGAGTCGATCGTTGAAAAAACCACCTTTCGTACATTATAAATTAATGAAAAGAGTGGACGAAGCACAAGAGTCTAGTAGCAAAGCCGTGATCAAAACTTGGTCTAGAGCGTCAACTATTACACCTGACTTCGTAGGATTAACATTCGCCGTGCACAACGGGAATAAGTTCATCCCAGTTTATGTTACAGAAAACATGGTAGGTCACAAGTTGGGAGAATTTTCTCCAACACGTAACTTCCGTGGACATGGTGGGAATAAGAAAGATAAAAAAAGATAGATTTTAAATAGCAAATATCATGGGTGCTAGAAAAAGACTAAGAGCAGAAAAAATCAAAGAAGGAAAAAAGTCAATTGCTTTTGCAAGATTGAACGATTCTCCTATCGCTCCACGAAAAATGAGATTGGTTGCCGATCTTGTACGTGGAATGGAAGTGAACAAAGCTCTTAACATATTAGAACACAATTCAAAATTTGCCTCAAAAAGCTTGAGCACGCTCTTGCGTTCAGCGATTGCCAATTGGGAGCAAAAAAATGAAGGTGAAAGTATAGAAGAAGCGAATTTAATCGTGAGTTCAATTGAAGTAGGTGGTGGTACAATGTTAAAGCGTATCCAAGCTGCTCCACAAGGACGAGCGCATCGAATTCGTAAAAGATCAAACCACGTTACCATCACGATAGATGGAACCAAATAATTAGTAGAAAATGGGACAAAAAACAAATCCAATTGGAAATAGATTAGGTTTCATCCACGGGTGGGATTCTAACTGGTACGGTGGTGACAATTACAGAGATAAAATCATTGAGGACGATAAAATTCGTCGTTACTTGAAAGCACGTTTGAACAGAGCGAGCATCTCAAAAGTAATCATCGAAAGAACGTTGAAGCTTGTTACTGTAACTATCAACACGGCTCGTCCGGGTGTGATTATCGGTAAAGGAGGTCAAGAAGTTGACAAATTAAAAGAAGAATTAAAGAAGTTGACGAAAAAAGAGATTCAAATCAACATCTTCGAGGTGAAACGTCCAGAATTGGATGCTCGATTGGTGGCGGATGGAATCGCTCGTCAATTGGAAGCACGTATTTCATTTAGACGTGCTATCAAAATGTCTATCGCGAGTACAATGCGCATGGGAGCAGAAGGAATCAAAGTTAAGATTTCTGGACGTTTGAATGGTGCAGAGATGGCGCGAACAGAGATGTACAAGGATGGACGTACTCCGTTACATACGTTCAGAGCTGACATCGATTATGCTCTTTCTGAAGCGCATACTACATACGGACGTTTGGGTATCAAAGTGTGGATATGCAAAGGTGAAGTATATGGTAAGCGTGACTTGTCGCCTAACATTGGAATGACTTCTGGTAAAGGAGGAAACCAAGGTGGTGGAAATCGCCGTCCAGGTGGGCCAAGAGGAAAAGGAAAGAAGAAGTAAGAATCAGGTAAAAGTCTAGAAAGATGTTACAACCAAAAAGAACCAAATTTAGAAAAGCCCAAAAAGGAAGAAATACAGGTCTTGCTCACCGAGGAAGTCGTGTCACTTTCGGATCTTTTGGATTAAAAACTTTGGAGCCAGGATGGATCACGTCACGCCAAATTGAAGCGTCTCGTATCGCCGTTACTCGATACATGAAACGTGAAGGAAAGGTGTGGATTCGAATTTTCCCTGACAAACCCGTAACCTCAAAACCAGCGGAAGTACGTATGGGTAAAGGTAAAGGAGCTCCAAGTCACTGGGTAGCAGTAGTTAAACCAGGTCGTATCTTGTTTGAAGCGGACGGTGTATCTTATGAAGTAGCGCAAGAAGCTCTTCGTTTGGCTGCTCAAAAAATGCCGGTGAAGTGTAAGTTCGTTACACGTAACGATTATGTTAAACCAGAAGGAAAATAATTTAAGGAAATGAAACAGCAAGAAATAGCAAAACTTTCCGTAGAAGATATCAAAGGACAAATTGAAACTATCTCAGGTAAACTGAGTACAATGAAATTGTCTCACGGTGTTTCTCCAATGGAAAATCCGATTCAAATTCGTTCTACAAGAAGAACGATTGCTCGTTTGAAGACCGAATTAACAAAACGTGAAGCAACAGCCTCGGCTGAAGCATAAAAGATTAGTTTATGGAAGATAAGCGTAATTTAAGAAAAGATCGTGTCGGTGTTGTAACTAGTGACAAAATGGACAAGTCCATCGTTGTTGCAGTTGAAAGACGAGTGAAGCACCCGAAATATGGAAAATTCGTTAAGAAGACTTCCAAATTTGTGGCGCACGATGAAAAAAATGAGTGCAACGCCGGAGACACCGTGCGTATTATGGAAACCAGACCTTTGAGTAAATTGAAGAACTGGCGTCTAGTAGAAATTGTCGAAAAAGCTAAATAATTTTTAGTAATGATACAACAAGAATCAAGACTTGCAGTAGCAGATAACTCTGGAGCAAAAACAGTTTTGTGCATCCGTGTATTGGGTGGTACAAAACGTCGTTATGCATCCGTAGGAGATAAGATCGTCGTTACTGTTAAGAGTGCAATGCCCTCTGGAGCTGTCAAAAAAGGACAAGTTGCCACGGCGGTAATTGTGAGAACTAAAAAAGAGGTACGTCGTGCCGATGGTTCTTACATTCGATTTGACGATAACGCTTGCGTTATCTTGAACCCAACAGGGGAAATGAGAGGTACCCGTATTTTTGGACCAGTTGCTCGTGAGCTGCGTGATAATGATTTTATGAAAATCGTTTCATTGGCTCCCGAAGTACTTTAAAATCGTAACTATCATGCAAAAGAAATTACACATTAAAGTAGGAGACACTGTTAAAGTTATAGCAGGTCAGGAACTGGGTAAGGAAGGAAAGGTCCTAACAGTTGACAGAAAATCTATGCGAGCTACTGTTGAAGGTCTGCAAATGATCAAAAAACACAGTAAGCCAAGCGCTGAAGATCCTCAAGGAGGAATTGTTGAGAGAGAAAGTGGAATCCACGTTTCGAACTTAATGATTGTTGTGAAAGGTGAAGCATCTCGCATTGGTCGTAAATTAAACAAAGACGGAAAATTGGTTCGTTTTTCTAAAAAATCAGGAGAGGAGATCAAGTAATGAGTACAAAACCAAGATTAAAGGAAATGTACAATGCTGAGATTATTCCAGCATTGACGAAAAAATTTGGGTACAAAACGGTAATGCGTGTACCTAAATTGCAGAAAATTGTTCTTAGCCAAGGTATGGGTGAGGCAGTTGCTGATAAAAAGTTGATCGATAACGCTGCTGAGGAATTGTCAAGAATCGCTGGTCAAAGAGCGGTAATTACACTTTCTAAGAAAGATATCTCCAATTTTAAATTAAGAAAAGGAATGCCAATCGGAACGAAAGTGACGTTAAGAGGTGAAAGAATGTATGAGTTCTTAGATCGTTTGATCGCTGTAGCTCTTCCTCGAACACGTGATTTCCGTGGTATTAGTTCAAAAGGATTCGATGGACGTGGTAACTTTAACTTAGGTGTTAAGGAACACATCATCTTCCCAGAGATTGATATTGACAAAACGAACCGTATCCTAGGTATGGACATTACATTTGTGACGTCTGCTGATACCGACGAAGAAGGAAACGCATTGTTGGACGCATTTGGATTCCCATTCATAAAAAAATAAGAAGAGATGGCAAAAGAATCAATGAAAGCGCGTGAGCGCAAAAGAGAAAGAATGGTAGCTCGTGACGCGGCAAAGCGTGCTGAGTTAACAAAAATCTTGAAATCAAACGATACTTCTGACGAAGCTGTTCAAGCAAAGTGGGAAGCAATGATGGCTATCCAAAAGATGCCGGCAAACGGATCGAAAGTGCGTGTGCACAATCGTTGTGGTTTGACTGGTCGTCCACGTGGATACATGCGTCAGTTTGGAATTTCAAGGGTAACTTTCCGTGAAATGGCACTTGATGGGAAAATCCCAGGAGTGAAAAAAGCGAGTTGGTAATTTAAGTATTTAATAGGAAAACATTATGACAACAGATCCTATCGCAGATTTTCTAACCCGTATCCGTAACGCAAGTGCGGCTGGTTTGAAAGTTGTAGAAATCCCTGGTTCAAACACGAAACGTGCAATGACACAAATCTTGTTCGACCAAGGATATATCCTGAACTTTAAGTTCGAGGACGATAACAAACAAGGAGTGATAAAAATCGCTTTGAAGTATAATCCATCAACGAAAGTTCCTGCAATCACAAAATTGCAAAGAGCATCTCGTCCGGGATTGAGAAAATATAGTAGCTCAACTGAAATGCCTCGTGTATTGAATGGTTTGGGAATTGCTATCGTTTCTACTTCTCACGGTGTAATCACCAACAAACAAGCAAAAAAAGAAAACGTAGGAGGAGAAGTCCTTTGCTACGTATATTAATCTTTAACTAGAAGTAAAATGTCAAGGATAGGTAAATCCCCAGTAAGCATCCCGAGTGGTGTAGAAGTAAAGGTAGACGGTACGACAGTTACCGTTAAGGGACCTAAAGGCGAATTGACGCAAGAAATGGATTCTTGTGTAACAATGGAAATCGCTGACGGAACTATATCTTTCAACCGCGAATCAGACGCACCTAATCATAGAGCAAAGCACGGTTTGTACCGTTCTTTAATCAACAATATGATTATTGGCGTATCGGAAGGGTACAAGAAGGAATTGGAGGTTATTGGAGTAGGTTTCCGTGCAACAGCACAAGGTCAAATGTTAGATTTGGCTTTAGGATTCTCTCACCCAGTAGTTATTCAAATCCCTAGTGAAATTAAGGTATCTGCAGACACCCAAAAAGGTAAGGCACCAATTGTAACATTGGAGTCATACGATAAACAACTTTTGGGTCAAGTCGCTGCCAAGATTCGTTCCCTTCGTAAGCCAGAACCATATAAAGGAAAAGGTGTAAGATATCTAGGTGAAGAGATCAGAAGAAAAGCAGGTAAGGCTGCAGGTAAATAATTATTAATTTCATTAGTTATGGCATTTAGCAAAATAACAAGAAGAGCAAAAATTAAAAGAAGAATCCGTAAGAAAATTACGGGTACGTCTAAGTTGCCTCGTTTGTCAGTGTACCGTAGTAACAAACAAATCTACGCGCAAATCATTGATGACTCTAAAGGGGTGACATTAGCATCTGCTTCTAGCTACAAAAATAAAGCGGCCGAAAAAGGTAACAAAATCGAGCAAGCACAAGTAGTTGGAAAAGAATTAGCAGAAAAAGCAATTAAAGCCGGAGTTGAAGGTGTTGTGTTTGATCGCAACGGATACCTTTACCATGGTAGAGTAAAATCATTGGCTGACTCAGCACGAGAAGGCGGTTTAAAATTTTAAGAAAGATGGCATCAAAATTAGCAAATCGAGTAAAACCGTCTGATCTAGAGCTTAAAGACAAGCTTGTAGGTATCAATCGTGTAACGAAAGTAACCAAAGGAGGGCGTACATTCTCTTTCTCAGCAATCGTTGTTGTTGGAGATGAAAACGGAATCGTTGGTCACGGATTGGGTAAAGCAAAAGAAGTTACGGAAGCAATTACAAAAGGAATTGACGATGCGAAAAAGAATTTGATTCGTGTTCCGATTTTAAGAGGTACTGTTCCACACATGCAGAAAGCAAAGTATGGTGGTGCTGAAATTCTATTGAAACCAGCTTCAGAAGGTACAGGAGTTATTGCCGGTGGTGCAATGCGTGCGGTACTTGAGAGCGTTGGAGTTCATAATGTATTGGCGAAGTCTCAAGGTTCTTCCAACCCACACAATGTGGTGAAGGCGACTATGGAAGCTTTAGCAAACATGAGAGACGCAGTGGCAGTAGCGAAACAAAGAGGTGTTTCGATGGACAAAGTTTTTAACGGATAAAAAGATAACGCAATGGCTAAGATTAAAATTAAGCAAGTAAGAAGCGCTATCAATCGTCCAGCAGACCAAAAAGCTACGATTAAAGCGTTAGGATTTAGTAAGTTGAATCAGACGATTGAAAAAGAGTCTAATCCACAAATCCTAGGAATGATCAGTAAAGTACAACATCTTTTAGAGGTTGTTAAATAGAAATTAGAAATCGGATTAATCATGAATTTACATAATTTATCTCCTGCAAAAGGCTCGACAAAAAGTACG
>CBFIBY010000128.1:0-7699 GCA_965660955.1 Crocinitomicaceae bacterium | reverse complement strand
AAGTTTCGAAAACCATACGAAATTGAATGGATGGTTCGAGAAAAATCGAAAGAATCAAGATGTGCGGTGGTTTCAAGAAAGCTTGAAAGAAACGATTCTGCACTATTATCTAGATAAAAAAGGAGCGAAGGACAAGCTACTATCGTTCGAAGATAAAATTAGAAATCAAGAAATCTCACCTTTCGAGGCAGCGGATGACTTATTTAATACTTGGCTAAATGACCAGTGAATTTAAAATTGAAGGCGAATATATTGAGTTGATTCAGTTGCTGAAAGCGACAGGACTAGCTTCAACAGGTGGTCACGCAAAATTCATTGTGGCCGATGAGGAAGTGGTGCGCAATGGAGAAATCGAGACGCGTAAACGAGCAAAGTTGATTAAAGGTGATGTAATCGAAGTGGGTGGAAACACCATTACTTTGACTTAATAAAAAGGAATCACCAATTCCAATCGATACAAAATCGGGATCAAAGCGCCCGGTTCACCGTTGGGACCTGTTTTCTTCGTTAAATATGATCGCCGATAAGGACTGTTTAAGTTGTTGATCACATCATAGAAAATACCAATATTCACCCGAAATCTACCCTCAAAACTCTTCGAATATCCTCCGCCTAGAAACAGGTGTGGTAGCCATTTGTTTCCTCCTACTGTTACAATTGGTCCGTTTAAAACTGGACTTCTAAGTGCTTCAAATTCACTTCCAATATACAAACCATCGACAACTCTGTAATGAAGAAATGCTCCACCTCCAACAACATTGAAATTTACTGGAGTACCGCCTATTGCTAGGTTATTTGACCAAACGCGCATCCATCTTACACTTGGTCCAACGACCAATTTGCTTTCTTCTTCTTTTTGAAGGAGGCCGTATTTCAAACCAAGCGTAAAGTTTCCACCTTGATTTCCAATGGAAAAATATCCGTCGAATCCAATTTCTGATTTCAAAGTTTCACTAAAGGCTTGACCAAAGGAAAAAGAAATGCTTGTAAAAATCGCGAGGGCAGTAAGAGTCAATTTCATGTTTCAAATATACAAACATGCGTTATGATTCCGCTAAAACTTTCCAAAAAGCTGATTATCTTTGAGAAAAAATTAGCGTAGATGGAATTATTGAATGGAAAACTGACTTCGGATGCAATTAAAGTTGAATTAGCCGAAAAAGTAGCAGAGAGAAAGAGAGAAGGAAAAAAAATCCCTCACTTGGCAGCTATTTTAGTTGGAAATGACGGTGGTTCTATGACGTATGTCAATGCAAAAGTCAAAGCTTGCGACCAAATTGGTTTCGAAAGTACTCTGATTCGTTATGATGCTTCTGTATCAGAAGAGATTCTTTTGGGAAAAGTGAGAGCGCTCAACGAGGACAAAAGTATAGATGGATTTATCGTTCAATTGCCGCTTCCAGATCATATCGACGAGTTGAAAGTGACGCAAGCCATCGATCCAAAGAAAGATGTAGATGGATTTCATCCAGTTAACCTAGGGAATATGGTGTTGAATCTACCCGGATTTTTACCCGCAACACCCGCTGGAATAATCGAATTGATCAAACGGAACGGCATCGAAACTTCGGGTAAACGATGCGTTGTAGTCGGTCGAAGTAACATTGTTGGAATGCCAGTTTCTATCATGTTGGGGCGAAACACTGACCCAGGAAATTGCACTGTAACGTTGACACACAGCCGAACGCAAAACCTAAAAGAATTAACTACGGAAGCAGATATCCTTATTTCTGCCATTGGAAAACCAGGATTTATATCAGCCGATATGGTAAAAGACGGAGCAGTGGTTATCGATGTAGGGACAACTCGCGTTCCCGATAATTCTCGGTCAAGAGGATGGCGTTTGAGAGGTGATGTAGATTTTGACGAGGTTTCGAAAAAATGTTCACATATTACGCCAGTTCCAGGTGGAGTAGGACCAATGACGATCGCATCATTGATGATCAACACACTTCGTGCGATGGAATTGAAAGGAAAGTAATCTGATTATAATTATAGTAACAATGAATAATGAACAATTATTAATTATTCATTGATAATTGTTCATTGTTAAAGTCGTTCGAGATTCGTTTTTTCTCCATTGACTAGAGAATAACACGATAATTTGTCTTTGAATACGGAGGATTTGAATATGGATTTATTCAAAAGCATTCGAACACATTCTTGAATACCTTCAACGATAGATGGATGGGGGTGAATTAACTCGGAGAGCACTTCAATTCCTTCATTCATTTTAATCAATAATCCTACGGCTTGAATAGCACTCGACGCATGTTCCCCAACAGCTCGCATTCCTAGAATTTTCATTTCCTTATCGTTCGTGACAATAATTTTAAAGAATCCTTCCGTTTTTCGCATGGCGATGGCTCTTGCGATAACCGAATAATCAATTTTCACCACTTTAACTGGTAGGTTTTGTTTGATACACTGTTGTTCATTCAGCCCAACCGCCGCAACCTCAGGGGTTAAAAACATGATTGTACAAACGTTATCGTAGGAGAGTTTTTCAACATTTTTATCGAAGATCTTCTCAACGGCATGTCGTGCTTCAATTTCTCCCATGTTGACGAGAGCAATATGGCCAGAAACATCACCGGCCGCGTATATATTTGGAATATTTGTCTGTGTATCGTCATCGCCAATGTGGACACCACGCTTTGACATGGAAACACCAACATTTTCGATGCCTAAGTTTTCGATATTGGGCACGCGTCCAACGGAAAGCAGTGCTTTTTTTACGCGGATGACTTCTTTCGTCCCGTCCGGGTATGACAGTTCGTATTCTACTTCGTTGTCGATAACTTCCATGCGATCTAAGGAAGCATTCTGATGAATCGTCACCCCTTTTTTTGTTAGTCTATTTGCCACTAACTTGGAAATATCTTCATCTTCAAAAGGGAGAATGCGGTCTTTTCGGTCTATGATGTATACTTTGGTTTTACCGAAATTGGAGAAAATAGTCGCGTATTCACAACCGATTACACCGGCTCCGACAATTACGATACTCTCCGGATAATCGTCTATTTGATCTATGCCATCACTCGTTAAAATGTATTTTTCATCTACTTGAATGTGCGGCAAGGTTCTAGGTCTTGAACCCGTAGCCAAAATTATATTTTCTCCCCAGATGACTTTCTCTGTTCCTTCATGGGTGATTTGCACTTCGTTTTTGGAAACTAACTTACCTTTACCTCTTTCATAGTGAAATAGACAGTTCAAGGTTTCCGTTTGCAGTAGTTTAATATGACAAGAATATTGAAATTTTCGCTCAAATATGGCTTCTTCCAAGTTTCTCTGTACTTCTGACCAAGGCATTTCGAAATTCATATGCTGGTCGCTTTTGAGCATGCTGTTCACGCCTTCCACACGATGAGAAAGTTCCCATAACGTTTTCGAGGACAAAGCACCATTGTACACTCCTGCGCCCCCGACTTTTCGCATTTCGATTAGGCAGACTTTTTTGCCATAGTCTATCCCTCGCATAGCAGCAGCGTAACCAGCGGGACCACCACCGATTACTATTAAATCGTATTTATCCATTTTGGATTTTTCATATTTCAAGTGCTCAAATATACGAGTTTATGCGATATTTGCTTTGTAAACAGATAGATTACATGAAGTACAAGGACATACTCGAGCGAGGAGAATTGTTAAAGGAAAACAGTCAGAAATTTTTCAAGAATAACAAATTGAAAGGAAAAAAACTGGATGTGAAATTTCATGCCGAACATGACAAAGCTTTTGCCAAAATTGATTGTCTCGAATGTGCAAATTGTTGCAAAACGACCAGCCCAATTTTTCGCGATATTGACATCAAACGGATTGCTAAAAAACTCCGAACTTCCGAAAAGAAATTTATTGCCGATTATTTGCATTTGGATGAAGATCAAGATTACGTTCTCAATTCTTCGCCCTGCTCTTTTTTAGACCTCGAGACGAACAAATGTACCATCTACGATATTCGTCCGTTAGCGTGTCGTGAGTACCCGCATACGGATCGAAAGAACATGCATCAAATTCTCAGTTTAACGCAGAAAAACATGGATATTTGTCCAGCGGTTGTTGAAATCGTCGAAAAAATTGTTAATAACTCAAAATCTTAAGCGCTTTATTTGTAGTGTCTTAGTTGGTGAATGTCCGAAAAATGTCCTATTTTTAACGAATTGTGTCTATTTTGATGCAACTTTAACAACATGTCAACGTTTAAGAATAAGATTAAACCAAAGCATAGCCATTTAATGGTTGAAACGAGTAACGATACAACAGCCTACCTGTTGAGGCAAATTTATGACCGCGCGAAAATTCAGAATACTGAAATTCTCGGGGCATTTGTGGTTGCCGATTATTTTGGTGATATCAACGAAGATTCCATTTCTCATATCACAAATGACGTTGAAACAAAGCTGACGGAGCGCTTGGAAAATCGTAAAATCACCAAGCGTATTTTCTCCATTTTTATCGAAGGTTTACAAAACATTTTTAAACACGGTTCAATTGACGAAAATGGAAAGCATATGGGTGCCTGTTTACTCACCCGAACGGACAATAAATATCACGTTCATTTTCTGAATATTTCTCCAGAAGCTGAGATTGCACCAATGACTGAATATCTAGATTTCTTGAATGGCTTATCCATGGACGAAACGAAGAAGTTTTACATGAAGCGTTTGGTGAATACGGAAATTTCGGATAGAGGTGGTGCCAGTTTAGGGTATATCATCATGAAGTTGAAGTCCAACAACAATATCAAATATAGTTTCGAATCGGCGAGTGAACATCATGCTTGTTACCATATCGAAATTGTTCTAGAAATTCCGACTGAAGAATGAAAAGCGTAGTCCTTTTCTTATTCCTCTTTCTTTCCACATCTTTATTTAGTCAAACGAAAGTGTTTCGCGGAGAGCGAACTAATTTCAATGACATTGTTTATTCAATTTCTAATCAGAAGGTTAAACGTATGACCTCTTCTGTTTGGGGAACGGATATCCTTTTCATCCGAGGCAACAAAGTCTATGACGATTCTTTTCGTTCGAATTGTATTTATACGATAGTTGGAAATAAGATTTACAAAGGTGATAGCAATTCTGTTTTCGATTTGTTATATGAAGTGGAGAATAATCAATTCTTTCAAGTTTCTACGGGGTCACTTGATAAATGCCTGTTTACTTTAAATAACAATCAAATCTTTGTGGGGGATTCTAGGAGTACATTTGATTGCGTTTTTAGCTTGGAAACAGACGAAGAGGTAAACAATTCTTTGATGCTTGTGTTTCTTTGTCTTGCACCTTACTAGTCTAGTATATGTTTAAAGTAGCTTGGCGAGAAGAATACGTTTTTGCCGTTCCGGACAATCATAAATTTCCCATGGAGAAGTACGATTTACTTTCCAAACAATTGATCTACGAAGGAACACTTTCTGAAGAAAATTTTTTCCCTCCCGAAGTCATCTCCGAAAATTATATTTCAAACGTGCACGATACTGATTATTTAGATCGCCTTTTTAGTTTACAACTTTCCCCAAGAGAACAACGCGTAACAGGTTTTGTCCATAACGACCAATTGATTCAGCGTGAAAAATACATCATGGAAGGAACGCGAATGGCGTGTGAATTTGCTTTGGAACATGGTTTCGCGGCGAATATTGCCGGTGGAACACATCACGCTTTTACCAACAGGGGAGAAGGATTTTGTTTGTTAAACGATCATGCAATTGCAGCTGAATATTTACTTCATCTTGATCCAAATCACAAGGTGCTCATTATAGATTTGGACGTGCACCAAGGAAACGGTACCGCCGAAATTTTCCAAAATAATTCTTCTGTTTTCACTTTTTCCATGCATGGGAAAGACAATTATCCTTTGAACAAGGAAAGATCCGATTTGGATGTGGAATTACCTTTTGGGTGTAAAGATCAGGAATATTTGACTCAACTTGATAAAAGTCTAGATTCTATTCTCAAGCAATTTCAGCCAACTTTTGTCCTGTACCAATCGGGTGTGGATGTGCTGAAAACGGATAAATTGGGAAAGATGGGATTAAGTATAAATGGATTAATTCAACGAGATAAAATGGTCCTAGATTTCGTGAAAGGATTGGAAATTCCTTTGGTGGCAGCAATGGGCGGTGGTTACAGCAAGGACATCAAAACGATAGTCGATGCGCACGCTTCATTGTTCCGTCAAATTCAATTGGATTTTTTCTAATATTCCCAATTCAACTCTTCGCGGAAAGAAACGCCAATTTTTTTCAGTTGCGCTTTCACCTTTTCAATTTCTTGAATGTCCTTTTTGGGCAAAATGATAGAAGCGCCATTTTTCATGCGCAGAAGAAACAAATCTTTAATCTCGACCAGTTCAGTTAATTCTGCTTTTGGAATTTCACCTTCTCCCGAAATATTTCTGGACAGAACGCCTTTACTATGAATTTTCAATTCTTCAATTTGATTGAACCGATCTTGGTAGTTGTGGTGAATGTACTTCTTGTAATTCCGTTTCATCCGCCATTTGTGGTATTTTGGATAGTATAAATAAATAAGACCTGCGACGCCGATAAAGGCTATTCCAGCAATCCATTGTCCAGTAATGAACAAATTCACCGCAGGAATTAAACCTAAAATTCCAGCAAACATTCTTCCGCGAATCATTCGACTCATCACATGTTCCGACTTGGAAAGCGTGTACAACTGAAAGGTTAAAAATTCAGGTTCGGAAATTCGGAATTGAAGCTTCATTGGTTTTTACGGTGTTTGTTGAAGGGCACAAATATACACAACCGAAATGGAGAAAATAATTTTAAAATATTCGCGTTAATCCATCAGATTTTATTTTTTCATTGAAAAATCTACATTAACTTTCACGAAAATTACAACCATGTTCAGAAAAACACTCTTCCTACAAGTTTTAATTCTTGCACTCATTTCGACAACTGCAACGGCACAGCGAACGAAACGTTTTATAAGTTCTACGGAGTCTACTTCAATTATAAAGTTTACACCCACTAAGATTTTTAGAGGAGTTATTGAATTTGGATACGAGCATGGAGTAGGAGATAGATCCAGTTTGGAAATTTCGGCTGGACCGACTTTATCCAACGTTTCTCCTTTTGGAAACAATGGTCATGGTATTTTTGATCAACAATATGGTTTATATAATTCAACAGGAAGCAAACTCGGTTTTCACACCCAAGTAGGTTTTCGTTTTTATCCGGTCGAAGACAAATGGGTGATGAATGGTTTTTATGTCTCGCCTGTGATTAGTTTCACTCGCCACAATTACCAATTCGACAATATCTATTATCCTGGTGAATCGGAAAACGGATACCGACAAGAAACGGCATTTGGTTTTTTATTTGGTTCGCAGCAATGGCTGTCGAAATATTTTGGAATTGACATGTATGCAGGAGCTGGATTAAAAGCCATTAACTATCTCAGTTACTATTCCAATTTCGATTATTATGAGCCAGAACCACAGTGGATTAGACAAGCGGATAATCGTGCAAATTGGTACATCACTATGGGAATCAAGATTGCAATCGGTTTGGATGCATCGAAATAATCGGCTGTAAATCGAATTGCTCCAACTGCTGATTGTAGTCCATCTGTAAATCAGGATGTAAAGTTCCAATTGCCTTTTGTGTCATACGCAATTGTGTTTCCAGTGTATTGCGCAACACCTTATTACGGTCAATAACCGGATGAAA
>CBFIBY010000127.1:0-7716 GCA_965660955.1 Crocinitomicaceae bacterium | reverse complement strand
GTCGATTAAAATATCTGAAATAAACGATTTACCCTCGTTGATAATCATCCCTCCTTTTAATAGATACTTCATATTTTTGATATTCTCATTTTCAACACACCCAATATGGCTTCTTTGAAAATGTCTGTGCTCATTTTTGATTTTCCGCGTTCTCTGTCTTTAAAAGTAATCGGAATTTCTTTGACTTTAAAGCCTTTTTTTATGGCTCTATATTTCATGCTAATCTGAAAAGCATATCCTTTAAATTGCTGGGCATCCAGATTTAATTGTGCCAAAGCCGTATTTCGATAACACTTGAAACCGGCAGTTGTGTCCTTCACTTTTATCCAAAGTATCATTCGAACATAAACGGAAGCAAAATATGACATCAACTTACGACCCATTGGCCAGTTTTCCACTTTTCCACCACGGACATATCGAGATCCAATTACAAGATCCATGTTCTCTGCTTCAGCTGCAGCAACCAATCGAGTTAAGTCGTCTGGATTGTGCGAAAAGTCGCAGTCCATTTCGATGGTGTAGGTATACTTGTTTTCCAAAGACCATTTGAATCCAGCGATATAAGCAGTTCCTAAACCCAATTTCCCTTCCCGTTGAATCAAATGAACACGTTCTGGATGTATCGTTTTGAATTCTTTCACAACATCAGCAGTTCCGTCTGGAGAATTGTCATCGATAATTAAAATGTGAAAATTATCCTTGTAGCCGAGCACTTGATCGAGCATGAGAGAAATGTTCTCTATCTCATTATACGTAGGTATGATTACTAGGGTCTTTAGCAAGCCTTCTTTTTTTTGAAGTTCTAAAAATACTTAAATTTCCTTCAACAAAAGTGACAGCTCAATAAATGACGAAAAATTTACCTATTGCTTTTTGTATTTTTAACGAATGAAAAGGATTCTGTGTCTTTTACTATTGTGCTCCTTCGTTGGTTTTGGTCAAGATTTTCAAAATTTGACTTTACTCGACAATTGGACAAACGACGCACTCATCACATCCTCTACGCAAGTGCGCTACAACGATTGTTTCGGGTTTGTTCATAAGGGTAATGAATACGCTATTTTGGGCAGCACGGAAGGCACTCATTTTTTTGAAATTACTTCCGAAAACAAACTGATTGAAAAAGATTTTGTTGAAGGGGCTTTCTCATCGGCTCAAGTCGTTCATCGGGACTTTAAGACTTTTGACAAATATGTGTATGCCGTTTGTGATGAAGGCAACAGTAGTTTGCAAATTATCGACTATAGCTATTTACCTGATTCCGTTCATGTTGTTAATGAAATTAAGGACGAAATTGGTAGAGCGCACAATTTATTTGTTGATGCAGAAAATGAGTTATTGTATGCTTTCAGCGTTACGCCAACGTTAAACGGTCAACTTCAAACTCCCTTTGCCATGCGGGTCTTTTCTTTACAAGATCCTCAATCACCACAGTTGCTGTATTCCGGTCCAAACGATATTGCAGAAGTTCATGATGGATTTGTACTAAACAACAATGCCATTCTGAATTGTGGTCAAGACGGATTACGTCGATACGATTTTTCAAATCCAACTGCTCCCGTTTTTGTGCAAAACGTTCAATTTTATCAGGACCAAGGTTACAATCATCAGGGATGGGTCAACCCAGCTGGAGACACGTATATTTTTACTGATGAAACGAATGGAAAGAAATTAAAAAAATGTTCGTTTAGCTCGAGTGGCGACATTCAAATAGATGCATATTTCGGAATAGGAATTTCGGAAGGTAGTGTTGCCCATAATGTCATGATGGACGACCAATTCGCTTATGTTTCGTATTACAATTACGGTTTGCGGATATTCGATTATACCAAAACTCCTGTGGAGCAAGTCGCATATTATGACACCTATCCAGATGAGAAAGACTACAAATTAAACGGAGCTTGGGGCGTTTATAGCCTTTTCCCGTCGAAACGTATATTGGCAAGCGACCGAACGTACGGCTTGTTTCTTTTTGATTTCGATCGGAGTATCTTTAAGAACCGTACGAGTGAATCGTTTCAAGTGTACCCTAACCCTGTGCTAAAAAATGAGCGTTTGACCTTCTTTCTGAATTCCAGTTTTAAAGGAAGTCTATCATACGCAGTATTTGACAATTTGGGGAAAAAGGTGTTAAATGGAGAATCCATCAATTATAATTACTTATCAATTCCATTTTCGGTTACTGCTGGCACGTATACTTTGAAAATTTCGTATTCAAAAAATCAAGAAGAAGTTGAAGAGTTTATTCCTGTAGTTGTGTATTAGCCATGGCTTCCTGAATAACACCGAATTCAAACCCTCGGGAGGCAACATACTTAATCACTTTTTGCTTGCGCGTCCATGCATCTTTTTCTTTTTCCAGTAATTCCCACTTCTTTTCAATTAATCGTTGAGCTGTCGCCAAGTATTCATCAAAATCGATTTGATCCAGCGCAGACTGAATAAACTCTTTTTTGATTTTTTTCTGGGATAAATTGGCGTAAATTTTCGTTTTCCCCCAACTTTTTATTCGGAATTTCCCTGTGACGTATGATTCAGCAAATCGCTCATCGTCAAGAAAACTCAGCTCAGCTAATTCCGCTAAAATTTTCTCAACCTGTGATTCTTTTAAACCGTAAGAATATAGTTTTTGTTTAGTTTCTTCGACAGATCTGTCGCGATAAGCGCACCAATTTTCAATCTTGGCTTTAGAAGCTTCAAAAGAAAAAAAACGCTCTGAATTTTTCATCAGAGCGCTATTTCGTCATTGTTTTTATCTACAAATGAATACTGCAACAAGTTGTTCGCGGTAATTGGATGAACTTTCACCCACGTTTTGTACTTGAAGAACCATTTCATTTGACGCGAATTGAATAACCCGCTTGTGAAGTAAGAAGCTAGATAAGGGTGCACCTTTAAAGTTATTCCCTTTTCACCTTTTTCTTCTAGTAAATATTTTACTTTACTTTCAATTTCTTCAGCATATAGGATAGAAGCTTGCACTTCACCTGTTCCTTTACACGTTGGACATTTTTCAGCTGTTTTGATATCCGTTTCAGGACGCACACGTTGACGTGTAATTTCAACGACACCGAATCGAGACGGAGCAAGAATATTGTGTTTTGCTCGATCGCCCTGCATGAAACCTTTCAGTTTCTCGTGCAACAATTTATTGTTTTCACGGGTATGCATATCAATGAAGTCGATGGCGATAATTCCGCCCATATCTCTCAGTTGAAGAACACGTGCTATCTCTTCGGCTGCCTCAACATTCGTCGAAAGCGCATTGCTTTCTTGACCGTCAGCACCTTTACGGTTTCCACTGTTCACATCAATCACATGCATCGCCTCAGTATGTTCGATAATCAAATAACCACCAGAAGGAAGAGGAACTTTTTGTCCGAAAAGCATTTTAATCTGCTTATTCACACCAAATTTCTCGAAGATATTGACACGATTGTCATGCAATTTCACAATTTTCTCTCGTCCAGGAGCGATATCCGCAACAAAACTAGAAATGTCTTCGCTTAAATCTTTATCATTTACATGAACATTTGTGAAATCCGCATTCAACAGGTCTCGCAACATCGAAGATGTTTTATTCATTTCTCCCAAAACGCGTTTAGGCGGAGCTGAATTCTTCAAGTTCTCGTGCATGGTTTTCCACTTTTCCGTCAAGTTCTTTAAATCTTGATCCAAAAGCTCTACCTTTTTGTTTTCGGCTACTGTACGAATAATCACCCCAAAATTCTTTGGTTTGATGTTATTCATTAGTTCTTTCAAACGTTTTCGTTCTTCGGAATTTTTGATTTTCTGAGAGATTGAAACTTTATCTGAAAAAGGTACCAATACAAGATACCTACCAGCTAGTGTGATTTCAGCGCACAAACGTGGTCCCTTACTCGAGATTGGCTCTTTGGCAACCTGAATAAGGATGTTTTGCGATGCAGAAATTACATCATTGATTTTGCCGTCCTTTTCAATATCCTTTTCAGGCTTAAAGTAAAGGAGATCGGCTACGTTTTGCTTGCCTTTTAAAGTGTCTTTGGTAAACTTATTGAGGGAACGATATTGTGGTCCTAGATCCAAATAATGCAAAAATGCATCTTTTTCATATCCAACATCCACGAACGCAGCATTTAGACTTGGCACTACTTTACGCACTTTACCCAAGTATAAATCGCCAACAGCAAAGTCAGGAGATCCTGTTTGCTCTTGAATTTCAATAAGCTTTCCGTCTTTTAACAAAGCAAGCCAGACACCCTCTTTACGGCTGTCGACTACTAGTTCTAAACTCACGAAAGCTTAATATTAAATCGTTAGAAAAAAAAGCTCAGACTATGCTGAGCGTTACTTACCGAAGAATTACTTCTTCTTCTTGTGTCTATTTTTTCTAAGCCTTTTCTTACGCTTGTGAGTCGACATCTTATGTCTTTTTCTTTTTTTACCGCTTGGCATAATTCTATATTTTAATTATTTAATTTCTATTCTAAGCGTCTGTTATTCAGACAAAAAAACACTCCCGCTGAAGAACGGGAGTGCAAAAATAATAAATTAAAACGATTTTATATCTATATCTGACGTTAAAATCAGCTTATTTCACTTTCACTTTTGACTTCACCTCTTCAACAAAAGATTTTGCTGGTTTAAAAGCAGGAATGTTGTGAGCGGGAATTAAAATAGTCGTGTTTTTTGAAATATTTCTACCTGTTTTTGCAGCTCTCTCTTTAACGATGAAGCTACCAAAACCTCTTAGGTAAACATTTTCACCTTTCGCCATAGAATCCTTGATGTTTGACATCATCGATTCAACAGTACGTAAAACTTCATTTTTCTCTAATCCTGTTTCTCCAGCGATTTTGTTAACAATATCAGCTTTTGTCATTTCGTATTTCTTTAATTTGTGTTTATCCTTGTAAAAATTCGTCGCAAAAATATCATTACTTCGTGATTAATTGCAATGATTTAGAAAGATTTTTTCATAAAATTTTGCATGCCTAAAAATATCAACACGTTAATAATCAATTGGTACACCGAAAACAAACGTGACTTACCTTGGAGAAACACCCGTGAAGCTTATTTTGTTTGGCTATCTGAAATAATTCTACAGCAAACCCGTGTAGCCCAAGGCTTGGCGTATTACAATAAATTCGTCCGCAATTTTCCAACTGTAAGCGATTTGGCAATTGCAGATGAACAAAAAGTGCTGAACAACTGGCAGGGATTGGGATATTACTCTCGTGCACGAAACTTGCATAAAACAGCGAAAATTATTGAAAGTGAATTTGGTGGAGTTTTTCCTGACAATTATTCAGACATCATCAAACTTCCAGGAATTGGTGATTACACTGCCTCGGCTATTTCTTCTTTTTCTTTCAACGAAGCACAAGCTGTTCTCGACGGAAACGTATTTCGTGTTTTGAGTCGTATCTACAATATTTCAACCCCAATTGATTCGACAAAAGGAAAAAAGGAATTTAGAAGTTTAGCACAAGAATTTCTTGATGAAGACAGACCAGCTATCCATAATCAAGCTATAATGGAATTTGGAGCTATTCAATGTACGCCGAAAAATCCAAATTGTGAAGAATGTCCAATTCGACTACATTGTGAAGGATACCAAGCTAATAAGCATTTAACTCTTCCCGTAAAAGCGAAAAAAATCAAGGTACGCAACCGTAAAATGGTGTATTTATATGCCTCAAAAAATGATAAATTCGCCATTCAGAAAAGGACAGAAAAAGACATTTGGCAGCATCTTTATCAATTTCCTGTTCTTGATGAAAGCGAACTCGCTTCAAACGAATACAAAATGGCATTTGAACAATTGCTTGACACAAAGTTGAATGACTTTCAATTCAATTCGAAAACCACACATTTGTTGAGCCATCAGAAATTGAATATTGAATTTTACACCGCTCAAATTCAAGCGAATACACTTAATGAACACCAATTAATTCAAGAATCTGATATAGCGGATTTTCCCTTCCCACGTCCCCTAGTTGAATTTCTTAAAAACTTCGACTGACGGGTTGATAAAATAGTTGAATTGAATCGATTCAATTCTTATATTTGTAAAAAGAGCGTAGCAGCATGGCAGGAAGCGTAAATAAAGTAATTCTTATAGGCAATCTAGGGAAAGACCCTGAGGTCAGACGACTAGAAAACGGTTCCGTCGTAGCAAATTTCCCAATAGCAACTTCTGAATCTTATACCGACAAAAACACAGGCGAAAAACGTGAAAACACGGATTGGCATGATATCGTTGTATGGAGAGGACTTGCAGAAGTGGTTGAAAAATACGTCCGAAAAGGCATGAAAGTTTATGTTGAGGGTCGCTTGAAAAAGAGAACTTGGCAGGATAAAGAGGGCCAAACAAGATACACAACTGAAGTTTTAGGTGATAATTTGACAATTTTATCGCGTCCAGACAGTCAGCAAAAACCAGACAATGCACCGAACTATTCAAGCGAAGGTGCACCGCCAAAACCGGATAAATTGGATGATCTTCTCAAAGATGATAATGACAACTTACCCTTTTAAGAACTAATGAACCTAAACGCAGCTTCTTCTTTAATCGAACCTCCCGTCAGTGTCCTGAATTCAAGTTTTTTGGGATTTATAGCAGACAATGTTTATCTGCTGGCCATAATTATCGTCTTATTGATTTGTTCCGCTTTAATCTCAGGGTCAGAAGCGGCTTTCTTTTCTTTATCTCCTTCAGAAAAAGAAGATTTAAAGCAAGACGAATCGAAAAAAGCACAAACTGCTGGTAAACTGCTAAAAAAACCACAAGATTTATTGGCTACAATTCTGATAACAAACAATTTTGTTAATGTGGGTATTGTTATTCTTTCGAGTGCTTTCGTGCATGCAGCAATACCCGATACGGGTAACGAAACCCTTCGTTTCATTGTTGAAGTTGTCGGAATCACACTAACGCTTCTACTCCTTGGAGAAGTTATCCCAAAAATTTACGCAACCAAAAACGCCTTATTGTATGTTAAAAACACGGCGGGAATCTTAAACATTCTGCGCTCGACTCCGCCCATATCATGGATCAAGAGTACTCTGGTAAACAGCTCAAATTTAATCAACAAGCGAGCTAAGAAAAAGGGTGTAAAAATTTCTTCGGACGAATTGGAACAAGCGTTAGCCTTGACACGTGAGGAGAATACACACGATGGAGAACATAAAATTTTAGAAGGCATCGTCAAATTCGGAAATACGGATGTCAAACAAATCATGCAATCACGTATGGAAGTGGTGGCAATCGAAAAAGAAACACCTTATGAAACTGTTTTAGAAATCATTACAGAATCTGGACACTCAAGAATACCGGTTTTTGATGGGTCTTTTGATAATGTCATTGGAATCCTTTACATCAAGGACATTTTACCTTTTTTAAATCACAAGGAGAAAGATGTGAAGTGGTTGGAAATAATTCGAAAACCATTTTTTGTTCCTGAGAATAAAAAAATCGATGATTTATTAAAAGAATTTCAGTCCAAAAAAATGCACATGGCTGTTGTTGTTGATGAATATGGTGGCGCCGATGGAATTATCACATTAGAAGATATTCTCGAAGAAATCGTGGGTGACATCACGGATGAATTTGATGATGATGAGATTGTTTTTACGAAAATCGATGATTCGACGTTTAGAATTGAAGGTCGAACGAGTTTAGTTGATTTGTATAAAGTTCTTGAAATCGACGGAAAAGAATTTGATTCGGCA
>CBFIBY010000126.1:0-7765 GCA_965660955.1 Crocinitomicaceae bacterium | reverse complement strand
CGTTCCTTTCGGAAGCTTAACCGAGTATTTTCCGTCAAAGTCAGAATTAGCTCCAGCATTCATCCCTTCAACTTTGACCTTTGCAAATGCCAATGGCTCTTTTGTAGTTAAATCACGAATTGTTCCCGAAACAACACCTTGACTGTATGTTAAATTGCTGAAACATAAAATGAAAATGAAACTTGATACTACCTTGTACATTTCTCTCTTTTTTGAAAATAAAAAAACAACAAATGCCCACCATTTTTTTGGTGGACATTTGGTCACAAAATTAAAAATCTTTCTGAGTTAATTACAACTTTCCGTTAACACCAGCCCAAGTCCAAGATGCGAAACCTGATGCATCTGCACCAACCGCTGAACCTGAAGTCATTGCTCCTTCCGCCGCTGTTTGATCCGCAGGGAAAACTGTGCAATCCACTGGAGGAGTAGCTCCATCATCAGATGTAGTGTATACATTTACTGAAGTAAACTCAGAACCAGTGAACGTCAATGTTGGAGTTGCATCTGTCAAGTGCGTGAATGCATCTGTTTTAGGATCAACACAAGCGTTTTGGTAAGAAGCACGAATTTTAGCTGTACCGAAATTGACATTTGTAATAACGCCTTGAGCTTTGGATTTGAAATCTCCAGCAGCTGTTGTTCCACCAGCACCGTATACAGATCCATTTATCAAAGAGAATAATCCATTAGTATATGTTGTTCCTTCTGGTCCGTCGATTTCAAGTCCTTCATCTGAGTTTGAACCATTGATAACTACAAAGTTTTCAACTGTCCCTGAATAGTTCATATCGATATCGATTCCGTCATCTCCTTGGTATCCAACTAAAATGTTCGAAGCGTTTACTGTTCCACCAAAAAACTCAACTCCATCATCCAAGTTAGAAACAACCTCGATATTAGAAATAGAAGTACCAGTTCCAACTCCTCCTAATGTCAATCCATTGATTTCGTTACCAGCACCAATCAATGCTCCTCCATGACGGATAGAAATGTAACACATTGTTCCAGAATTATCAGCAGCATCAGACCCACCAAACGCTCCAAATACATCAGTCGCAGGAATTCCCTCGATTTGAGAAAGATTATCTCCATCAGCTGCAGAAATTGGAGCATAACCTAATACGATAATTCCTCCCCACAATCCTTGATCCGTTTCATCAAGATTAGTTCCAGACAATTGACCTGGTTCAATGTTATCCAATATTGACGTAAAGATAATTGGGCTAGCAGCTGTACCGCAAGCATTAAGTTTTCCTCCTTGGGCAACAACTAACGCCGATGCTAAAGTACCTGTTCCTTCAGCCCCTTTAATAATCGTACCTGGCTCAATAGTTAAAGTCACACCAGACTCAACAACCACTTTTCCTTTTAATTCATAAACATTTGATGATGTCCAAGTTTCGTCGGCTGTAATTGCTCCAGCTTTTATTTCATTTCCTGTCACTACATCGTCATATGTGCATGACCCGTCATCTTTTTTAGCCTCTTCTGAGTAGTTGTTCGCTAAAGGATCTGTACATCCTTTTTTCTTACAAGATGTTGTTCCTGCAGTCAATGCCACTGCCAATAGAACTGCTCCGAATTTGATTTGTTTTTTCATTTCTTTCGTTTTTATAATTTCAATTTTTTGTTGGTGCAAAGATGGCTACTTGAAAATAATTTGACCAAAAATTTACTCTTACGCTTTCATCATGTTTAAATTAATTTAATGTTAAGCGGATAGACAAAAAGAAACAAAACGAACATGTAAACCTCGCTAATACAAGTGTTTGAAGTCGTTAACACTTTCAGCATATGTCCGAATGAGGAAAACCTTCATTAAGTAGAATGGAAATTTACTCACGTTTCAAGAGAACTATTTGTTTTTTTGGCGAACTAAAATTCCAAGGACTTTCTATTTGAACTTGATTCATTCAATATACGCCGTTCCTTCACTCTATCAATCGTAAAAACTTCTATTGTTAATATTAACTTAACATCAATAAAAGGTGTGTGATGAAATCAAAAATTACTTTTGTCGGGTCAATATTATAGTTAACTATATGAAGAATCTTGTAAGATTTACAATAAGCATTTTGATGGTTATCAGCTTTTCAGGCTGGTCAATGACAGCTCCTGACACTAAAAAGGACGCGGTTCAATCCACTATTTTTGAAAATCTAAATGCAAAAGAGTCCGTTGCCAAGGCAACAGTCTCTTGGTCGCTTAACTATGAAGCTATTGATAGTCTCAGAGAAAAAGGATACACCATAACGGTAAAGTACAACTCTGAAATTCGGGAGAAAAGAAACGCTGGAGGGTACGAAAACATGGGTTGGACATCCATAAAGAATATCCCTCTAAACACGACTAAGTTGGACGTGGATAAGCTTGAAGGTGGAACAAAGTATTTGTTTAAGGTTGGTGTTGACAACAAGATAAATCAGATTTGGTCCGATAAAGTCAAAGTGAAAACGGAAAGAGAATGGGGGATATTCAAATTCCTTATATTAATAGGTGCACTAGGAATGTTCATCTATGGGATGAAAGTAATGAGTGAAGGCTTGCAACAAGCCGCTGGATCTCGATTGAGAAATCTACTCGGTTCCATTACATCAAATAGATTCAAAGGTGTTCTGACAGGTTTCGGAATTACTTCTATTGTCCAATCCTCTTCGGTAACTACCGTAATGACGGTATCGTTTGTGAACGCAGGACTTTTGACTTTGGTACAATCTGCTGGAGTCATGATGGGGGCAAACATTGGAACGACCATTACAGGTTGGTTAATTAACCTATTCGGTTTTAAAGTGAGTATTGGTGCTTACGCTCTTGTATTTATTGCCATAGGAGCCCCATTCCTATTTATTGGTAAACAAAAAATGAAAGCTTGGGCAAGCGCTATCATTGGGTTCTCCCTTTTGTTCATGGGGCTGAGTGAACTAAAGAACGCAGTGCCAGAATTATCCCCAGATTCCGCTTTAGTCCAATTCTTCGTAAACTATAAAGACATTCCAGTTATCAGCACCTTACTATTTGTAGCATTGGGAGCGTTAATTACAGTAATTATTCAATCCTCCTCTGCCGCTATGGCATTAACCATGACGCTAGTTGCAAATGGAGTAGTTCCGTTTGAAGTAGCTGCCGCAATGATTTTAGGAGAAAACATTGGAACAACTATTACAGCCGAATTAGCATCAACAATCGGAAATGTGCATGCTAAAAGATCTGCACGAATACACTCCATGTTCAATATTATTGGGGTCACCTGGGCGGTTATCGCCTTTCCCCTGCTATTAAAAGGCATTGCATTTACTATGGAATCGCTGGGTATGGGTGACCCATTTAATAACCCGAAAGAAGCCGCGAAAACCGGAATCGCTATTTTTCACACAGGTTTCAACTTGTTGAATGTGATCCTCCTAATTGGATTTGTACCTCAACTCGTAAGAATAGCGGAAAGAACAGTCAAATCCAAAGGGGCTGAAGACGAAACTTTTCATTTAGATTACATTGGCGCGGGTATTTTATCAACTCCTGAATTATCACTTCTTGAAGCCAAAAAGGAAATAGCGAAGTTTGGAGAAATCACAAGTCGAATGTCCTCACTTACAAAGGATTTGCTTTATGAAAAAAATGACAAACGGAAAAAGAAACTTTTTGAAAAAATAGCTAAGTACGAAGAAATTACTGATAGAGTAGAAATTGAAGTAGCCAATTATTTGATAAAACTTTCAGAAGGAGGACTGTCGGAGGAAACGGCCGCTCGCATAAGAGCCATGAACAGCACCGTGAATGACCTCGAGCGAATTGGCGATGTATTTTTCCAAATGTCTAAAAGCATTGAGAGAAAAGATGAACAGAAAATCTGGTTTGATCCTGACCAAAGGAATAATCTAGGTAAAATGTTTGATTTGGTGGATGAGGCCTTTAAAATTATGATAAGCAACTTAAATGCAAGTAGCGATTCCGTTATCATTGATCCTGCGGAAGAGGTAGAGATGAGAATAAACAAAATGCGTAACAAGCTTCGAAAAAAATATATTCGTGATCTAAGCGACGACAAAGATTTCAATATGAAAGGTGGACTTGTTTATTTTGACCTTTTCTCATCACTTGAGAAAGTCGGTGATCACATTATTAATGTGAGTGAAGCTGTTGTTGGGAGGATTTAATCGAATGTGACTCTGATTCTCGCTAATTCAACATTTACGGATGAATCTTTTGATTGGGGGACAAAAGTTGGATTAAGGAAGACTTTTCTATACAACTTGAAGAGCAATACGTCAATATATTTGGCATTTATTCAATGGGTATTGAGTTGATAAACTCCTTTGAGCCAAACCGAAACAACAAGGATATGTTTTTCAGTCTGTTAAATTTTTCCCACCAACTAAAGGTTTTCCATTAATTCACGTTGACAATTGACGCTGACAAATCGACTTATGAAAAGTCATTGGTTTGTCTTTTCTCTTCTGCTTTTTGGCAGTATGATTTTAAGAAACAGATTGCTAGCTCTACCAAATAGGCTAAGTTGTTTTTTCAACATTAGTTCTATGAGGTTTTGAAATGTTTTTTTTCCGTATTGTGCGTGTACAGTATTAACTAATCAAATTTGCATTCAATAGTTTTGCGCCCCAAGGGTGTACTCGATTTGAAAATTCCTATTCTGGATGGCTCGCTCAGTGTTTTGTCTTGAGCGTTATTTTCCCTTTTTTTTATAGTGGACTCAGTCCGTAGCCACCCTTTTATGGATTAAAGGGATTAATTGAATTAATTATATCACCTTTTATTTAGTACAATACACTCTTATTTCGGAAACGAGTTTCCTCCATCATCATTAATTTCAATTTTGCTCTTTGGAAATTTAGTATGTATGAAACGTGCAATTTCCTGCATTTGCTCATCAGATGTGAAACTTGTTTTAATTGAGATTTCTTTTACAAATCTGTTTTTGTAAACCTCCCATTCTGTGGACGTCAATGTACCCACAACGGCACCATCTTTTAAAATTTTCCATCCGTCTATTGAATACTTCTTTTGAGCAATCTCATCCGCTTTCATGTATGCTTTAGAGGACTTACAAGATACCATGGTCAAGGCACATACAAAAGAGAATAAAATGATATTGTATATTTTTTTCATACTACGAAGATAATGGGTTTATGAGTTTTGAATGTTTATGTAATATTAATTAAAAAAAAAGTTAGAATAAAGAAATAAACCAATTTATCAGGGATAATTTTACAAAGACTGACTATATTTAGGATAACTTCCTACTTGAACTTGGAGAAATCCTGCATCTACGAAATAAATTTTAAATCCCCCATTAATATCTCGAAGTTGAATATAATGAGGGGTTTGATTTATCATTTGTAGCCTTCCCAATGTTTGCCCTGAATCAATACTCTTTTTTTCTTAACACAGTAATAAGCTTTCCTTAACTTTTGAAGTTACTGGTAGATATAACTTTACCATTAAAAATAATAATGTTTTCAAACAACACAATTCTATTAGTTGATGACGAAGCCGACATCATAGAGTTTTTGACTTATAATTTAGAAAAAGAAGGATTTCATATTATCTCTGCGCCGAATGGACAAGAGGCTATTGAATTGGCCAAAAAGAATCGTCCAAACATCATTTTACTCGATCTCATGATGCCGATAATGGACGGTATAGAAACGTGTCAAAATATTCGTCAGCAGCCTTCCCTGAAGGATACAATTATCGTATTCTTAACATCCCGTTCAGAAGATTATTCTCAAGTAGCTTGCTTGGAAGCAGGTGGTGACGATTTCATAAAAAAGCCCATTCGTCCAAGAGTTTTGAGCGCAAAAATAAAGTCTATCCTTCGTCGCACAGAGAGATCAACTACGAAAGATTCTGATACTGCTAGTTCAATTACGATCAATCGGGACAAATTTGTTGTAGAGTTACAAGGGAACACTTTACATTTGCCCA
Source organism: Crocinitomicaceae bacterium (assembly GCA_965660955.1). Taxonomy (GTDB): domain Bacteria; phylum Bacteroidota; class Bacteroidia; order Flavobacteriales_D; family Crocinitomicaceae; genus UBA2040. Next base: position 1,819 of record CBFIBY010000126.1, on the reverse strand, counting down.
AAAAAGAATTTGAGTTATTGGAATTATTGGTCTCACGTCCTGGTACGGTTTTCAATAGAGAACAAATTTTGGCCACGGTTTGGGGCAACGAAACAATTGTAGGTGAAAGAACAATCGATGTTCACATTCGTAAATTGAGAGAAAAGCTTGGAGATGAGTATATTCGCACTATAAAAGGCGTAGGATATACATTTAAAGAAAATTGAGAAGTTTAAAACCCATTACCATTTTATTGATTGGCAGTCTAGCGGTTAGTTCGCTGGTTGTAATTTTATTATTCATACTGGGGTTGGTTAATAATGAAATCTCCTTAGTTGCACTTTTCTTTATTTGGCTCGGTTCATTTGTATCGACTTTTGGAGTCTTTTATTTACTCGTTAAACGATTTATCGAGGATCGATTAAAAATTCTCTACCGTTCTATTCGAAAAGGCAAGTTTCTAGAAGGTGATCGGCAAACTCTTTCTTTAACGAACGATGTAATTGAAGAGGCGGAAAAACAAGCTAGAGATTGGACCGAAGAGAAGAATAAAGAAATCACAAAACTCAAAGATCAAGAAGAATTCCGACGGGAGTTTTTGGGGAATCTTGCCCATGAGCTGAAAACGCCTATTTTTTCCATCCAAGGTTACTTACTGACTTTACTGGACGGAGGACTTGAAGATGACAAAGTCAATCGCCGTTTTTTGGAACGTGCATCTGTTGCAACCGATCGGATGGTTGGTATTATTGAAGATTTGGATCAAATCACTAAAATCGAAGTGGATGATTTAAAGATGAATATTGAGCATTTCGATATAGTGGCGCTCATAAAAGAAGTCGCTGAAACTATAGAAATCAAAGCGAAAGAAAAGGAAATCGCACTGAATTTGGTAAAGGAATACCCAGAGATTATTGTTGAAGGTGATAAAGGTAAAATTGCCCAAGTGTTAAGCAACCTTGTGAACAATAGCATCAACTATGGAAAAGTGGGTGGAGAAACTAGATTTAGAATTTACATTCTCGATAACATTGTGACTGTTGAGGTAGCGGACAACGGCTTAGGGATTGAAGAAGCTGAAATCCCACGACTGTTCGAACGATTCTACCGGGTCGAGAAAAGTAGAAATCGTCACGAGGGTGGTTCAGGATTAGGGCTGGCAATTGTCAAACATATTATGGAATCTCATGATCAAAGCATCAGTGTCCGAAGCACGGTTGGTGTTGGGAGCACCTTTGCTTTCACACTAAACAAGAGTAAGTTCAATACATTGATGAGTATTAAGTAGTCCTTTTGGGGAATAACGACCATTCAAATTCACTTTCTTGCTAAGTAAAATATCTAGACTTAGGAGGATTTTATCCTAGTAGGATGCCTTTTTATGCGATGTCTTATTTCACTAGTTCGTCGATTTCTCGTCTCTTACATAAATAGCTTAGGAATAAAAAAAACCGACGAAGCAGAAGCTTGTCGGAATTAAAAGTGGCCCTGCCTGCGTGGCCAAAGGACAGGCAGGGTTGACTTACCCTTCTACAGGCAAGTAAAATCTTCTTACGCATGAAATAATAGGAATAAAAAAAACCGACGAAGCAGAAGCTTGTCGGGATTAAAAGTGGCCCTGCCTGCGTGGCCGAAGGACAGGCAGGGTTGACTTACCCTTCTACAGGCAAGTAAAATCTTCTTACGCATGAAATAATAGGAATAAAAAAAACCGACGAAGCAGAAGCTTGTCGGGATTAAAAGTGGCCCTGCCTGCGTGGCCGAAGGACAGGCAGGGTTGACTTACCCTTCTACAGGCAAGTAAAATCTTCTTACGCATGAAATAATAGGAATAAAAAAA
>CBFIBY010000125.1:6221-7991 GCA_965660955.1 Crocinitomicaceae bacterium | reverse complement strand
AAGCCACTTGAATCGCCGTTCCAAAATCAGACACGACCGTTCCATTTATCACTTCATAGCAAAAACTATCGATGTCCGGTCCTTGAAAAACATAGGTCAAGGTATCACCAACACAAACATTGTTGGAGCCGTTTATTACTGGTGCAGCAGGCAACAACAAAGGATAAACATGATTTTGAATCGCATCTACGATGGTGTCCCAATAATTATTCGGAGGCGTATTGAATGTTCCATTATCCGCTCCATGAAATTCATGATCCAAGCTGTCAAATGGCAAAAAAGTATGTGGTATTCCTAGCGAATTCAGCTGATTTGAAATAGGTCGAGAACCATTCACGACGGGTGTGGTGAAAACACCAAAGGGATTTCCTGTACCAATGGGCACGGTTCCGTCGGCCTCTCCATGAATCAATAAAGCGGGAACGGTTTCAGTCGCATCAACGTAATTGGAGTCACCTAGAGCGCCCCATAAAGCGATGATTCCCGTCAAATCCATATTGTGTTGATAGTTGTTACCAGAACAATCCAAACAACCCAAAGCGGGATAGCCGATTCCACCTTGAATATCCGTTGGTGCCTCTGCATCTGTCAAATATGCCGTATGCAAGGAAGCGAACGCTCCAGCACTGCTGCCTCCGATAAAGGTATAATTTGTATCGATGCCGTACATGGTCGAAAACTCCTTTAAATAGCGAATCGCTGCGCGCATATCTTGCGTTCCACGATAAACAGCTCGAACTGCCGAACTTTGTGAAAGCGGATTAAACCCAAGTCGATATCCGATGGAAGCCGTCACAAATCCTTTTCTAGCAAAACTATCACAAAGTGCGACCATATCGTCTGCTTCTTTATCGCCCAAAAGGAATCCACCCGGATGTGCCCATATCATCAAAGGACGATTCGTCAATGTATCGCCATCTGGTTCATAAATATCCATAAACAAATCTGTGTTGTTGTAAGGAATATTCCATACTTGTGCAGAACCGTATTGGACGTTTGCATGCTTGATAACTGAATCAAAAATAGCTGTTGTATAGCGCGAAGTATCGCATTGTGCCAGGCTTTGTGTGTACACTAAAACAGAAGCAAGAAGAATTAAGAATCTCATATTGTATAATATTCTTCGCAAGTTACTCAAATTGGATGGAAATAAACCTCGCGAAATCACTACTTTTGTCGGACTTGGAATCAGAACTAAACATAGAAAAAAAGCCTTCTCCAAAGCATTACGCTATAGTCGATATAGAAACGACTGGAGGTTCGCCTCGCGCTTCTAAAATCACGGAAATTGCCATCTACAAACATGATGGCGAGAAAGTGATTGACTCTTATGAAACACTTTTGGACCCAGAAATGGAAATTCCTCGGTTCATCGTTAATCTGACTGGAATATCCGATAAAATGGTGGAAGGTCAGCCCAAATTTTTCGAAGTCGCCAAAAAAATTGTTGAGTTTACCCAAGATTGCGTTTTCGTAGCCCACAATGTTGGTTTCGATTATGGTATTATTCGACAGGAATTTAAAAACTTAGGTTTTGACTATCGACGTCCGCACATGTGTACGGTTCGTTCTAGTCGTTATATCATTCCTGGACATGATTCTTATTCTTTGGGTAAATTAACCCGAGCATTGGATATTCAAATCGAAAATCGGCACCGAGCAGGTGGAGATGCACTAGCTACGGCTCATCTGTTTACAATTCTTCACGAGAAAAGTAAAGGCGACTTCACCAATTTTATTCAAGAAGACATCAATCCAGCCATTCTTCAT
>CBFIBY010000125.1:0-6211 GCA_965660955.1 Crocinitomicaceae bacterium | reverse complement strand
AATGCGGTGGACGATTTGCCCTCAAAAATTGGTGTATACAAATTCTATGATGATACCAATCAACTCATTTACATAGGGAAAAGTATCAGCATTAAAAAACGCGTAGAACAGCATTTGCGGAACAGCAACACGAAGAAAGGAATTGAAATGCGCAATGCCATTTGTCGCATTGAATTTGAATTAACGGGTTCAGAATTGATTGCCTTACTTTTAGAATCTATGCTGATTAAGCAACACAAGCCTCGTTTTAATCACATGTTGAAGAAAAGTAAATTTCCGTATGGACTTTTTCATTATAAAGATGACGCGGGATACATCCGATTGTATCTGGGATTGACGTCAAAATCGAAGGAACATCCCTTAACTTCTTTTACGAGCAAACGAGAAGGAGTAAATTTCTTGGAACGTTGGACGGAAGAAAAGGAACTTTGTCAAAAATTGACCGATTTATATCCAACCAAAACTTCATGCTTTCATTACGAAATAAAGAAATGTGCAGGGGCATGTGTTGGAAAAGAACCCGCAGAAGATTACAATGTGCGAGTGAACGAACTAATTGGAAAATTAAACTTTGATGGGGAATCGTTTTATATCATGGAAAACGGACGGGCAAAAAATGAAAAATCTATTGTCCTTGTTGAGAATGGCTCCATTGTCGGTTTTGGATTTGCTCCTTATTTTATACAAAAACAAGAGCCTTATCGTTGGAAACGATATATTGATTTATACAAAGAAGATCGGGATGCCCGAACGATTTTAAGTGGTTATTTGAGAAAAGCAAAGAAAGCTACGCGAATAGATATTTAAGAACAGATCTTTTATCTTTCTGAAACAAATCGAAAGATTCCAAAAACAACCACTATTCCAACTATTACAATCATGTTAATGCTTTCTTATATAACGAAATTTTCGACCTTTTCGTTGGATTGAATCCACAAAAAAAGCACTTTGATTGACTCAAAGTGCTTTCCTATTTAGTTTCTGGTATTGTACCTTATAATTTCGCTTTTATTTTCTTTGATAAATCAATCAACAATGGTGTTGCGATACATAAACTTGAGTATGTTCCTACAACAACACCAATCATCAAAGCAAAGATAAATCCTTTGATTGCCGGTCCACCAAAGATGAAGATGATTAACAACACAATGAATGTTGTCATGGACGTATTAATCGTTCTTGATAGCGTTGAATTCAATGCTTCATTAATCGCTTCTGAATCGTCGCTACCTGCTTTCTTCAAACCAAGTCGCTCACGAATACGGTCAAATACGACCACGGTATCATTAATGGAATATCCAATTACCGTCAAAATTGCGGCGATAAACGCTTGATCAATTTCCATATTGAAAGGAAGTATTCCGTGGAAGATGGCGAAACAAGCGAGTACTAATACGACATCATGCAACATGGCGAAAATTGCCCCGGTAGAATACTGCCATGAACCAAATCGCATGAGGATGTAGGCAAATATGATAACCATGGATAACAAGATCGCAATCATAGAAGACGTTTTCAATTCACCTGAAATTGTTGGTGAGACATTTCTTGATTCTTGAATAAGAGCTGTTCCCAATTTGTCTTTACTAGCCTTCAAGCCTTCTTCTAACTTATCTTTCACCATAGCAGAAGTCTTAGCATCTTCCTGCCCCAGTTTGTAATTCGTCGTAATTTCAACGAAGTAGTTACTTGATTTTGTTTTCAAATCTACTGAAGCTTTTTTACCGTCTTCAACAAAAACTTTTTCCAAATTATCCCTTAAGTATTCAATTTCGTTTTTTGCAGATTTCTCAAACTTCACACCAAAAGTGCGCCCTCCAGAGAACTCAACACTTGGCGTCAATCCTTTTGCCACTAAACTAATGATACCAATCGTCACTAAAATTCCAGAAACGATATAGTACAATCTTCTTTTTCCAACAAAATTGAAATTCAAATTCTTGAAGGCTCCTTTTGTCAACTTCGTATCAAACTCCATTGATTTCCCTTTGTCCAATCGACGAAGGATTATCAAACGTGTAATCACCAAGGCAGCAAATACAGATGTAAAGATACCGATGATCAATGTTGTTGCGAAGGATTCGATAGGACCTGATCCGAATATCTTCAATACGATTGCTGTCAATAATGTAGTAACGTTGGCATCGATAATTGAGGACAAGGCTTTCTTAAATCCAGTTTCAACTGAACCTCTTAAATCCTTTCCTGCCATTTGCTCTTCTCGAATACGTTCAAAGATTAGTACGTTAGCATCAACCGCCATACCAATGGTAAGTACGATACCGGCCAAACCAGCCAGTGTCAATACCGCTCCAAAAGAAGCAAGTGAACCAAAGATGAACAAGATGTTCGCAAACAATGCGATATCTGCTACCAAACCTGCTTTTCCATAATAGAAGAACATGTAAACGAATACAAGCAACAATGCAATCGCAAAGGAAATCAAACCAGAGCGTGTATTTTCAGCACCGATAGTTGGACCAACTTTCGTCAATTCCTTAATCGCCAATTTCGCTGGTAAAGCTCCACCGTTTAACAATCCGGTTAAAGCATTCGCTTCATCAATTGAAAAGCTTCCAGAGATTTCAGTGTTTCCTTGTGTAATAGCTCCTTGAACGACTGGCGCGCTATACACAACATCATCCATTGTAATGGCAACTTGTCTCTGAATGTTTTCAGACGTCATCAACGCCCATTTATCTGAACCTTCTGGAGTCATTTGAAGGTTAACCGTCACTTTCGCATCTTCCTGGTTGAACCCAGTCGAAGCCGAACCAATATCCGTTCCTCCCACTCTTGGTTTACCTGACTCAGGAACGCGAATAGCATAAAGTGTATATCCTAAAACTTTCGTTTCGTTCGAAACTCTTTCTGGTTCAGCAGACCACATGAATTTCAAATCTGGTGGGAAAACCGATTTAATATCTGCTCTATTCAATAATTTCGTAGCAGCATCTTTATCTTCAATTGAAGCATATCCAATAAAATATTGTGTACCACCTTGAATCAAATCCGATAGGTTCTTTTTACCACCAGGCTTGTTCGCGTCAGTCGGAGCGTCCACAAGTAATTCATCCAATGCCGATTTTTCTGATTTGGTTGAATCTCCAGCCTCTGTTGAATCTGCAACAGCTTGTTCTTCTAATTCTTCGGGTGTTAACTCTTCATTTTTGGAAATTTCCACTGCTCTTTGAAAAGCCGCTGAAATCTCACCTGCTGCGTATGTTTCGAAAAACTTAAGATTGGCTGTGGAAATAATTCTTTTCTTAACTGTTGCATCATCCTGTACACCAGGCAATTCAACGTAGATTCTATTGTTTGAAGGGTCTTTCTGAATGTTTGGTTGTGCTACACCAAACTGGTTGATACGACGATTCAAAATCAATTCAACTCCATCGATAGAATTTGCTACCTTCTCCCGTAAGAAAGCAATTACCTCATCATCAGTAGAATTCATTCCCAATTCTTCGATATCTGTGATATCAAATACCTTGACCAATTTTGTGTTTGCATTTTTGCTTTTGAATTCTTCAACAAAAATATTGATGAAATCACCTCCGGTCTCAGCGTATCTTTCTTTTGCTGAATCATATGGTTTTTTGAACGTTAAATCTCTACTACTTCGGGCATAGTTTTCGATCAATTCTGGAATCGAAACTTCCATAGTAATTGACATCCCTCCAACAAGGTCGAGTCCAAATGCTAAACTTCTTTTCTTAACCTCAGAAAACGTTGAACCAAAAAGTGGGTAAACTGGAGTTTCTGCTTTTGAACGAAGAATATCATTCACGTATGCTGCATGTGCCAATTCTTCCGCTTCCGGTGTTGGGAAATCAATTAAGGTGTCTGAATTAGGCAACATAACTTTGTTACCATTGTTCTTCGCTTCTTCCTTTAGCTTTTCAACCATTTCGTTCGCCGAGCGGTCTGCCTTGTTCTCAACACTATTGGAGACCCAGGTAAAAGACAATTGATAAACACAAATTGCCGTTAGTAAAATGGTTAAAAACCAGAAAAATCCTTTATTACGCATGTTCGTATAATCCGTTTGTTATTATTTCAAGGGGGCAAATATATGGTTTACCGCCAATAAAATCAATAAAGTAACAAAGGTTTTGCGATATTTATTTATCAAGAATAGAAGGTCAATAAGATAAGTTGTAGTTTAAAGAAAAAAAGAGTTGAAAATAAAGGGCTTAAAGCTCTATTACTCTATCCCGAAATCCACAATTTCATAAAACAACTCTTCACCTTTTATTGGGTTGAGGGTATCGAAGTTTTGGATGATTAAATCTTTGTAATACTTGGAGACCAAACCAATGTTTTTGGCATATCTTTCCGTTTGCCTTTTCAAATCTACCAAAGAGAAAAAATCTTCCTGAACAACATTCACTGTCGAATCAAAAGATATTCCGTTCATTTCAAAAGATTCATGAATCGCGCTATAATAAGCCTGCTGTTCATCAAAAGCATTGAAGGCGTTTATATCCCATTCTTTATCAAAAGTGGGTGCAAAGGCTAATTTGATCTTTTTCTGATTTTCTTCTACGAGTTCTGCTCGTATGTTCGTCCGAAATTGCGTCCATGTATCGGTTAATTGCCAGATCACATTATCCAGACTCTCATACCTATCTTGCTCCAAACCTACACGTCCCGAATTATCGATATATGTTGCTCCGTTCACAGTTTTCAAGAAAAACTCACTTGTATCATGGATTCCGGAATCATCATCATGATAAACCTCCATCACTTTGTAAACGACATATCTACCCTCGGTCATGTCAAAATAATTGAGATGCAATTGGGGCGTACTTGTAACTCCATCTTTCTTGCACCCATAAACCGCAAGAAGAATTACTGCAAAGAAAAATAAAGAAAGAGTTTGTCGCATCATTATTTAAATATACGTCAAATGAGGATTATTCGTTGGGATTTATTCCTTTTTCCTTCATTTGTTTCATGAGCAATTTCAAATCTCGACCAGTTTTCATCTGACCGTTATAGAAATACACTTTATTGATTTCTTTACCACTAGCATCATGCGCTGTGCACCATCCATGCTTCACTCCATTTTTGTAACGAGAAAAGGAAAGTAATTGTCCCGTTGGCTGGAATTCCTCCCATGTTCCATGACGTTTATTGTTCACATATGCACCACGTACCTTGAGATTACCTAGATCGAAATATTCAAGATAAGGACCATCCAACTTACCTTCCACATAGTTCATTTTAGCGGAAACGCGAATAGATTTATCACTCAACTCTTCAGGAACAAAATAAATATTCTTTTCTCCATGAAGGATATCATTCTTATACGTTTCTGTGTAACTTATTCTTCCTGAAGGCCCATAATTGTACCATATGGAATCTTTTTTCATGTCGCGATAAATACCGTAACTCATTAAAATTCCATTCTCGTGATAGAAAAAAGCTTCAGAACGCGAAGAGTTTTCTTCGTGTTTAATAACCGCTTTGACTTTCGTGCTTGGATAAAAATATGTGAATTTTCCAACGGGCTTATCATCTTTGAAAGTACCCTTGTACATCAAGGCCTTACTTTTCGGATAGGTTTTTTGCCAAGGTCCTTGTTTCCTTCCTTTCGCGTCAGTTGCATTTTGTGAAAAGACGAGCGAACTCGACATCAACACCCCAACAATAAAAATTCTAAAAAACAATTTATTCATCTTTTCCTGTCATTTTACACGCCAATTCATAGAGTGATTCACAATTCATATCAGCTTCAACTCCGATTGGCTCTTCGGTAACTACACGAGCAGTTTTCATGCCAAGATTCTTTCCAAATACAATATCCGAATCTGTGTCGCCAACCATCCAACTCTTTTCAAAATCAATAGCCGGAAAATCCTTTTTCGCTTCTTGTGCCATAAAGGGTTTTGGTTTTCGCGTATTAGCTGAATCATCCCTCATTTCTGGCGCGTAATACACAGCATCCAGATGGGTGTCATTTATCATCATTTGCTTTTGCATATAACGATGAATGTCGTTTAAGTTACGCCGCGTGATTATCTTTTTAGCTATGCACTGCTGGTTGGTAACCACAATAATTCTCCCAAACTTTTTTCGAAACAATTGGATGGCTTCCGGCACCCGCTCAAGCAAATGAAATTCTTCAACCGAGGTGACATACCCGCCAAAAACACGTTCATTTATGACACCATCTCGGTCTAAAAACAGTGTCCAAGATTTGTCA
>CBFIBY010000124.1:0-8108 GCA_965660955.1 Crocinitomicaceae bacterium | reverse complement strand
GAGCCGATGGAGGGATTCGAACCCCCGACCCGCTGATTACAAATCAGCTGCTCTGGCCAACTGAGCTACATCGGCACATGTTTTTATTTGGTCAATAATTGAAAGAACTTGTGTACTTACCCCTTATTTGGGTTTGCAAATGTATGAAAGAAATCTTTTACCACAAGTGTTTTTATTTGAAATTTTCTTATTTTTTTTTTGTCCATAAAAAAATGGCGGCCAAAAGCCGCCATTTCAACCATTTAGAATGAATTATTTTTTTCCTTTTTCTCTATTTACCTGCTTGCGCAAAGCTTCAACCGCTAAGTCTGCTGCTTCCTCAAAACTCTTACATTGTTTCTTAGCAAAAAGTTCTTTTCCGGGAATCAACAACTTCACTTCTGCAACTTTGTTTTCATTACTTGCATTTTTATCCAAACGTAAGAATACTTCGCCAGCAATAATATTATCGAAAAACACCTCTAATTTGTTTACTTTTTCATTTACAAAACCTATCAACTTTTTGTCGGCCGTAAAATGAACTGAATGCACTTGAATATCCATACTTAATTAGAATTGCGCCCACGTGGATGGGCTTGTGAGTATATATTTGACAATTGTTTGAACGAGTTGTGCGTATAAACTTGAGTCGCTGCTAAATTGGCATGTCCGAGTAACTCTTTTAAGGTTTCCAAACCAGCGCCATTGTTCAACAGATGCGTTGCAAATGTGTGACGCAAAACATGCGGACTTTTTTTATTCAAACTCGATACCTCACTAAGATATATATTTATTTTTCTGTAGACAAACTTCGGATAAAGATTCTTGCCGTTTTTTAACACAAAAAAACGATTGCCTTCTAAACCGTTTTCATTTCTGACTCTTTGGTAATTCTGTATGAGATTATACAGATTAATTGAAATAGGAATTTGTCTTTCTTTTTTTCTCTTACCAATCACCCGAATATAAGTACTTTGAATTTGTCCGTCTGTCAAATCAATCAATTCACTTAGACGAATACCTGTCTGATAAAACAATTCAAGTATCAATCTGTCTCGGATAGATTCAAAATCACATTTTCCGTTATCAAAAGAAAGATTCGCCATTTCTGACTGTTTGGCAAAATGAGGCAAGCGCTTTTCTGTTTTTGGTCCTTTTATTTTCGCTAATGGACTTTTTTCAACCACATTCTCTTTTTTTAACCACCGGTAAAAAGCTCTAAGAGATGAGAGTTTCCTGTTTATACTTCTATTTGTTATTCCTTCATTATTCAAGTCCATAATCCACTCTCGGATATCACGACCGTGAATCCTATTTAAATCAGAATCATTGTCGATGGAAATAAAATCGAGAAAAGCTTGTAAATCGGACCGGTATGCAACCAGGGTGTGATTGGAATATCGTCGTTCTACTTTAAGATATTGAAGAAATTTTTCGAGCATAAAAAAAGGAAGCCTTGAGGCTTCCTTTTAAAACGTATATTTTGAGAATTTGTTACAATTCTGCGCTAGTCATTCTTTGCTTATATGCAGCTTTAATGCGTTGCTGACGATCCGTAACAGATGGTTTGATAAATTCTTTACGCGAACGCAATTCTCTCATCACGCCAGTCTTGTCGTATTTCTTCTTGTAACGCTTCAAGGCTCTTTCGATGTTTTCGCCTTCTTTAACAGGTACTATCAACATATTATATAAGTATTTAAAACAATTTTGGACGGCAAAGGTACGCCTAATTCCTAAAAAAACAATAGCTATTTTAATATTTCTCGAGAAATTACTAATTTCTGTATTTCTGAAGTTCCTTCACCAATAGTGCAGAGTTTAGCGTCTCGGTAAAATTTCTCAACTGGAAAGTCTTTCGTATATCCATATCCTCCAAATATTTGAACTGCTTCATTAGATACTTCACAAGCAATTTCTGAAGCATAATATTTTGCAATGGCTGATTCTTTCGTCAAATTTTTCCCTGTGTTTTTCAAAAATGCGGATTGGTTCAACAACAATTCGGCTGCTTCGATTTTAGTCGCCATATCTGCTAGCTTAAAACCAATTGCTTGGAATTGAGCGATTGGTTTTCCAAACTGCTCTCTTTCTTTCGCATACTTTACAGATGCTTCGTATGCTCCCTTAGCGATTCCCAATGCCAAAGCTCCGATTGAAATTCTTCCACCATCTAGGATTTGCATGGCTTGAATAAAACCTTCCCCTTCTTTCCCAATTAGATTTTCCTCTGGAATTCGGCAATTGTCAAAAATCAATTCACATGTTTCAGAAGCACGCATACCCAATTTGTTTTCTTTTTTTCCTGCAGAAAAACCGGGTGTTCCTTTTTCAATAATAAATGCTGACATTCCTCTTGAATCACCTTTTTCGCCTGTTCTAGCAATAACAACGGCTACGTCCCCAGATTTTCCATGGGTAATAAAGTTTTTTGACCCATTAAGAACCCACTCGTTCCCTTCTTTAATTGCTGTGGTATTCATTCCTCCTGCATCTGAACCAGTTCCCGTTTCAGTGAGACCCCATGCGCCAATCCATTCAGCTGTTGCCAATTTCGGCAAGTACTTTTTCTTTTGGTCTTCATTTCCATGATAATAAATATGACCCGTACAAAGTGAGTTATGCGCAGCGACTGATAAGCCGATTGATCCACAAACTTTTGCAATTTCAGAAACTACCGTGATGTATTCATAGTAACTAAATCCTGAGCCACCGTATTCTTCTGGAATAAACACACCCATCAAACCTAGTTCACCTAATTTTTTAAATACATGTACAGGAAATTCTTGTGACTCATCCCACTCCATAAAGTGCGGTCTAATCTCTTTCTCTGCAAAATCGCGAATCATGTCCGCAATCATTTTTTGGTTTTCGTTCTGGTCGAAGTTCATCTTTTATTTAATAATTAATTAGTGCTTTTATTTCCTTCGTGAAAGGAGTCAATTTTTCTTTACCGTTTAAAAAGTCCAAAGAGACAAGAAAGTCAAAGCCTACAACATTGCCTCCGCATTTCTCAATCAAACTTGCGGCTGCCGCCCCTGACCCTCCTGTGGCCAAGAGATCATCATGTATTAATATGTTTTGACCCTTCTTCACGGCATCTGTATGCATTTCTATAACAGCGCTACCGTATTCTAGTTCATAAGAATGACTTATTTTATCATATGGAAGTTTTCCCTTTTTCCGAATTAAAATAAACGGAACTCCTAATTTCATTGCTAATGGATAGCCAAATAGGAAACCTCGGCTTTCGATCCCAGCAATTGCATCAATACTATGCAAAGCATAAATTTTCGCCAGTTCGTCGACAATATCAGCAGACAACTTAGGGTCCATCATAATCGGCGTAATATCCTTAAAAACAATGCCTTTCTTGGGGAAATCTACAACATCCCGAATGGCTGATTTAATTCTTTCTTGAATCATGGGCTACAAATATACGTAGGGTTTTAGTTTATCAAAAAGTTCTCGACCTATTAATTTGGATTCTTTTAATTGATCCAGACTTTTGTATGCCCCATGCTGTTCTCTCATCTTGACTATGCTATTTGCTACTGCATAATTAATATATGGATGACTCTTCAATTCCTTTACTGTACTTGTGTTAATATTTAGCTTTTTTACGGCATCAGAATCTACTTTAAAATAAACATCGAACATATCGTACCGCTCTATATCCAAGCCATATACCTCTAACAACTGTTCCTTTTTGTGATATCCTCCCAACATTTTTCGATAGGCAACTATTCGGTTGGCAAAAGAAGGTCCAATACCTGGTAGTGAAGTAATTTCTTCTGGACTGGCTGAATTAATTTCTATAATCGCTCTTTTATACGCTTCCTTTTGGGGATACTTTTTTTGTTCATACTTCGGATAAGATCTTTCGGGATATATCGTGGAGTCTTTTATTAACTCGTAGACTTCATCTGGGAGGATAGTGATGCTTTGTAAAAATTCATTGGTCCAAATTCCCCTTTTGGTAATTTTAAGCATTACTTCAGCTTGTTTTTCCGATAATCCGACGTGCATCCATTCCTTTTTTGAATATTCGTTCGGATTAAACTTACTCGGAGGTCTGCGAAATTCTCTTTTCTTATAGGTGTTCCTTTTCTTTGCTTTTTGTTTCGCTTGATAATCCGTTTTTAATTCTTCTATAATTTTGAGCTCTGCTGTCGTCAATTCAATCTTTTCAGAAGGACGAAATACAGATATAATTCTTGGTATATATATAATTAGTAAACACAGAAAGACCAAAAGAAGAATTCCTCTTTTGGTCCTTTTTGAAACAAATTCTGTGTTGTCTTCTTTTTTCATGTTTTATTCTTCATCATCATCGTTCTCATAGTACGAATCAGGTTCTTGTCTTTTTGGAGCTCGCAACACTTTGTAAAAAAAGAGTCCCATTAAAAATGCCACTAACGCTTGTGTAGTAACCATCATGATTAATGCCGATGTGTTCATATTTTTGATTTTTTACGTCCCGCTCGGTACACGAGGAAACAAATGAATGCGAAAAGTCCAAGTAACAACAACCTACCGATTGTAATGTACATGGAATTATTCGTAAATTTTCCTGTTGCGATGGTTGAGCCTAATTTCAATTCATCACCTTCTTTTACGACTATCGTATTCTTCCATTTTATTTTGTATTCGCGGCAAACTGCCACAGAATCAAAAAATACGTAGTCTTTGCCGATGTTTTTGAGAATCTTCTCTTTTTTGGCTTCTTTCGCTAAACCTTGTTCATTTCTATAAAAACGTACGGTATCTTTCACTTTTAAGATGTGTACTTTCTTTTCACTATCATGGATTACCGTGTCAACAATTCCACCTGGTTGATCATATTCTTTATGATCCGAAAACCAATCCTTGTTAACAACAATATCACTATTGGTAATCTTAGCCAGTATACTTCCGTTGTCCAATTCCCATTTTTCGGTTATTGCTTTTTCCCAATCATTATCTTTTGGTGTAATCAAGGCTCCAAGAAATACAACAATTAGGATAGTCGGTGTTATATATTTCAATATTGGTTTATAGATTTTTGGAATTGTAATATCGCCACCTGAATTGATTTGTTCCCATCCTTTGTTGATGCCAAACACCCAAGCAAATAAAACAATCTCAGCTAGTGCGAAGACGACCAAAGAAACCGTTCCTGCCCAATAATCGTACTCTCCGAACACTCCTTGGTTGTAAAAGAATACAGTTGGTAAACCTAAAATCAATACGATTAATCCAAATGTCCAGGCACCTTTTCTTCGTTCCCATCCAAATTCGTCTTTCATGAATCCCATCCAAGGAGTACCCATGGCAAGTGAAGAAGTTATTCCAGCAAAGAATAATAATCCAAACCAGAACACACCCGAAATAGGTCCAATTATATCGCCCCATTTATCAAACAAGTAAGGCATAGTTTGGAAGGCCATCCCGAATCCAGCATTGTTGATTACCCAATCCAAACCTAAATAACCAGCTGCAATAGGAACAACAATTAAAGAACCCAGAACCACTTCAACAAATTCGTTTGTAAACCCAGCACTGACTGAGTTCAAAGCGATGTCATCCTTTTCCCTTAAATAAGAAGCATAGCAATGAATCGTTCCCATCCCTAGTGACAGAGTAAAGAATATCTGTCCGGCAGCAGCCAACCAAACTTTTAAATCGAGTAAAGAACTAAACTGCGGTGTCCAAAGGAAATTAATGCCATCAAGAGCATTTGCATCGGGAATCGCTGCTGAAGCGCCTGAAGTCCCTAAAGTCAATCCTTTTACCGCTAAAAAAGCACCAAAAATAAGTAAAAGAGGCACTCCTACTTTGGCTACCTTCTCTACACCACCTAGTCCTTTGGATAGAATCCAAGTATTAAGAACAAGGCAAACAATGTAAAAAACGACGGCTTCATACGGTATTCCAGAAAAGGAAGAGCCAATATCTGTATAAGATACAAAGAAGTCGCTTACTTGTTGTTGCGTCATTCCATCGAAAGTACCAATTATGGTATGGTACACATAGGACATGGTCCAAGACTCAATATAGCAGTAATACGAAGCGACTGCAATGTTTGTAAAGATTCCGAAAACACCGATATACTTCCAAATCTTCTTTTTATTCATGGAGTCAAAAATGAACGGTGTAGAGTGATTCCCTCGAATACCGCCAAAACGCCCAGTTCCCCATTCAACCCATAGCAATGGTATCCCCATCAATAAAAAACAAACTAGGTAAGGAATGATAAATGCTCCTCCACCATTTTCGACTGCTTGTACGGGAAATCTTAAGAAATTACCTAGACCAACAGCGTTTCCTGCCATTGCTAGAATTAAACCAACACGTGATCCCCATCCAGAGGATTCTGCTTTTGCCATAGTTGTTTTCGTTTTATTCCTCGAATATAATGAAAATATAACGCAACATATGGGCTAGTCTATATTCTTTGGAGTTTTACCTCTTCTTTAATTCCCTATCTAACAAACTTAGACTTTCTTCAAGGGTAATTGGATTGTAATTGAGCAGTGTTTTTGCTTTCGTTAAATCAAAACCTGTTTTTGGTGGACGTTTCGCCGATTGGTTTAAAGTGCTTGACGAAACGGGAGAAATGTTTTCGGTTGAATATCCATAATAATCTGCAATCTTCTTGACCAAGTTTAGAATAGAATAGGTTTCTGGTCCGCTTAAATGAAAGATTCCAAAATGCTTTTTTTCAACTATGGCAAAACATCCTTTAGCAAGGTCATCGGCCCAAGTAGGTGAACGATACTGATCATCCACGATAGTCAAAGGATCTCCTTTCGCTAATGCCTCTCGTGCCCATAGCACAATGTTCGATCGAGAAAGGTTATTCCCCGTTCCATAAACTATGATGGTTCGTGCAATTGACCAGTTTGTGTATTTTGCAACTTGCAACAACCTTTCAGCATCTACTTTTGACTGTGCGTAGACACTCAACGGATTGACCATATCTTCTTCTCGATAGTTTCCTTTCTCACCATCAAAAACAAAGTCGGTCGATAGCAATTGAAAGTGTGCATTGACTTTTTGCGCGGCATTAAAGAGATAGGCTGTGCCCATAACGTTGACACGATGGCAGCTTAAACGATCTTCTTCGCATTGATCCACATTAGTCATAGCCGCTGTGTGAATTATGGCATCTGGCCTTTGATTTAAAATGACCGATTCGACTTCAGTCTTTGAGGTAATATCCATAGAAAGATAATTCTCATTTGGACAATCTGTATTTCTATTTTTACCCGATGAAGTTGCAACAAATGGACTATTCTTTTGAAGTAAAAGTTTGACTAGCTTTTGTCCTAAAAGACCGTTTGCCCCTGTAATTAGTATTTTCATATTAATGCGTGAGACCAAACATTGATTTTAACTGCGCCAATTGGTCTTCGTTTCCAAGCACGAAAAGGCTCGATTCAGGAACCATTAGTAAATCACGATCTGGATTGACGACATATGATCCATCTGGCGTTTTATAACCAATAATACTAACTCCAGTAAGTTTTTGGTCATCCAATTCACCTATAGTTTTGTTTTGCAAGTTTTCTGGCAATTCAGAAAATGCTACTGAATTGATATTGGAACCTGTTCGTCCCTGCACTCTCACCATATCCAAAAATTCCATCACATCTGGGTTGGTAATTAGGGATGCCATATGAGAGCCCCCAATAGTATCCGGAAGAATTACATTGTTTGCGCCCGCAAATTTCAATTTAGAAATTGAGTTGTTCATTATAGCACGAGACACAATCGTCACCTTAGAAGATCGTTCTCTGGCAGACAAAACAATGTATAAGTTATCTGTGTCTTGAGGAAGCGAACAAATGATTGCTTTGGCTTCTTGGAGATTCGCCTTTAACAAATTCTCATCATTCGTAGCGTTCGCTTTTAGGAATAAATAACCTGGAAGCGCTTCATGCTCAGCAATTACTTCAGGATTTTTTTCGAGTACGACGAAAGGAGTATTTGTTGCAGCTAAATCTCTAGCTACTTGTTTTCCAACTCGACCAAACCCACAAATGATTACATGGTCTCTCAATTTCTTTAGGTCTTTCATCAGTTTCTGTCTTTTTACGAATTGTTTGTATTCCCCTCCAACTAGATAGGTTGTGATGGAACTAATG
>CBFIBY010000123.1:0-8128 GCA_965660955.1 Crocinitomicaceae bacterium | reverse complement strand
TGGTTCAATTGGTTGTATGTTGATTTTGACAATTTATTTCAAGCCGCTAAAAAAGTAGGTTTAAAAGCGAGCAAAATCTACGATGAAGATGATCACTTCCTTGCGGAAATTACATTCGAATGAAACAATTGATTTCCATATTACTTTTATTTGTTTTCGGTTATGGCTGGGGACAAAGCAAGGAAATCACTCCCCCGTCAAAAAGTATTTTTTGGAAAATCAGTACGGAGGGCGGAGAAAGCGTTAGTTACCTTTTCGGAACAATTCACCTCATCGATAAAGACCTATTCGTTCTTCCGGAGACAGTCAAAAAACAACTTAAACAATCCGACAAAGTATTTTTAGAATTGGATGACCTCGCTAATACGGTGAGCGCAATGAAATTAGCCCTATTAAAAGAAGGTAAAATGACCGATATGCTTTCGCAAGCGCAGAAAGATTCTGTATACGGTTATGTCGAGGGTGAATTTGGGATGGATTCAATTTCCTTTGAAAAGCTATACGGAAAATTCAAACCTTTCTTCTTTGCTCAATTGGGGATGATGAAAATGTTAGCCAACAGCGAAAGCTACGACAAAACTTTTGGCAAAATTGCCGACGAGAACGACATTGATGTGATCGGTTTGGAAACGATGGAGGAACAAGTTTCCTTTTTTGATGCGATGCCTATTGAACTTCAAAAAGAAATGGTGATGCAAACGGTGCGTAACAAAAGTGATGCTGAGGAGCTTTGGAAAGAAATGCAACTTTCCTATCTGAATCAAGACATTGAAAAGATTGCCGAAATGGACAATTCTTCCCATGAAATGAAAACGTATATGGAAACGGTTTTAATGAAAAATCGGAACGAAAAATGGATCTATGAACTAATCGAATCTTTAGACGAAGGGCATGTTTTTATAGGTGTTGGCGCCGCTCATTTGGTCGGTGAATTCGGACTCATACAATTGCTTCGCGAAAACGGATACATTCTTGAACCCATTGAAATTCAATTAACAAAATAAGATGAAATCAATTCTACCTCAACTTTTTACTGCGTTTAGCTTAGTCCTAATAATAAGCTCGTGTACAGGTTATTCCAACAAAGAAAAAGAGAAATTCGACCAAGAATTGAAAGCTTTCATGAAGAAAGAAAACCTGAAATTGTCCAAAAGTAGTTCAGGCGTTTATTACAAAGTAGCCACCAAAGGTTCAGGTCGAGTGATTCGCTATAACGACAAAATTCGTGTGATGTACAAAGGAAAACTAATGGACGGAACCATCTTCGATGAAAAAAATTCTCCCATTGAGTTTAATCTAAAAAACCTTGTTCCCGCATGGAAGGAAGTTTTGGTCGGAAAAAATACGGGAAGCGTATTTTACATTGCTACACCTCCACAAATGGGATACGGCAGTCAGGACAATGGCGAAATACCGCCGAACAGCTGTTTGTATTTTGAAATTAAGGTGATGGAATCGCGGTAAAGTAATTCAAATCAAAAATTCAATTCCGCTACACTCACACTGTGGGCTGCACGAACTTCAAATGGTTTGTGTCAATAATCACGATTAAAACGAAAACAGCGGATTCCGTTGAGTGATTACACCCATATGCTTTTTAAATTCACTATATTTGGTTTCTTTTTTTGTTGAGCGAAATATGACGCTTGGTTATGAAATCGCAGTTAAAATAAAATATGAGTTTCAGAGAGAGAACAGCAAAAGTACCCGGTAAACTAAAAGGTTATTTTTTTCGATTGAGATTGGACAGAATTGTACCGAGTCATTTGATGAAGTTTACGGCCCACATGGCAGAATTATCAAAATGGATTGCAAAGTACAAAGGCACCTGCGAAAATGATTTTTACTCCCATAAATTTGTCTACACGAAGCGTGAATCACTTTTTGAAAGAGTCATTGTTGCTGAAAACCTAGATGCAGATATTGATTATTTTGAATTTGGGGTATCAAAAGGCGATTCGTTCCGATGGTGGGTGAATAGAATTAAAAACCCAAATGCTAAATTTCACGGGTTTGACACCTTTACAGGTTTGCCAGAAGATTGGGGCTTGTTTAAAAAAGGAGATATGGCCAATGGAAACGAGCCCCCGCAAATTGATGATAGTCGACATACGTTTTATCAAGGTTTATTTCAACAGACGCTTCTACCCTTTTTAGCTACGTACTCGCCAGATAGAAAGAAAGTGATTCATTTGGATGCTGATATTTATTCAGCAACCTTGTATGTATTGACCTTAATGACACCCTATTTGAAATCTGGTGATATTCTGTTTTTCGATGAGTTTAACGTTCCCATGCACGAGTACAAAGCCTTTACAGAATGGGCCAATAGCTTTTATATTGAGTACGAAGTATTGGGTGGAGTGAACAACTTCTACCAAGTAGCCATTAAAATCAAATAGTATTCACACAACTATTGATTTTAGGAGAATTGGTCAGAAAATAATTTTGACAAGTTAGCCGAAACTATTGGTAAATCTTAAGCTTCACATCCCCTCTACTAGCAAACGGGAGAGTTAATTTTTTACTTTTTTTCCTTGCCATAACCAATCCAAAACTCTACTTTTGACATCGAATTAAAAACAGACAACACTAGCACAAATGAGCGTACTCGTTAATAAAAATTCTAAAGTTATAGTTCAAGGATTCACAGGAAGTGAAGGAACTTTTCACGCAGGACAAATGATTGAATTCGGAACCAACGTAGTTGGCGGAGTAACACCGGGAAAAGGTGGTTCGACGCACTTGGATCGTCCGGTTTTTAATACAGTAGCTGAAGCCGTTGAAAAAACGGGTGCTGATGTTTCTATTATTTTCGTTCCACCTGCTTTTGCAGCCGACGCGATTATGGAATCAGCTGCGGCTGGAATAGCTGTAATTGTTTGTATCACGGAAGGAATTCCTGTGGCGGACATGGTAAAAGCGAAAGAGTACATCAATGGATATGATACGCGTTTGGTTGGACCAAATTGTCCGGGTGTTATCACGGCTGGAGAAGCGAAAGTGGGCATTATGCCAGGATTTGTTTTCAAAACTGGTAAAATCGGAATTGTATCTAAATCAGGAACATTGACCTACGAAGCAGCCGACCAAGTATCGAAAGCTGGATTGGGAATCACAACAGCCATTGGAATTGGTGGTGACCCGATTATCGGAACAACTACGAAAGAAGCAGTTGAATTATTGATGAACGATCCTGATACAGATGGCATCGTTATGATTGGTGAAATTGGTGGAAACCTTGAAGCGATTGCTGCTCGATGGGTTAAAGACAATGCAAAGAAACCTGTTGTTGGATTTATCGCAGGCGAAACGGCTCCTAAAGGAAGAACAATGGGTCACGCCGGTGCGATTGTTGGTGGAGATGATGATACTGCCGAAGCGAAAAAACGAATCATGCGCGAATGTGGAATTCACGTGGTAGATTCTCCAGCACAAATTGGTGAAAAAATGAAAGAAGTTCTTGGTGTAACAGCTTAGTCTTATTCCATATATTTGAAGGGTGTCTGCAACGCGGTCACCCTTTTTTTTTATTTAAGCAGTTAAATTATTGGTCCAAATGTTATTGAATCGTTAAAACAAACACCTTTCAATTTCTTTTCTTAGTTTTGCATCCCCTCTTTTTGGGATCCAGGAAAAATTAAGATATATGAAAGCTACACTCATTTCATTACTTTTCCTACTTACAACTATCCTTTTTTCGTGTAACTCTGACGAGGCTTTGCCAAAAGTGAAGTCGAATCCGAATGTACGTACAGCAACGTGTTCTTCATTTTGGGCAGAATACGAGCCGAGCCAAGAAATAAAACTAGAAATCTTAGAAGGATTGCTTAACGGCGAAAATTCGCTTTCAGGAGAAAACAAAAGCTTTCTGAAAAACCTCATCAAAACGATTAAGCGAACGTATCATCCAGATACACTCTTGCTAACGATTGATCAGCCATTTTATCCTATTTACCGATTTAGCGCAGATCAAATTGGAATAATCGGATTCTATTCTTCGAAGGAATTAGATGGAAATTGGGAGGATATAACGCGAGAAAATCAATTGTTGAGCGAGAATTTTGCCTACCAAAGTATAGATAGCCTAGGCAAATTGTGTTACTTCCCCGAAGAATTTTCTGAATTGTTTAATGACGCTCCGCCTTCGGTGAACATCTATTCGATGTCGAAAAAAGGAAGAAGCCGAATCAAAAACTTGGCCTACTTAGGAGATGATTGTCTTTCCTATTTTCAATACGACTTTAGCCTGAGCAAAGAAAACGAAAAAGACAGCATCCTTTTTGGTAGTCGTTATTCATTAGATTTGGAATTCGGAAGTTTTCCAGAAATCGACAAATGCTTTAAAGAGCAATTCGCCAATGGATGCATGGATTGTCCAACCAATTTCCCAGATCAAAAGGCATTTGCTAAGTTAAAAGGCGTCGACAATCTTTATTTCACCTACGCAGACGATTTTCCAGTAAACACCCGCTTGGCGAATCCTTCACGTTCTCTGGTTTACAAAAACAAAGAAGGCAAATTGATTACCCTTTGGACGGTCGAACTCGATCTTTCCGGTTGCGGATGTCTTTAATCGAAAGAGTTCCCCGAACCTTCTTGTGAGCTATAATCTGAGAAAGACTGATCGCTCTCATAATAGTAAATCATTACTTGAGCAACATCGCGAAGGAAGTTGATTTTCCCTACCTCAAAACGGTTAATTTTCAAACCCGTTCTTTCTGTCAAATCCGCCATCATTTCCTCCTTATGTTCAGGCGTGATCAAATCAATTCGTTCGTAGACAATTGTTTTTCTTGTTTCGTGCTTCAACAACCATAGATATTCCAATCCAGCTGTTAGAAGAATCATTGATCCGTTGATAATAATTACCTCGAGAAGCGAAATGTTGTTACTTGCCAATGAATTGATAACCGATAGGCCAATCACCAAGAACAAATAGGTCATCTCCTTGATTTCTACTGTATTGGTTCTGTATCGAATAATTCCAAAAATGGCAAATAAACCGAGTCCCATACCGGTATCGATATCTAATTTCTTCAAGGAGAAACAAATGAAGAAGGTGATGATACCGATGACGTAATACGTAAATAGATAATCTTTACGCTTCGTTTTGGGGTAGTACAAATACCGAATGACAACGGTTAAAACCACCAAGTTGATCAGCAACCTGAACATCAGCGTATACACATCCGTATCGAAAAATTGCCAACCTAAACCTTGCTCTACTAATTTTGGATCCATATTTCTTATGTAATTTTCTGTATTTTCAACATCTTCTCTTTGAACATGTTATGTTTAATTTTTCCTTTGTACAAACTTAAGGAACCAATGCAATATTTACTTAAACGGTAGGGACGTTTCCCTATTTTTCGCATGATGTTATTGAATTGTCCGTGCCGATCAAAGCGCTTTTGTTTAAGTTCGAGAATAACTAAATTTTCAAACGTTTCCGTTTTTCCCTCCCAATAAAAACTCAAATCAATATCAATCGTTAATCGTTCTTGTCGAATCAAATCCACCAAAGTAATGCGCTTGTATTTGTTCATCATACTGGCATGCAAAGGACCATTTTCTTTCACAATCTCATCAACAAATTCTTCCGACGATTTCGACAGTTCTTTTTCGAAGCCATCCAAACGTACTCTTTTCTTCGCTACTCTCCCCTTTTGACGGTGTTTAACCTCTAAAAAGTATAATCCGCTTTCCACATAATTTCGAATTCTAACTTTGAAGCGCTCTTCTCGGCCATTGTGATGCGCATTGAAAAAACTAAATTTTTCATCGTCAAAATACATGCTCTCGTAGGTAGACATGCGCAATCCATTGATTTCAACAACGGAGTATATGCCTTTCAATTTCTCGAGTAATTCGGGAAGCTCAGTGATTGACATTGCATACTTCGTATCCACTCTGTTCATCAAACGAACAGAATCCATTTCCGCAAGAGAAATTGATTTGAAGGAATTTAGTTGTTCAGCAATGTTAACCATACGTTAAGCAAAGATAATTTTTAAAACGAAATTTTCAATTGAAGTTCACAGTTAGATAAAATTCCTAACATTCTGTTCCTATCACTTCGACGATAGAATCTTTTTTTTCCTTCGGCTTGTAGTAAAATTATTTCAGTTTACTTTTTTTTGGCGCTTTTGTCCAATCGAATTTTTGAAAACTTACTTTGTAATGCAGATTAGGGAAATGCTTCTTTACTACTAATTTAACACCTTTCATTCCTCCGAAATCTTTCAAATAAAAAAGGAAAAGACCTGAAAGTAAAATTTGATTGGAATCTTTATTTATGGTGGATTCCTGTAGAACATAATCGGATTCTCCCAATTCTAATTCTTGCTCGAGAATGTCTACATTCAAAACGCGAATCATAGGACAAGATGCGGCACCACAATTCAATTGAAAATGGATTCTTGGATCCAATTGTTTGCATTTCCAATTGCGAATTTGTTTAGGCAAGTGTTTTCCAGATAGATAACCCAGACCATATTTCCATTTGTTCCCTCGTATTACTCCATGTTCAATATCGTCGAGCGATATGTTATGTCCGGCAATTTCAAATAACTTCATTGAAAAAATAGATTTATCAACCGAATCGCCTTCCATGTTGCTCAATTGAACTTGCACGATGCCATTGTACACATTTAACCAGAAAACTTTCTTCTCGTTTTCAAGCAAATTAGAAAGATTCTCTACTTCCAGATGAACAAAGAAATTCAACTCATCAGAAACATCGTCATCTTTCAATGCCTTCTTTAGAAAAAGGGCGCTTAATTCTATTAATTTTGTCGATATGTCCATTTCTTCAATCAAATCGTCACTTTTGGAGTTTTACAAAACTCGTGATTTCGAATCGTTTAAAACCCGAAGTCTTCAAGATAGTCAAGACTTAGACGATTTACTCACTGTTTCCTTAAATTACCGCGACGTTAAAATCGCGATTATTGGTAGTTGGATATGCACACACTTGATAGAAGATAATCGTGAACCGTTTCAAAAAAGACAGGCAGAAATCATTTCCTTTCTCGAAAATGGGGACCATCAATCTAGTCTTCGAAGCTGGATGAAAGTCCTAACCTATTTGGATGTGGATGAAGAATTTCATGGAAAAGTGATTGACATGTGTTCGGAAATCATTGCCAATTCGGACAATAAAGTCGCCTTGCAAGTTTATAGCATCTATACACTTGTTCCTTTGGTGCTTAAATACCCTGAACTTTTAGATGAAATTGATGATTTAATCGAACTACATTCCATGGATAAATCGGTTGCCTATGGTGCCGCAACACGAAAATTCAAAAACAAGACAAAAAAACTTCGCGTGTAATCCCCAATGATATCAAGGGATTAACATATTTTCTAAAAAGTTTATAGTACTATGTATTGCATAGTTCAATCTTTTACCCATATCTTTGTATAAAATAATTATAAATGAAAGTTGAAAATACGCAAGCTCAAATGCGGAAAGGAATTTTAGAATTCTGTATCCTTTCTATCCTGCTGCGCAAGGAAGCTTATCCGTCTGAAATTCTAGAGGAACTGAAGTCGGCAAAGTTGATTGTTGTGGAAGGAACGTTGTATCCGCTTTTGACCCGTTTAAAAAATATGGATCTCCTCACCTATCGTTGGGAAGAATCCACAAGCGGTCCGCCCAGAAAATATTATTCGTTGACCAAGGATGGAAAAGAATTCCATTCCAATTTATCCAAAACATGGACAGAATTAAGCTCTGCCGTAAACCGATTAAGTAAATAAATCATGAAAAAAACTACATCAATACATATCAAAGGTCTCAACTTCATCATCGAAGAAGACGCGTATGAAACGTTGCAGAACTACATGGATCGATTGGAACGAAAGTTGTCCAATACGGTCGGTAAAGAAGAAATCATCGAAGATATCGAGCTTCGCATTGCTGAACTTTTCACTTCCGACTTGGAAGGTGGAAAACAAGTAATTGATCAATCAGTGGTGGAGAAAACGATTGCCACGCTAGGCGAACCGGAACAGTATATCGACGATGAAGGGGAAGAAGAAACAAATTCCTCCGAATCTACTTCAGCGGAATCTGTGAACGAAAACAGAGGAGAGTATTCTCGCCAAGAGAAAAAACTCTACC
>CBFIBY010000122.1:0-8138 GCA_965660955.1 Crocinitomicaceae bacterium | reverse complement strand
CATTTTGGAGGCGCGTTGAATTTTACTCGTTGGAATTTTGTCTAGTGATTTCATGGTTTATTTTTTTATAGTCTCGTGATAAAGGAATTTTCCAAAATCCAATAGACTTTCAAATGGATTGTTCTGAATCAAATCAAAACTCGCTTTAAGTGACTTTTCAATAAAGACGTCCGTTTTTTCAAATCCTTTAGAATGGTCTTTCAGCCAGAAATCAAGTGTTTTTAGGAATTGCAACCAGGCAGCTGAACGAATTCCTTTGTATTGATAGGACGATAACGGAGTTTTGTCTAAAAAACTCATTTCTATGCCAAGACCATCAATGTACGCTTGAAAGATATGTTTGTAGTTTTTAAGAATGTTGGCTTTCAAAAGAGATTTTGAATCGGAAGGTAAGATCTGCACCATTAAAGTGCGATTCGCTTTCGCTACTTCAAAGAAAGTGTAATAGTAGGCGAGAAGTTTATTTTTTGCATCGGATTCACCATAATTTTTGTCTTTTTCTAATAAAGTCAAGGTGTTTTCATGAAATGATTCGAAAAAACTGGATTCCAAACCATCGAAAGAAGCGTAGTGCTCGTAAAATTGAGATTCTTCTATTTTCAGGTTTTTGCAAAATGCAAATACAGTGACTGGACGTTTTCCATGTTCACAGATGTAATCGGAATACGCTTCTTGAATTTTTTGAGCTTTTACTGGCATGCTAAGTGTTTTTATTCTTAACATTCCAATTCGGCATTTGTTGCTGAAAATAAGTTAAATCTTTTGTCGTTTTTGGCTCGAAAAGAAGATTAGTCAATTACTTCACAGAAGTGTTTTTCCAAAAAGGGCTTCGCTTCTTTGAAGTTTCGGTCTTTTATAATCGAAATGAAGTGATTTTCAACTCTGATTGTGAATGTATCTTCATTTAAAACTCGGCTCGTATCTTTCGTGATAAGCCAACTGTAGACCGTTTGGTATTTTTTAAAGTGTATGGCGATTCCATTCTTTCTTTTTTCAATGCTGCAGTAGATTGTATCTTGATTCTTAGCGATGTATGGGGCGAAATGTTCGCTTGTTTTAGCGATTCGCATTCGTTTTGAGCCTGTTCCACCCATTTTTAGGCGCTCCAAAAAAGAATACGAAGGTCCTATTTTGTCTTCTATTTGCCTTTTTACTGTTGGCGTATGTATGGTGGTGTCTAGAATCATATTTGGTTCATGTTGTTAAACAAATTATGAGTCAAAAAGTTGATAAAACCGAACGTTTTCTAGCCAAAATGACTTTCTTTTCAACTCATTTGTCCTTTTCTTTTCTCAATTCCCGTCGAACTCGAATAAAAATATAGATTAGAAAAAGTAGGAAACCGACAGTGATGAGGGCGCCTAGCGTTGGATTGATGTATTCTACCGCAGTAAAAGGCGTCGCAAATTCACCATATGGATTGTTCGTTGTGGGAGATGGATACGGTGTTCTTCTTCGATTATTTTTGGCAGTTCGAAGACTATCTATCCATTTTAGATAGTTTTTGGCCCAAGCTGAGCCAGTTGTATCTTTTAATTCCTCTATTGTTTTTCCTTGGTAGAGCTCTAAAATTGTTGAATTTGTTGTAGATGTATCCAAATTCGCTTTGGTCAAGAATGGAATAATAAGAAATAAGAATAAAAAGCCCGATTTCATCTAATTCTGAATCACTCCGCTACCCAAAAGTCGCTCACCATCATACCAAGCGGCAAATTGACCAGGGGTGATACCGCGCTGTTTTTCCTTGAATAGAATGTAAATTCCATCCGGTTTACGCACTAAGCGACCTTTTTGCACTGGTTGTCGGTAGCGAATACGTACGTCATATTCACGTTCTTCGCCAATTTCTAGTGCCGTTGCGGGTTCAACGTAATGAATATCTTTGTTGTCAATGAACAAGGCCCAACGATTTAGACCAGGATGTTCATCACGTTGACCTGAAAAAACGAGATTATTGTCCGTATCGATTTGCAAAACAAAAGAAGGCTCTGGTCTACCTCCAATTTTCAGTCCTTTTCGTTGTCCAATCGTATAAAAATGTGCTCCCTGATGCTCAGCTACCGGGATTCCGTTACTTTTCTCATAGGAAAATGGAGTGGAAAGCTCTTTCACGTGATCCATATCCACCGGAATCTTGTCGTAATCCCGAAAAATAGATAATTCATCCGGAACTTCAATAACTTCGCCTTTTTTGACTTTTAGTTGCTGTTGCAGGAAAGTCGGTAAACTGATTTTTCCTACGAAGCAAAGTCCTTGTGAGTCTTTTTTATCTGCCGTCAATAATCCAGCTTCGCTTGCCAAACGTCTCACTTCCGATTTTTGGAGTTCACCGATAGGAAATAATGCCTTTGCCAGCTGATCTTGCGAAAGTTGACACAAGAAATAACTTTGATCCTTGTTGTTGTCTAATCCTTTTCCTAAACTGAACGTACCATCCTCATTATCAATCTTTCGGCAATAGTGACCTGTAGCAACATAGTCGGCTCCAAGATCCAATGCAGCTTTTAAAAAAACGTCAAATTTAATCTCGCGATTACAAAGTACATCTGGATTGGGCGTGCGGCCATTTTTATACTCGTTGAACATGTAATCAACGATTTTATCCTTGTATTCGGCACTCAAATCTATAACTTGGAAGGGGATGCCGAGTTGATTCGCGATGAGCAAGGCGTCGTTGGAGTCATCAATCCATGGACATTCGTCAGAAAGAGTAACCGATTCGTCGTGCCAATTGCGCATAAACATGCCAATCACTTCGTACCCCTGTTCTTTCAACAAAAGCGCGGTCACCGAGGAATCTACGCCTCCAGAAAGTCCAACTACGACTCGTTTTCCTTGCATGATGCAAAATTACGGAAATTCTCACGCTAAAAACGAATGGGTATTCCGATTTTGGTCTAGATTTTGTACTCGTCAACAAGAATTTAATTCTATTTAACACACAAGAGGTAGTACCAATAGCTATATTTGTTCCATGCGCATTGCATTTCTTTTCTTAATCGGACTTTTCACGAGTCTTTTATCGTTTTCTCAAGAATGCGAGAAAGTACTTCTAACTGGAAAAGTTGTTGATACACTTCAGGCTCAGAATTTTTATAATCTCATGATCGTCAACCGCACCAAAGGGAAAGGTGTTTTTGGTTTACCGAATGGTGGGTATAATCTTTACGCAGAAAACGGAGACAGCATTACTTTTTCCATCCGTGGTTATGAGAAGGTTGATTACGTTGTTGAAGCGGATTCAAATTGTCAAGTAAAACGCACGTGGATTATTCAAGAAATACCACAAGAAGTCGCGCAAGTTGTTATTCGCCCCTTGAAAACATTATCTCAAATCCAGGAAGAACGTGAAGCATTGGCTATGCGTGAAACGCGAATGGTAACGGGAATTGAAGTTCTTCAAAGCCCTATTACTGCTTTGTATCAAGTCTTCTCTAAAAAGGAGCAGTCGAAGCGATTGGTGGCCAAACTGGAATATCAAGATGAACAAAAAGCCATTCTTCAAGATTTATTGCGCTTATATGTAGCGTATGATATTTTCGAATTGACCGAGGACGAGTTTGATTCCTTTATTTCTTTTCTTAATATCAACGAAGATTTTCTTAAAACAGCTTCTGAACTGGAATTGGTGACGTTTATTAAAGATAAATTCGATCACTTTAAGATGTTGAATAATCTTTAATATTGTATTGTTAGTTTTTATTACTAACTTTCTGAAAAACATAATATTATGAAAAAATATCTCTTTATTCCTGTTTTCAGCGCTCTCCTCATTGCTGGAATTTCTAACTCTTGCTCCAAACATGATAGTAACAGTAGAGGGAATGCCAAATTAAGTGTTCGCATGGTTGATGCTCCAGGTGATTTCCAACAAGTGAACGTTGAAGTATTGGAAGTAATGGTGCACAATGAATTTGACGGTTGGATATCCTTGCCAACAAATGCTGGTGTTTACGACTTGTTAACCTTGCAAGATGATGTAAGCGCGACTTTGGTAAATCAAGGTGAGTTGCCTGATGGAAAGATTAATCAATTTCGTTTAATTTTAGGAACAGATAATACGGTTATGGTGGACAGTGTGATGCACGACATTAGCACTCCCAGCGCTCAGCAGTCTGGTTTAAAACTCAATGTAAAAGAAACTTTTGACGCCAACGAAACCTACGAAATCGTTGTTGATTTTGATGCCGAAAAATCTATAGTTAAAAAGGGTAATGGAGAATACTCCCTTAAGCCTGTATTGAAATTACTCGAAGTAAATCAACTATAATTAATTCCCCTCTAATTCCTCAACTCTTTTTTGGCGCTGCATTGGATTTTCGCGCATTGACTTTTTCTTGAAAAGCTCGTAACGAGTAGGTTGTAGAGCAGGAGGGAAGCTGTTATTGTTCAAATCTGTATCACCTGTTTCTAAGAATGGATCTAGGCGAAACGAAACAACTTCTTTGTCGAAAATTAAGACTTTTGTTACTTCAAATTCTTGTCTTCTCCAGATTTCGGCTGGTATACGAATGACTTCCGATGTTCCATCACTAAAAGTAGCTTGAATAATCAAGGGCATGACCAAGCCTCCAATGTTTTTGAAGGTTAATTCATAGAAACGTTTTCCACTGTCGAGTAATTTCTTTTGTTCAGGAGTTAAAGTAGCCAGCATATCTTCGTATTCCTTCTTATCCAACGCGTCGACTTTATAAATGTCTCGTTTGCCGTAGAAGTCGTCAATATCAGCATCACGTTCGTTTACCGTTTCCTCGATGCTTTCTTTGTTGCGAATATCACCAATGAATTGATCTTTTTTTGAATCAGCTTCTTTAGCGGCAGCTTTGGTAGTTTCAGGATTCATGTTGCTCATTTCAAATCCATTTACCTGAGTCAAAGCGATATCAACATGGTCTGTTGTATAAAACCATCCGCGCCAAAACCAATCCAAGTCAACCGCAGAAGCATCTTCCATTGTTCTAAAGAAGTCAGCAGGAGTGGGGTGTTTGAATTTCCAGCGTTCACAGTATGTTTTGAAGGCGTAATCAAACAATTCTCGTCCCATTACGGTTTCACGGAGAATATTTAATGCAGTGGCCGGCTTTCCGTAGGCATTGTTTCCAAATTGCCAAATACTTTCGGAGTTCGTCATAATAGGCGCAATGCGTGTTTTGTCACCTCGCATATAATCGGCAATGAGATACGCTGGACCTCTGCGTGAAGGATATCCGCGTTCCCATTCTTGTTCGGTGAGGTATTGAACGAACAGCCCTTCATCCATCCATGTCCATTGTCGCTCATCTGAATTGATTATCATAGGAAAGAAATTATGTCCAACCTCATGAATAATAACGCCCCACATGCCGTATTTTGTTCTTTCTGAATATGTTCCATCCTTTTCTGGACGACCGCCGTTAAAACAAATCATTGGGTATTCCATGCCTATTCTGTTTGTATGTACAGATATAGCAACTGGATACGGGTAGTCAACTGTGTATTTCGAATACGTTTTGATTGTATGCGCCACCAATTTGGTTGAATAGCGCTCCCATAGTGGATTTCCTTCTTTCGGGTAGTAGCTCATACACATCACCGTTTTACCTGCTTGATCAACGGACTGGGCATCCCAAATGAATTTTCTAGAAGAAGCAAAGGCAAAATCACGAACATTGGTTGCTTTGTACGTCCATGTTTTCGTTTTTGATGATTTGTCCTTTTCGGCTTTTTCGGCTTCTTCTTGTGTGACAATAAAAATTGGAGAATCAGAAGATTGTGCCTTTTTGTATCGCATGCGTTGCTCAGATGTCAAGCAATTGCTCATGTTCTGCAATTCTCCAGTTGCCGCAACCACATGATCGGAAGGGACCGTCAAATTAACAGTGTAGTCGCCAAAAGGGAGCGTGAATTCACCTCTTCCCAGGAATTGTTTGTTTTGCCATCCTTCAACATCATTGTAGACACACATTCTAGGAAACCACTGCGCAATTGTGTAAATATAATTGTCCTCTTCAGGGAAATATTCATACCCGGATCGTCCGCCGACCTTGGAGCGGTCGTTGATATTGTAGGACCATTTCACTTTGAACGAAATCGATGCTTTCGGGTTAAGAGGTTTGTCTAAATTGATGCGCATCATCGTTTTATTGATGAAATACTTCATCTTGGCACCGTTTGTCGACGTAACCGATTCAACTTTGTATCCACCTTCGTAATAGAATAACTTTTTCTCAACGTCTTTAATGGATTTGAAATCCTCCATTTTCTCCAAGCTTATGAGTTGAGCATCACTCCCTGGTTTGTAAATATTTTGGTCCAATTGTAACCACAGATAATCTAGCTTATCAGGTGAATTATTTGTGTAAGTAATTGTCTCCTTTCCACTCAAAATCTGCGTTTTATCATCAATAGAAACATCGATTTTGTAATCGGCTTTTTGCTGATAGTAGTTATATCCAGGTGCACCACCAGCTGTCCGATATGCATTTGGTGTAGGCAGTTCCTGATCGAGTTGAGCAAATTTTGATTGTCCAAATGCGAATGCAGGTAAAAAGGAAAGAAGGAAAAATTTTTTCATTTTAAAGAAATGCTAGTTTGTCTATGTTCTTTGAGGAAAACAGCGGTAAGCGAACGATTGTTTTCGATATAGTTGATTTTGTTTTGTTGTTGAGGAAACTCATCCATCATCAAGTCAAAAGTTATGTCTAATTCATTTCCTTTGTCTGTTTTGTTGGAATGGAAATAGAATTGCGTCATTCCATTATCTAGAATTTCGTAACCGATAAGCTGAAAAATAAGCCCTTGGTCATTTGATTTAACTTCAAACCCTTCAAAAATCTCTAATTCCATTAAAGCGTGAATTTCATAATCGTCAATATGATCTTCTAAAGTAATAATCGGCACCTCTTTTCGTTTCAACCAGTCTTCGACGTCGTGTGTAGACAAAATAAGCGTTCCTTCATATTCCCCTTCTTCCACATTGTAATTCAGCTCTGCAAAGCCGAAAAAGTACGCGTGCGCCTCGGTTTGAAAGGACAAAAAGGTTAATGTGAAAAGGATTAATAATCGTTTCATTTCGAAAGAATTTACGCTAAAATAGGGAAACTAAACGTAAAAGTTAAATAGAAAAGCCTCATCTCAATTGAGACGAGGCTTACACTTATTTTCTTCTATTCTTAGTCTGCTGCGCTTTTTCTTGTTGCGCTTTTTGCATTTGCTCCAAACGTTCTTGGAATTTAGACTTCGGCTTAGGTCCTTTCGTTTGCACTGTTACCTTGCGTGCTGCCATTTTTGCTTTCAGTTTGTCTTCATCAACCCAAAATTTCTTGATAGACAGGGCGATAATAATGGAGAACAAGGTCGAAATGAAGTAATAATAACTCAATCCTGATGAGTAATTATTGAAGAAGAAGATCATCATTATCGGGAACAAGTACATAATGATTTTCATGTTCGGCATACCCGGTTGTTGAGGCGTCTGCATCTGGCCGCTGTTGACAAAAGTGTAAACCAGTGTAGTTCCGGCCATCAACAAGGTAAATAAACTGATGTGATCTCCGTAGAAAGGAATATCGAATCCTAAATTCATGATGGAATCGTAAGATGATAAATCCTCTGCCCAAAGGAAACTTTTTTGTCTCAACTCGAAAGCAGTAGGGAAGAAACGGAATACGGCCAATAGAATCGGCATTTGAATCAACATCGGAAGACAACCCGCCAATGGACTAGCACCTGATTCCTTGTAGAGTGACATCATTTCCGTTTGTTTCTTCATGGCATCTGCCTTGTCTGGAAACTTCTTGTTTAATTCGTCAATCTCAGGTTTTAGAATCTTCATTTTTGCCGAAGAAACATACATTTTCCATTGAATTGGCATAAGGACCAATTTCAAAATCATCGTCAAAAGGAAAATCGCAATTCCGATAGCCAATCCGCTGCCCAACAGAAAATTAAACAACGGCTGCACCGCGTAAACGTTAATCCAACGGAATAATCCCCAACCGAAGTTTAGGATGTCATCGTAGCCTTCACCATACGATTTTAGTACTTCGTAATCGTTTGGTCCAAAAAACCAATCGAAACTTACCGTGGCATCGTTGCTATTTGGGACGTTCAAAGTAAGAACAGAAGCGTAATCTTTTAAGTTTCTATTTCTTCTTTTG
>CBFIBY010000121.1:0-8290 GCA_965660955.1 Crocinitomicaceae bacterium | reverse complement strand
ATCAAAAGTGAATGGATTGGTAGGCGAATTGTTGATTGATGATCCGGAGAATCGTTCTGGTAAGAATAAAAAAATTACGGATTATCCGAAATTGAGTTCTACTAAGGATTCAAAAATATTCTACAATGACAAGAGTATATACCGCGGAGCTTATGATAGCGCGCGTTTCTTTTTTACCGTTGAACCTTTTGTTCTGGATAGTCTGGATAATTTTGATGAAAGATCCTTCCGTTTAAAGGGAGAATTGACTTCTGCGGGAATATTTCCAAAGTTCAAGGATACCGTGCGAATTATGCCCGATTATTCACTTGGTTTTTCGAAAGTTGCTCCAAAAGGTGGGTATACCTTCTACGGGACAAGTGCAAAATTTGAGAACAAAATCGTACTATCCAATTCAGGTTTGCAAGGTGGAGGAAAAATTAACTTCTTGAATGCAACTGCAGAATCAGCAGCTTTTGCTTTTCTTCCCGACAGTACAATAGGTTATGCAAGATTTGTGAATGAGCAACAAACTTCAAGCATTGAGTTTCCGAAGGTTACTGGAGATGGTGTTCTTGTGACATACGTTCCAGGAAGGAATTTGTTGAAGGCAAAATCAACGCAAAAAAGTGATTTAAACTTTTTTGATGGTCAAGCTATACTAAAAGGAACGGCCTTCATCACGCCAAAGGGAATGAGAGGTAGTGGGTTAATGAACTTCTTAACAGCAACATTAGTCTCAGATGATTTCGCATACAAAGCACAAGAAATCACAGGGGATACAACCAATTTCAATCTCAGAAATACGACCCAAGAAACAGACGAAGACAAAATTACTTTTAAAACGGATAATGTAAGTGCAAACATTTCATTTAAAGACAGAAAAGGTGTCTTTGTTTCAAATGGTGGTTCATCCACTGTAGCGTTCCCAATCAATGAATATATCTGTAAAATGGATATTTTCAATTGGTTCATGGACGATGATAAAATCGATATGGAGAGCAAGCAAAAAGATGATATTTCATTCGATGCTGGTGTGGAAATTGCTACCCCCAATTTTTTCTCAACCAACAAGAAACAAGATTCCCTTAAATTTAAAGCTCCGAAAGCAACCTATTCCATTGCCGAAAAGGTAATTTATTGCGATAAAATAGAATACATTGATATTGCAGATGCAAGAATATCGCCGGCGGATAAGAAATTGACGATTCGTAAAAAGGCCAGAATTGATCCAATACCCGAAGCAAAAATTGTCGCCAATTACATCACAAAATACCATACGTTCGTAAAAGCAAATGTGCAGATTTCAGGACGAAGGGCGTACAAGGCCATCGGAGAATATCCTTATTTTGATTCAGATGGAAATTTGACTTTTGTTAAAATGAGTTCCATTGGCTTAGATACTTCTTATCAGACAATTGCCGTTGGAGAAATTGGTCCGGATCAAGGATTCCATCTAAGCGATAAATTCGATTTCTATGGAAAACTACTTATCAGGGCAGCCAGTCCATTGGTACAATATCAAGGTGCTACGAAATTGAATCACACATGTGCTAAGTTCGAAAGAAGCTGGTTGGCATTTGACGCGGAAATAGACCCCAAAGCCATCCAAATCCCGGTTAATTCCGAAATGAAAAACTTGGACGGAGACAGAATATCTGCAGGTATCATTTGGAGAGATTCTAGAGCAACAGATAGCGTCCGAATTTACCCAACGTTTTTGTCAACAATGTATGATAAAGACGACCCAATTGTTTTGACAGCGAGTGGCGTTCTTCAGTATGATGAAATCTCCAAGGAATTTCAAATTGGACCAAAAGAGAAGTTTTTAAATCCAACTGAAAAAGGAAACATCATCACCTTGAATAGCGAAACTTGTTCTATGAAAGGAAGTGGGTTGATCAATCTTGGGATGAATTATGGTGAGGTGGATGTAAAAACATATGGCACGGCCTCGTACAATCAGGATAATGGCTTGACTTCGATGGACGTAACAATGAATATCGCCATGAAGTTGGATGAAAAGATTTTCGAAGAAATAGCCGAGAGAATTCAGTTAGTTCCTGGAATTCCTTTCATGGATATTGAAGAAGTCAATTTAGAGCAAGCCTTGGTTGAGTGGGAGGACATGAAGGTAGCTGACAAATTCAAATCCGATTATGTCATAAGAGGGGAGGTTAAAAAAATGCCTGAATCTCTTGAAAATGGAATTACGATTACCGGTTTGAAATTACAAAGCTTCGATAACGATAGATTCCAACAAAGAGGGTTAATCACAACAACAAGCGAAGCAGTTTTGGTTAATGTATTTGGCAAACCTGTTTTCAAAGAAATCGGAATGGAAGCCTTCTTCATGAAAGCATACAGTGGAGCTCAAAGCGATAAATTCTCGCTTTTAATGACCGTTGTAGGTGGATCGACGTATTTCTTTGATTACACAATGGTGAAGAAAAACGGAGAATTAAGAATAATGTCAAGTGATGGCGAATTCAAGACAGCCGTTGATGAATTGAAAGATGACAAGCGTAAATCGAAAAATTTCACCTATGGTTTTACGGACGAAAATGTATATATTGTTAAGTTTAAAAGGCTTTTAGGAAAAGAAGAAGAATAACATGATTTGGAACTTCGTTTTATACCCTATATTAGGTTACTTTTTAGGATCAATACCTACAGCGGTTTGGGTCGGTAAAAGTTGGTACGGCATAGATGTGAGAAATCACGGAAGTAAAAATGCCGGTGCTACCAATACCTTTCGAGTACTAGGCCAAAAAGCGGGAATTGTTGTCCTTTCTATCGACGTTCTTAAAGGGTTAATTGCCTCTATATTGCCTCTAATCTTTATGCCTGACCGATTGGGGACCGACATGTTGGTCAATGTCCAATTGATTACTTCTTTAGCTTGTGTTCTCGGTCATGTTTTTCCAATCTTCGCGAATTTTGATGGCGGCAAAGGTGTTGCCACTTCTTTAGGAATCATTATTGGATTGCACCCGCCTGCAGCAATTATTGCTCTCGGTATTTTTTTAGCCGTTTAT
The DNA here is from genome assembly GCA_965660955.1 of Crocinitomicaceae bacterium. Lineage (GTDB taxonomy): Bacteria > Bacteroidota > Bacteroidia > Flavobacteriales_D > Crocinitomicaceae > UBA2040. The sequence goes on along the minus strand of CBFIBY010000121.1, from coordinate 5,273 downwards.
TTAATAAGTTCCTTCGTTTCGCTTGGTGCAATTTGTGCGGCAATATCATTTCCATTATTACTCCATTTCCGCTTTCATATTGATTCTAGGAACCTTATAATATTCAGCATTGTTTTAAGTGTAGCAGTCATTTTTGCTCACCGAAAGAACATCGTTCGTTTATTAAATAAGAGCGAATCGAAAATGCCACTATTCAAGAAAAAAGAATGAGTTTGAACCTGACCGTGAGTGAGTTGTACACAAGAATATCAATACCAGTTATGACTAAGAGATTTTGCCTGCTTTTGGTTGGTATGGCTATGTGTTTTTCTTTAGTTGGACAAACCGAAGCTGAAGTGCTAAGCCAAGCCAATAAACTTTTCAAAAATGAAAAGTATGTAGAAGCAACACCCCTTTATTTAAGATTACTTTCATTATCTCCTAAAAACACGGAGTATAACTATCGATATGGTACCTGCCTTTTGTTTAACGCCGATAAAAAACAAGAAGCCCTTCGCTATTTGAAGTTTGCTACCGAAGATGAGAACATTGACCCCTTAGCTTTTTATTTCTTGGGCAAGGCATATCATTATAATTATTTGTTCAATGACGCAGTACGAGCATACGATAAGTTTGCCATCGAGGCAGATTCGAAATTGGCGAGTAAATATGAAACGACACGATTGATTCAAACCTGTCAAAATGGACGAAAACTATTGATGAATTACTCGGAAATGATCGTTTTCGACAAAAAAGAAATCGAATCAGATAAATTTTTTCGTTTGTATGATTTGGCCGGCATAGGTGGGAATATATTGGTCACTGCCGATTATCAAACCAAATTAGACAAGAAAAATGGACATATTCCTATGATCTATTTTGGCAAGGGAGCGACAGAAATCTATTATTCATCATATGGAGAATCAGGCAGCAACGGCAAGGATATTTATCGTAAACGACGAGGTCCTAACGGAGCGTGGGGTGATGCAGAATTGGTAAAAGGTCGTGTAAATACTAAGTATGATGAAGATTTTTGTTATCGTAGTCAGGACGGAAAGTATCTCTATTTTAGCTCGAAAGGGCACAATTCCATGGGAGGCTACGATGTCTTTCGCAGTGAGTACAACGAAACATCCGATTCGTTTGGTGATCCAGAAAATATGGATTTTGCCGTGTCTTCACCGGACGACGATATTTTCTTCTTAGTTGACGCAAAAAATGAAAATGGATATTTTGCTTCTGCTCGACAAAGCGAAATTGGGAAGTTGTACGTATATAAAATTCGAGTTGAGAAACTTCCGACACAATTGAGTGTAATTGCGGGACGATATGAATCGAAAATAAGCAATTCCCCACCTAGATTGAGTGTTCAAGTAGAGAACCCAACTGGGGGAATAGTTGGAAATTTCCAGTCGAATTCTGATGGTCAAATTATCCTTTCCTTCCCAACGGGTGGACAATACAAGTATAAGATGAAATTGGAAGGTTCGGATGAGGTTTTCACAGCAAACGTGAACGTTCCTTACAAACGAAACATCAAACCAATTCGGCAGAGTTTCATGCATTTCCTTGAAAACGACAAGGAGGTCGTACGCGTTCTAGATCGTTTTGATGAAGCCGTGGCGGAAAAAGATGATATTCTTGCGGCCCTATTTGCCAATAAAGCAAATCTTGACCCTAATGCAGACAAATTTGATTTAAAAAGCCTTGATAATCAGAAGGAAGTTGAAAAAATCATGGCTGATGTCGGTGCTGAGGGCTGGACCATGTCGGAAGTTGCAACGGAAATGGAAGGAAAGGCACGTGCAATTCGTGAAATGGAGAATGCCGCAGGTGATATTGAGAAAAAAGCCGCATCACTTATTGAGGATGAAATTAAACTTATTAAGGAGATAAATCAGAAATTAGCTGAGAATGCCGAGGCGTTTAGAGCAGCAGAAACGAATTCAATGACAAAGCAGAATTTGCTTGTCGAATCCAAAGAACTGTTGGCTCAAAAAGTGGAATCAGAAGACAAGGTTCAAGATTTATTGGATATCAACCGAAAAGTAAATGAGAATTTGGTTCTGTACAAAGATCTTAAACAAAGGGCGAGCGATTGGGAGAAAAAAGGCGCACAATTGAAACAATTATTGGAAGCAGATAAGAATGCCGAAGCCCTCCAGTTGATTGCACTAAACAAGGTTGTTGTGAACTCAGCTATTACAGATACTGTTCACGATTATCAAACCGTGACAACAAGGGAGATCAGTGATTTGAACAAAGAGCTGACGACCATGCACTCTACGAAGTTCAATTATGAAACCTCGAGCAAAGATTTAAGAAATAATATAGACTATCAAGAAAGTCGCTTGTTGGAGGGAAAGGCAGAGGATCCTGAAACGACAAAGAAGAATATTGAATTGAAGAAGAAAGATTTAGTTGTTATTCACGATGAAATTAAGAATATAGAGGAAAACGTAAAGATTAAGCGTGAACGAAAAGAAATGTTGACGGATGAACTATCGGAATATAAGGAATTGGATAATTCACCAATGCCGAACACTTTAGTTCAAATCCAAACGGCAAAAGATGATTGGGCTGCTTTGAAAAATACACCACAACAAAAAGAAGCAGAGTATTTAGCGGAAGTAATACGAGATGTAGAAGAAGGGAACTTAGCCGTAACTGATCCTGCAGAGGCGAAATCGGTTGAGGAATTAATGGAAAACGTTAATCCAGATTTTTCAAATAATAAGGCCGAAATTGAGTCAAATGAGCAATTGAATCCGACAGAAAAAGCAAATCAACTGCAAAGTTTAGAAAAACAAAACCAAGCGCTACTCGCAAGTGAACTGACGAAAATAGAGGATAAATTAGCACAGGACCAAAACAGTGCCACGCTGCAACAAGAAAAGGAAAATCTTATTTCCATGATGGAGGAGTCCAATGAAAATATTGAAAAGTACAACGACATTATTGAAATAGAGCAATCGAAGGAAATAGCCAGTACACTTGATGAAAAATACATTTCAGAAGCCATTGATAACACCTACGAAGATGTTGCAATTCATTTGAACGAGGATTCCAACCTAGATGAATTATCCAAACTAAAATCGCTAAACGAACACGATCAAGCGTATCTAGAAAAAATCGAAAATCGAAAAGAAGAAGTAGAAATTCTATTAACTGAAAATCCAAATAGAGAGCCACAGTATACGAAAGAGATTCAAATATTAGTCGAGCTTCAAAACAGTTTGGAAGGAAACTTAGCACAGAGAAACTCAAGCATAGCTGAATTACAGAATGTAGCCGCAACAAATCCAACTGAATCTTCCTTTTCAAAACTGTCTCCGAAGGAACAAGAGTTGACCATATTGAATGAATTGGATCAAAACTATATAAACGAGAAAGAGTTCTTTGACGATTTAACGGAACCAACAATAGCCGATGTCGAGAAGCAATTGGCCATTGATGATCAAATGGTTGATCGATTGAATGAAAAAATGCAATCGCTTGATGAGGCAACCCAAACCAATGAAATTAACGCGATAAATCGCCTTTTGACAGATGCACAATCTGATATCAGTCAGAATGAAGCAACATTGAAAGAGCTAAAATCTTTAACGGCAGTTGTTAATCCAACTACAAATGCGTTTGATGAATTAACCTCCGAAGAACAGGAGATAGAGATATTAAATGAAGTAGATGCCAAATACTCCATGAAGAAAGCTGCTTTAACGAGTACTTCAGACAATTCGCGCGAAGTAGTAGCGAGCATTTTAGAATTGGATAAGGCAATCTTGTCCGAATTGGGTGATGAAAAATCAAATCTAGATGCCGTTGAAGATGCAAGTCGTATTGAGGCAATAGAGAGGTTAGAAGCTTCCATTCAACAGGAGGTTTCGAATAACGAAGTTAATCTTATGGTCGCATCGGAAACAAATAACGAGTTGATCGAACGTCTTTCGTCTGATTATTCCGAACGAGTTGCCGAATTAAATGCCAATTCAGGGTTATCGGAATTAGAACGAACGAAACAACTCCTTGAGGTTGATGAATCTCTGATAAGTAGTTTACAATCAGAATTAGTTTCAGTTTCTGATTTAATCGATGCAAATCCTCAGGTGTCAGCTTTGGCAGCAAAAGAGGCACAAATAAATGAATTGATTGCAGAGAAATCACAATTGACTGCTTCGCGACAAGACAAAATCGAAGAGTTGGAAAGCTCAGTGGCTGTAATTACGAATCCAATTGATACGGATCCAACGTTTGCTGACCTTAGCAAAGAGGAGCAATTAGAGCGAATTCAAGAAGATATGGGTTGGTCATACGAGGATCAAAAAGCTCAAATACTGGAAGATGAATTAAGTTCTGAAGAGCAAGTTGACGCTTTAATTCAACTGGATAAATCCGCACAGAGTAAATTGACTCAAGAAAAATCTAAATTGGACGTAAGCAACCAGTCTGCCGAAATTGCAGCAATTGAAAGGTTAGAAGCTAAGATTCAAAATTCTTTGAGCAATAATCAAATGACGAAACTTGCTTTACCAGAAACCAATGAAGAGTTGATTTCTCGAGTTAATGCGAATTATGCAACTGAGGCAAGAGCCATAGAAAACAACTCGGCAATAAGTGAAGTAGAAAAATTACAGCAACGCATTGCTCTTGAAGAATCTGTAATACAAAGTTTGGAAGCTGAAAAGGAACAATACGAGCGTTTAGGGAACGATAATCCTCAAGTTCCAGCTTTACAGGATAAGGTGAATCAAATTTCAGGCGCTATCGCTAGTCAGAACGCTCTTGTTGAATCGAAAAGTCAAGAATTGGTCGAATTAGAGAATCAGTTGGCAACAACAAATCCAATTGAGAATCCAAATCCGATTAATACATTCGCTAATTTATCTAGCTCGGAGCAAGAAGGAGAAATTATCGAACGAGTTGATCCAACGTATAGCAGTGCAAAAGAGTCTCTTTTGAATGCCGGTGAGCAGTCAAGAAACAATGTGAATGCGATGATTGCTTTGGACGAAGAATTCCTTCAGAATTTGGCTGAAGAAAAAGCTAGTTTAAATGAGAGTCAAAACGCATCGGAAATTGCTGCGATCGAAAGGTTAGAAGCAACAATTGAAAATGACATTTCAGACAACCAACTCCTACGAGTTACTTTCCCTGAGTCGAATGAGGAGTTAATGGCGCGATTGGCAAATTCCGAAATGAGTGAATTAAGTGCCTTGTCGAATGATACCCGTTTGACCGAAATTGAGAAAGCCGAGAAGTCATTAGAATTAAATGAGCAGATAAAGTCTAATCTC
>CBFIBY010000120.1:0-8339 GCA_965660955.1 Crocinitomicaceae bacterium | reverse complement strand
TCATGGCGTGAGATGACAGACAAAAAAGAAGCACAAGCAGCTTATACGAATGTCGCTTCATTGATTGATAAGTTGGCAAAAAACAATGTTATTCACGATAACAAAGCGGCCAATTTAAAGTCTGGTTTGCAAGTGATGATCAACAAGATGTAAGACATTTTCACTTTGTGAAGGAAAAGGGGCTTGATGCCCCTTTTTTTGTATTTTTAAAATCAAATTCCACGTTTGAAGACACGCGTTATTCTTCTTTATTTACTCCTGTCGGTCCATTTTCAAGGATGGGGCCAATTCTCTGACTTTCTAATTCCTGATACATTAAAATTTCATCATCGTACAGGCGGAAGAATAGATACCTTTGATTTAGCCTATAGTTTCCCATACACCACTATGCCTTCAACAGGTTTTTCTAATCGATTTCAAACTCCAACTATCGATTTTTTTAGCACTAATTCTCGTCTCATATCGTTTGATTTCCCTTCATTATTAGATAAAAAAGTAATTAGCGCTTTGCCGCACATCGGTTTTGGATATTCATTTGGAGCTAAAGGAATGCAGTATTTACATGCCGATTTTCAACAGAGTTTACGAAAGAACACCTTGATTAACGCATCGATAGATAGACACAGTGCTGGAGATGCTTCCTCTAGAGTTGTTTTCGCGCAAAATAGCTACTACGAATACAATGTGATACGAATTGGATTATACAGGGACTACAAACGCTTCAATCTATCACTGAGAGCAAGTTATTCTGGAGATGAAAGAGGATTAAATAACGGTATTCATGATTCATTAACACCAGTAATTGATGCTGCAAATTTGGGCTTGGAATTTACGCCAGTTCAAAATTCGACATTAGGTTCAGTACAAAAAGGTATAAATTCAAAATTATCACTCCAATACAACTTGCTCAACGACTCATCTAACACCAGGATCGGCCCGATGATTTCGAGTCAATTTACCTTGCGCAACCGAATACTTGAAGACCAATTAGATTCATTGCGCGATCAGTATCAAGACGCGAGGATTGAAAATGGCGTTGGAGCTTTTATCTCCAATAAGGTATTTTCATTGAATGGTAGGATTGCGCATCGTTACTGGCGTTTTCAAAACTCGGGAACCAATTCCGATACGAATGAAGTCAATTTTAGAGGGAATTTCCTTCTCGTAAAAAACAATTATGCTTTTGAAGCCAATTTTTATCAGAATATCATTGGTGCTAAACAAGAACTTGATTTTAAAAGTAGATTTAGAATAGGAGATAAGCGAAAGGGTGCAACTGCATTCTTGAATTTTTCAGACTTATTACCAACTCCGCTGCAAAGAGGGTACTTTGGAAAAAATATCAATTACAACAATACACCACTAACGAAACAAAAGATTCTACGCGCTGGAGTTGGAGCGAATTATACGTTCGGCAAACTCGATATTCATGCAAATGCAGGCATCTGGAATTCTCAAAACAATCTGATTTGGAAAGATTCTATCTGGAAAATTGGTGATGCTTCAAATCTAAACCTAGTATATTTTAAAGTAAATGCGCATCTTGATCTTGGCTTATTCCAATGGTATCCCGGTTTAGTATTGCAATCAGGTTCTGAATATTTGCCACAATTCATCTTCTCAGGTCGTTTATTGCTGAAGAAAAAAGTATTCGAAGCAAAGAAATTAGAATTACAATTTTCTGTCGATCCACAAATAAATTCAACCTATAAATTACTAAGCTACAATACAACTCTTGATAATTTCTATCTCAATTCAACAAATAGAAGTGGAGGTCAGCCTTATTCGCTGCATAGCACTTTTTCTCTTGGAATTGAGGAATTTAGATTCTTTGTGCGTGGGGAAAACATACAGTCGTTCTGGATGAAAGGAAGCACCGAGGTACTTCAGAATTATTACTTATCACCGTTTGTTTTGAGGCTTGGCCTGAGCTGGGACTTCTTTAATTAGTAGGCCTTTATAAAAATGGAAAGGAGCAAAACTGGTGTCTTGCTCCTTTCAAACCTAACCTACCTTTTACAACTAAACCGAGTCAAAGATATGAAACCTTTTGAATTAAAAAAACTTTTTTCTCTTTTTTTAAGATTTTAACAATTTATTCTCGTTTTACCTATAATGTTATCTTTGAAGCGTTGAAAAAATAATCATATGAAATTGTTACAAGATAAAGTCATTCTTATCACCGGAGCCTCACGAGGAATAGGTAAATCCATTGCCGAAGAATGCGTAAAACAAGGAGCAAAAGTTGCTTTTACCTACTTGTCATCAGACGAAAAGGCCAGAGCTTTGGAAGCTGAATTATCAGCCGCAGGTGGAGAAGTAAAAGGATTCAAATCAAATGCCGCCAATTTTGACGAAGCACAAACCTTAGTTGACAATGTAATCGCCGAATTTGGAACTGTTGATGCTCTAGTCAATAATGCCGGTATAACGCGAGACACCTTGCTAATGAGAATGTCTGAAGAGCAGTGGGATGAAGTGATTAACACAAACCTTAAATCAGCATTCAATTTAACAAAAGCAGTGCAACGCCCCATGCTTAAAGCAAGAAGTGGAAGTATTATTAACATGTCTTCGGTAGTTGGTGTAAGCGGAAACGCAGGTCAGGCCAATTATGCCGCATCCAAAGCTGGATTATTAGGATTCACGAAATCAGTTGCGCAAGAATTAGGATCACGAAATATTCGCTGTAATGCTATAGCTCCAGGCTTTATTGAAACTGAAATGACGGCCGCTCTTGACGAGAAAGTTGTTCAAGAATGGAGAGATTCTATTCCTTTGAAAAGAGGAGGAACTCCCGAAGATGTGGCGAATTTGACCATATTTTTAGCTTCTGACATGTCAAAATACATTACAGGTCAAACGATAAACGTTTGTGGTGGAATGTTGATGTAAAAAACTTTCCATAAAATTAAACTATGAATGCCTCTGTGATTACAGGGGCATTTATTTTTTGCGGTTGATCAGGTTTAAAAATCGTCTACCTAAATCAAAATATAAAGCAACAAAGAGTAAAAGAGTAAAAAACCAAACAACAATCACATTTGCCCAAAGCGTAGAAAGATGGATACCAAATAGATTCTTGGTTGGAGAAAACAAGGGTGCATCTAATAATCCCAGATTTTCAGTATTTCGATAAATTGGATTGCTTTTCTGAATGAGCATTTCATTCGACTTTTCAATTTTATCTAATTCATTGCTGTTCTTTACTAGTCGTTCTAAACTCTCATTCATGTACAATCGGTTCGTTTCTTCGTAAACTTCTTTCCCAATATCACTTTTTTCCTTTTCTATTTTTGCCGAAGCCTTTTTATAGGAGCGATCGTAAAAAATCTTCAACCGATCAACATAATTTGTTATCGCCTCATAATTTGCCGTTCCCGAAGTAAAACAGTCTTTACATTTGAAATTCCCCCATCGACTTTCTTCTTTCTTCAGCTCGGAAAGCAGAATCTGATTATCTGAAGACTGCGCTTGTGATTCAGATTTTGTGGTCCGAATTAAATGTTGAATTTCTGGAATCCAGTAATCTTTTTTCCAAGCAGCTTCTCCCATCGAAACCTGATCCTTAAATACCTTTCTTTCGTTTGGGTTATTCAAAAACAGAGTTACTGCAAGAGCTTCATACGACCACCTCGATGTCATAATATTTCCAACCCAAGGCACATCTTTCTCAGAGGTGAAAAAGGGGTGAAGCTTGTCAAACTTTACAATCACACCACTAAACAAGAGTTGCGGGATTATCAATAAAGGAATAAAAATGTAAATAACTTTCGCTGATTTGAAAGCACTGGAGACTAAGAGTCCTAGTAGGTTAGCCATGCAGCTTGTAGAAAACAAAACAAGAAAGAATTGCCACCACATGCCAGGAATTTCCAAAATGTAATTCCCGATCAAAACGAAAAGCCAAGATTGAACAAAGCTTATTATGAACAAGATGGTCACTTTAGAACTCAAATAGCTTGAACGCGAGAGATTTAAAAAACTTTCTCTCTTTAGCAATAGTTTGTCCTTTATAATTTCTTCCGCCGAAACAGCAAGCCCAAGGAACAAGGAAACAATTACACATATAAATAAGTACTGTGGAATATTCTCATTTTCAAAAAAGGAATAGGTAGGTTCTGCACCAGATTTTCCTCCGAAATATTTTAAGAAAAATGCGAGTATTATGGCAAGAATCGGTGCTTCAAGAAGGTTAATTATTACGTATTGACGATTTGAAGTTTTACTTAATAAATCGCGCTGTAAATAGATCTTAAACTGACTCCACCGACTCGGCTTTTCGTATTGCTCACTAAACTCCCTTTTTTCACACTCAATAAATGTCGTTTGATCGTGGTTTTTAAATCTTTCAAACCATTCTTGCGGCGAGATTTTCCGTGTTGATGTCAAGTTACCGAATTCGTCGACAATTTTGGATTCAATGATATTAAATATTTCTTCTGGATTAACATTCCCACATTCGGGACATTCACGCTCTTCCGAGCTAACATGATTTACATGTACTTTGAAGTAAACCGTTGCATCCGATGGCTTTCCATCAAAAATAGTGTATCCTCCTTCATCCATAATGAACAATCGATCGAACATTTTAAAAATGTCGGATGAAGGTTGATGAATAACAACATAAATCAGCTTTCCTTTCAAAGATAGCTCTTTCAAAAGATCCATTATCTTTTCAGAATCTCTAGAAGAAAGACCAGAAGTGGGTTCATCCACATACAAAACCGATGGTTCTCGAATTAATTCCAGTGCTATATTCAACCTTTTTCGTTGGCCACCAGAGATTGATTTATCAAGAACAGATCCAACACGCAGACGTTTAACTTGATACAAGCCAACTTGTTGAAGAATACTTAATACTTTCTGGTGTATTTCTTTCTTCGACGATGATTTGAAACAAAGTTGCGTATTGAAGAACAGATTCTCATAAACGGTCAGTTCTTCCAATAGCAGGTCGTCTTGACTAATAAAACCAATTTTACCTTCTAATTTCTTTTTTTCTTTATGAATGTCTATCCCGTTGATACATATTTGCCCTTCGGTAGGTGCAAGGTTGCCGTTTAATACATTTACAAAAGTTGATTTTCCGGCACCTGAACCTCCCATTAGTCCAATTAATTGGCCACCTTGCGCATTAAAAGTTGTCTCTTGAACACCAATTTGACCATTGGGAAAGGTATATGTAACTTTATTCACACCCATTGTGATTTTCTCCTGAATCTCATCGCTAAGAAATCGTGAAAGTATGTCACTGAAATAGAAATGGGAAGACTTGGAAGTGCGGACACTTGCTCCATTCGAGAAGATTTGCACTCTATTTCTAGGAACATTTTGTCCATTTAATATCAGACTATCATTACCATAATATTTGAAAAACATGTAGCCAAAAGACTCTAAACGTAAGATTCGAATTTCTTCATCCAGTTGAGAATGTGGTATCGTTTTGGCTAAGTCAAAGTTTAAATTCTGAGAGGTAACATATGCTATACGCGGATCATCAATTTTTTGCTGAACATCAGAATTGACGAAGCTTTGGAGTAATTTGAAATTATCTCGTTGAATATTAAAACTATCCGCTACTGTATCAACGAAATCTGCGATCTGCTGGGAAGAAAATTGGTTGATTTGAACGAATTCCAGAATTCGGATGAGAACAATCTTCTTCTGAATGAGCTTTAGTTCTTTGTTTATTTCTGAGCAAATCCGTAAAATCTTAACTGAGTTGAGCGAAGCCTTCTTAATCGCTCCATCTTTTCGAACACGAGTTCTATTAAGCGTAGCAATATTCTCATCAAATACTTCAAGATATTGAGAAACAATTGCGGAACTGAGCTCGGACAATAGAAACCCTTCTACAACCTTACGCTGTTCACTTATTTCAAACTCTTCGTTCGAAGATTTTTTGGTAGAAGAGTAGTCAACCTTCGCAAGTATTGCGAAGAGTTGCATTAACGCCCGGAGAATGCGCTCACTCATTTATCGTTACTGCTTAAATCCTATTAACATGACAGCACAACCTGTAACTTTGAAATCAGGATCCAATTCCGTTTCAATGATAACCGGAATCGTATTGGCAATTTCGAAATCCCAATAAGGAGCATTTTTATACTTACGATTCGTATACAAAATGTTTCCATCTAAATCCTTCACCGTAAAAATCACATAGTTTTCTTTTCTACCTGCGCTAGCCGCAATACGATATGTTGAGCCACCGTACAGCGTCGTTTTAAACTCGGCCTTTTCTCTATCCAAAAAGGCTGTGTAGACTTGTCCATCAGATATAAACTTTTTATCGCCATTGGATCCATCAAGATATTCTGCGCAATCTTCTGCAATTCTCTCGCAATCTTGAGTGAAGCTGTAGCTTGCTGTTAAAAGCAAACATAAACTGAAAATAATTTTAAAATTCATGGTTTCGGGTATTAGTTGGTTATGTTTGAACGGATTGAGCGAATTTTCATGCTAATCTGGTTCAAAATATCAGTATCTATTTTTATTTCTAATTTATGATTCAACATTGTCGTTTTGTTTTCAACGTCCGTTGTGGGCTCATTATAGGTATACTTGAACTCAATTTTATCGAAGTAGAATTGCAAATCTTTCAAGTCACTGATCAAGTCGTTATTTACACCATTATCATTGTATTCAGATAATAAATCAATAATACTATTCAATGTCCATTGTTGTTCTCCAATTCTCTCTACAATTCGTGGTGTAGATTTTTGGATGTTAATCTCACTCGAGATATACATAGACTCAATCCATCCACCCGCTAATATCAAAGCTGCATCTGATTTTCGGTTTGAATTCTTCAGAAATAAATCCGCTCGTTTGAATGCATCGGAAACCAACAACATCAAGGTATCTTGGTCAGACAGATGTCCTTCAAAACGTTGAAGGAACTCTTTGTCAAAAGCACCAGTTAGACCGAGTTTTTCTGTTAGTTTTTGCACGGCTGACAAATACTTCACGGAGTATATATTCTCATTATATAAAGAAACATACCCCAAATCAGTCCCGTACACACCGAGATTTAAGGCTTGCGAAGCTTTTGTAGAATAGCTTGAAACTTTATCAACGGGACTAAGAACTGTCGGGTAAAATGACAAATCGAGTTGCTTTAAGAGCATTGACGTTTGAACGGGAGAAGGAATACTGAAAACTTTGTTATCAAAGTTGGTAATCAAAGAATTATTCGGATCTCTTAAATCATCATCCATTTCATTTCCTTCGGAATCAGGGTTTCCGCAAGAAAATAGCAGTCCCATAAAAAAGGCAGTTGGGAGTGCATAATTTAAAAATTTACGCATAGAAATTGGTTTAATCGTGACTAAAATTAGTCAAATTGGATGTATATGCCATAAAAAATCAATAATATAATGAACATTCAATTCTTGAAAGCGAGGAAACACTTAACTTTGAAGAAAAAATTGAACATGTATAATCGGCCAAGAAGAAACCGCAAATCTGCTCCAATTCGCGATTTGATTCAAGAAACTCACCTCTCTGTTGATCATTTAATTTTACCGTTGTTTTTAATCGATGGTGAAAACAAAAAAGAAAAAATAGATTCATTACCAAATATTTACAGGCTATCAGTTGATCTTATACTCAAAGAAATTGAAGCGTGTCAAAAACTCGGGATTCGAATTTTTGATTTATTTCCAGCCGTCGAGGAAAGCAAAAAAGATTCTGTGGCCTCTTACAGTTATGCTGAGGATAATTTTTATCTAAATGCCATAAGAGCGATTAAAGAAAGATTCCCAGATGTAACATTAATGAGTGATGTAGCGATGGATCCGTACAGCTCGGATGGCCACGATGGACTTGTTCGGGATGGACAAATAATTAACGACGAAACCTTACCGATTCTAGCTAAAATGTCGGTAGCACAGGCGCAAGCTGGAATTGACATAATTGGTCCTTCTGACATGATGGATGGACGTGTGGGGTATATACGAGAGGAATTGGATTTGAACGGGTTCATCGATACAAGTATTATGTCATATTGTGCGAAGTATGCCAGTGCATACTACGGGCCATTTAGAGATGCTTTGGATTCTCAACCAAAATTCGGAGACAAGAAAAGCTATCAAATGAACCCTGCAAACAAACGAGAGGCCCTGTTAGAAGCGGACTTAGATGTGAGTGAAGGTGCTGATATGTTAATGGTTAAACCCGCCTCGTTGTACCTCGATGTTATTCATTTATTAAAAGAAAATTACGATACACCGATTACCGCCTATAATGTGAGCGGTGAATATGCAATGATTCATGCTGCTGCTCAAAAAGGTTGGCTTGATTATGATTCAGCGATGAGTGAAATGTTATTGTCT
>CBFIBY010000119.1:0-8380 GCA_965660955.1 Crocinitomicaceae bacterium | reverse complement strand
TTGAAAAGGTTGCTCCATCCGATGCGCGTGTTTTGGTGACAGGAGAAAACGGAACAGGAAAAGAATTGGTTGCTCGTTCCTTGCACGATAATAGCCATAGGAAAGACAAGCCGTTCGTTGAAGTGAATTGCGCTGCGATACCCGCGGAATTGATTGAAAGTGAATTGTTCGGCCACGAAAAAGGTGCCTTTACATCTGCCATCAAACAGAAAAAAGGAAAATTTGAATTGGCCAATGGCGGGACCATATTTTTAGATGAAATAGGTGACATGTCGGCTAGTGCGCAGGCGAAAGTACTACGTGCTTTGCAAGAAAATGTTATTCAACGTGTAGGCGGTGAAAAAGACATCAAAGTAAATGCTCGTGTTATAGCGGCAACCAACAAAGATTTACGAAAAGAAATCGCTGAAGGAAACTTCCGAGAGGATTTATTCCACCGTTTAGCGGTTATTTTGATTCACGTTCCAGCCTTGAACGACAGACGCGATGATATTCCGTTGCTAGCCGAATATTTCATGACGATTATTTGTTCGGATCATGGTATTCCAAGAAAAACGTTTTCGGATGCCGCTTTGAAAGCATTGCAGAAAGTAGATTGGTCGGGTAACATTCGTGAATTACGAAATATAACAGAACGACTAATCATTCTTGGTGGAAAAGAAATATCTGCCGAAGAGGTTGAATTATACGCGAATCCGAAGAAGTAATTAACTAATAAAGAAAATTATGAGTACGAAAACATTAAAAATAGTCCATTGGATATTTACTGGGTTAATATGTGCGATGCTTGCTATGTCAGTAGGAATGTATTTAACAAAAACCGAAGAAATTCAAGAAATCCTTGTTGGGCTCAATTTTCCAACTTGGTTAGTCTACCATCTGGCTTTTGCTAAAGCGGCAGGAATAGTTTTTATTCTGTTACGCAAATGGCCAAAAATTACAGAATGGGCGTATGCTGGAATAACATTTAACCTTTGTCTTGCGATAAGCGCACATATGTACGTAGCTGATGGCGAACAAATGGGCGCCCTAATGGCTTTGATTTTACTTTTGGGCTCTTACGCGACTAAACGCATGCTTGAAAAGAAACAATAGAACAATAGAAAAGTCCTCATATTGATGTTAAACAGCCGATTGCGAAAGTAGTCGGCTGTTTTCGTTATCTTTGGTTAACTATGAAACACTCAGATTGAATTCCATGTTGAAACGATCACTACTTCTATTTTCCGTTTTCCTCGCGACAAGCTTGCTGGCCAATGAAGTCGACTCAACTTCAATTGCAAGTTATTTTAGTCCGAAAAACATGCCCAATATAACGGATGAATCGAAAGATAGCTTGTTTCAATCGCTCAATTCGAACAAAAAACTTAAAGACATTTATCGCTTTCACGAATCTAAATTGTTCCTGCAAACGGGGCAATTCGACTTGGCAAAATTAACTGCTGAAAAGGCACTCTCGAAAATGCCTACTTCGTTTTCATCTTTCGCTAAAGTTAAGTATTACAATATCATCGCTTCCGTTCACGCCAACCAACAAGAAACCATGAAGGCCATAGCACTTTTTGAAAAGGCTCTGCGCATAAGCGATGAAGAAGGAGAAAAGATCCAAGCGAGTCTCTTGCGTTCCAACATTGCCAATATGTATTTCACTCTAGTTGATTATGAATCAGCTTATAAATACGTTTCCGAAGCATTTAAAACAATGCAGCACCATCCTGAACACCCTTTTTATAGTAGTATGGCTGGGGTGTTGAGTATTTCCGAAGCTAAGATTGGCAAGATGAAGGAAGCAAAGAAGCATGGTCAAATAGCGCTTAAAAACGCTGAAAAAACTGGAAATCTAGTTGCGACCATTGTTTCCAATTTATCCTTAGGTGAAGTGGCACTAAGTGAAAAGAAATTCGAAGAAGCCATTACTTACTATTCCACGTCAATTGAATTGAGTGAAAAGTATAACCAGCGAAATTTTATCCTTCTGAATTCCATAGGATTGATGGCCGCTAATCTAGGAATAAAGCAATATCCAAAGGCATTACAATTTGGAGAAAAAGCACTGCAACTTGCCGATAGCGGGGGAGATCAAACGACGCTATATTCCATAAAAAAGAATTTAGCGGAAGCTTACTTTGGAACGAACCAACCCCAAAAAGCGTATCAAATGATGCGGGAATCGCACGATATTTTCAGGGATAAAAACAGTATTGAAAACAAAAAAGCAATCAATGATATCCTCGTAAAATACGACACAGAGAAAAAAGAAAAGGAACTGATAGCGAGTAAAAATGAATTATTAGAAAAGAAAGTGCAACAATCAAACATGTTGATGATACTTGGTTTTTTATTCGTGGCAATTGTGGCTTTGATTTTAGGGATGTTATTCATTCGAAACAGAAATAAAAACCGAATGGCACTTTTGAAATCTCGACAACACACAGAAGTTTTACAAGCTGTTTTTGAAGGGGAAGAGTTGGAAAGAGAGCGGATTGCACATGAATTGCACGATGGCGTAGCGTCCAATTTAACGGCCGTTCGGTATCAACTTATGGCGAATGAAAAAATTCCCCAAACGGATAAAGAAAAGCTAGAAGAAATCATTTTGCAAGCGCATGAAGATACGAGACGATTATCGCACAATTTGGCGCCGATTTACTTGGAGAAATTTGGGTTTCAGGAAGCACTACGATTATTCGTAAACGAAAATTTCACGGATAAATGTAAAGTCTCCGTTCAATTTCTTCTCAATGATAAATCGATTCCTAAAGAAAAAGCGAGTGTTTTGTATCGTGTAGGACAGGAGTTGATCCAGAATGCCATAAAACATGCAAGCGCCAATGAAATTTCTGTCCAAGTATCATCAAACGATATTGGGTTTGAATTGTTGGTGGAAGATGATGGTGTTGGGTTCGATCCGAAAACCCAGTTTGAATCAAATGGATTGGAAAGTATTTATCGTCGCGCAAAACAATTGAACGGCGAATTTGAATTGGATTCATCTCCTGGAAAAGGAACAATAGCTATTTTTAGAATTCCATAAGAAGCTTAAGACATGAAAATACTCATAGGAGACGATCACGAATTAATCAGTAGCGGAATAATTGCCAATTTTCTGTCGAATGGAAGAACGGAGGAATTAAAAACAGCGAAGAATAAAACGGAATTGATACACGCCTTGGAGAATGAAGAATTCGATGTGCTCATTCTGGATGTTCAATTTGGAGAAGATGATGCTCGAAAAGTAATCAAAGAAGTGCTTGCCATGAAACCTGACATTCGTCCTATCGCAATTTCTTCTTTTCAGGATGAAATGACGGTCAAATCGGTTCTTGCCGCCGGTTTTCAAGGGTACGTTGCCAAATCGGCTCCGCTTTCCGAATTGATTGATGCTGTTGATGCTGTTCTTGCAGACAAACAATATGTATCGAAAGACTTGGAAAAGAAGTTGTTTGCTTCGCTGTTTGGCAAACAGGATTCGACAGGTGATATTCAATTAACACGACGAGAAAAAGAAGTACTCGAGCAAATTCAAGCTGGACTTTCCACCAAAGAAATCGCAGAGAAGTTGTTTATTTCTGACAAAACAGTCGAAACGTATCGATCAAATTTATTACTAAAATTTCAAGTGAAAAACGTCGCTAGTCTTGTCCGCGAGTCCATTTTAAAAGGATTCGTCTTCCAATAATTTTTCTTTATCAGGGTTTACCCTTGGTTTCATTTTTAGAAGTTCCCCTGTATAATTCAGGAGTATGTTGACGCAACTTTGTCATGTCGAAAGGATGGTACTCTTCCATCATACGATTGATCGAATTAGTAATTAACAACAAACAAAATGAAGACAAGAAAGATTTTATTCTCAGTTGCAATACTGAGTTTCGCATTTACAAGCTGTAAAAAAGATGATCCGGCTCCAACGACTAGTGAATCACCTGGCTGTATTGAGTTAACGGGTAATCAAACTTCAGCTTTAACATTGACGAACCATATCGCGGACCCTAATGTTCCCGATTACTGCGTTTCAAATACATTTTTCATTAAAGCAGACGTTGTGGTAGAACCGGGTGTTTTTATTCAAATGAAGAACGGTTCTAAAATTCATGTTCAGACCAACGGTTCCTTTAAATGTGTTGGAACGGCGACAGAGAAAATCACCATAAAAGGTGAAACTGCCCTAGGTACAGGACAATGGGCAAGTATTCATTTCTCTACGAATAATGTAGACAATAAATTGATTCACACCAATGTATCTGGTGGTGGTAGTGGAACTACATATGACGGAATGGTGTTTATCGGGTTTCAGGGATATGCAACAATCGATAATTGTAACATTCATTTGAGTTCTTCTAATGGTATAAAAACTGAAAACAATAACAGTCAATTGGGCGGAATTTCTAACTGCGACCTCTCTTTGTGTGCATTATATCCAATGGATATAAATTCTAGAATGATTCATAAAGTGGAATCAAGCAATACAGGCGCTGGAAATGGAAACGAAATGATAAACGTGGGCTCATCTCAATTGCAAACACCAATAACCTGGAACAAATCGAATTTTGCTTATAAAATAAATGGCACATTGAGTATAGCAACTGACGTAACGGTTGAACCGGGAACAAGATTTCGAATTGCAGCAGGTTCTAAAATCGAAATCGGGACCAACGGGTCGCTAAATTGTGTTGGGACGCCAACAGAGAAAATTAGATTTTTCGGTCCTTCGGCAACACCAGGTTCATGGGAATGTGTCAATTTTTATGCAACGAACAGTCCATTAAACCGATTCGAACATTGCGAATTTGAATATGGCGGTGGCAACGGAACGTATATCGGAATGCTGACACTTTGGACAAACGCAACCGTGAGAATAGGAAACTCTTCATTTATGAATAGCGCACGATGGGGGGTTCATTATGATGATGCTTCTTGTACATTGATCGATGATGGAAATAACACGTTTAGCGGAAACGCACTCGGCAATATAGGATTCTAATCCGGTCGTAGACCAAAAGAGGAAGAAGAGCAGGCGTTTAGGCGTTTGCTCTTTTTTAATTGAAATTTATTACGTCGGAGAAATTATAATACTCAATCAGAACGATAGTCCCGTTGTGTAAAAAGTGAAGAATGATACCATACCACAACGTTTCCTTTTTGAATCGTATCCAAGCCGTTAAAAGGCCCATGGGGAGGATCCAGAAAATAGAGAATATGGACAAATGCAACAAAGTAAAAAGCACCGCTGAAACGATTATTGCTCCTTGGACACGGCTGATTTTACTAAATTCATGAAATACGATTCCTCGAAAGGCCAGTTCTTCAAATAGGGCAGGGAAGAGGGCCACAGAAATAAGGGCGATGGTAAATGGAGCAGGGGAATCGGTATAACCATTGAGCATATTTGGTACATACATATCCAATAGTTCAGCATTGAGATAATCGACTGAAATGTGCACGCCATACGCGAAAATTGGAGTTAGAAACACAATTAACCCCAATAGCTTCAGATCAAATTTGGGAAACTTAATCAAGGGTACGTAAGTCTTCGAGTCGAAAAGAGTCATCCCGACTATAATCACGGCAAAAATGGTATCGACAATAAGGGTGTTTGTGTAATTGATATCGTATTCTATCCAATTGATAATGACGATATACAAAAGAAGAACGACAAAAATCCAAAAAACTTTCTGCAAGGGTTTATTGAAATCGACCGCATTATCTGCAACGAGTTTGGTACCACAATTCGCACAGAATTGCGAACCTTCATGGACATCAATTTGGCATTTCTGACAGATCATCTTGCGCTGTAAAGTCGTTCGCTGTTTTCAAAGTTTCAAGTTCCTTCTCTATTTTCTCTGCCTCTTTAACTCCTTTAATGGCATAAATAAAGGCACCAATTATCAGTATTTTTAAAATAAATCCACTTATAATGGATGCAGGTTCTACGATTGCCATAGCTGCAATAAGAAAGAGATAAAAACTCAATCCAATCGTTATGGCTAAGAATGGTTTTGTTTTGCACCATAAGCCTAAGCCAAAATATATGAGGGCAACAATTAATTGAACACTAAAGAGTAAAATGGGTTGATATAATTCCGTTTTTAAATAATACAAGGCGGCTATGAAGTTTAGTCCTGCTAAAACGAACAAGATGATTTTCGCGCGATTAACCTGTTTTTGATTGTCTTTTATCTGAAAACGTTTCTTTGCCATTCCAATGAAAAAATTTTTCTGTTCAAGCTCGGTTCCACCTTGAGGAAATCGACAGTTGGGACAAAACTTGTTCTCCGTCGATAAACCTTTCGATTTACAATAGAAACATTCGCTCGGGTCTTCAATGTTGATTTCACGGCGCATAACGTCCCGTTCCATCGCTCTTATTTCTTCAAGATTTGTACTCATTGCAGTGGTAATTATGAAATAGGTTTATAAAAAAATAAATATACATAATTGTTTCTTCCCGAAATCAAGCTGTTCCTTTTATTTATGGCGAATTCATTTTTTTTTTAATCTTCCCCCCCCCTAATTCAAAAGCTACTGCGTTTCTATTATCACACTCTAAAACTTTAACAAATGAACTTTACACTAAAAATCAGTTTACTTGCATTGGCCGGAGCCTTGGCTTTTACGGCATGTAAGAAAAAAGAAGATACGACAACAGTGCCTGTCACGCAACCCAATCCGCAACCCGGACCAGCGGCTAGTATGACAGATTTACAAAATTATTTAGCGGCTAATTTGGCGAATGCGACTCAATCATTCACTGTTGATGAAGACGCTGCAATTACTGTTACTGGAGCGCAAGGAACAGTTGTTTCATTCAGCGCAAACTCTTTCGTAACGCAATCTGGAGCGGCAGTGACAGGAAACATACAAATTGAGTTGGTGGAAATCTACAACAAAACCGACATGATTTTGATGAACGCCGCTACAATGGGACGTCAATGGGACAATACCGTAAAACCTCTCATTTCGGGTGGAGAATATAAATTGACTGCTAAGCAAAACGGACAACTGTTGGATTTAGCGCCAGGAATGGGTTATTCTGCACAAGTTCCAGCAATGGGAGGTGTGGTTGATCCAAACATGACTTTATTCTACGGTGAAGGAGAAAACGATCCCGATACTTTGGTCTGGAATCCTGCTGATTCAGCTCAATTTGGCGGACAGGGAAATCAATATTCTTTCTGGTCAGATTCAATCAATTGGGTGAATTGTGATTACTTCATGAACAGCACAAGTCCACAGACGGTTGTTCAAGCGACACCCCCAACTGGATTTAACAACAGTAACTTACTTCTTTTCGTTTCATTCGATGGTTTGAATACGATTTGTAATATGTACGGTTTCTCAGGTGGAAACTTCACGACAGCGCCCAACTATACTTTACCGATTGGACAACAAGTTCATTTCGTAGCTATCGCAATGATAAATGGTAGTCCACAAGTATCGATTGTTCCAGCGACTATCGTCAACAATCACGTGGAGGTACTACCCACATTGACACAAATGACATCCGCACAACTAACTACTGCGCTGAATGCCCTACCATAGTTCATGAGAGGAGACTAATCAACCCTCATACTACACGAAAAAGCGGAACTCGTAATGAGTTCCGCTTTTTTATTGCTTATAGTTTTTTTTTGACGCTTTCTGAATCTTTATTCTATAAAAGCAAATAGTTAAAATTATAAGAATTGGAGTAAAAACGTAGATTTCAAACATTGATTTTGAGAATAGATTGGCAATAGTATTTCCAACTAACCACCAAAATACAAATGGAAGTATTTTTTCTGTAATTGCGATTGATGTCTTATTTTTTAGGTATCCCAATTGAACTGCTGCACAAAAAACAACAATTAGGTTTATTAGAATTGAAAGGAGCGCCATTTCCGAAACAGAACTTTCTGAAGTGATTCGACCGGTCCAAACTATGTTTTCAGGATGGGCTAAAATAATCCTTACGGCATCACAACAATCTTCCTTTCGTCAACACATTCTCCATGCGCTACTCGAACAATATAGGTGCCTACATTTAAGTGTTGCAATTCATCCATATCCAAATTAAAGCTATCAATACTCGACTTCGACACGACAAGCCTTCCCGCTATATCAAAGACCGTTATGGATGTTATTTTCTGCCCTATCGTTTTTATGGAAATAGGACCATTGGTTGGATTGGGTACGATTTCGATCCCTCCGCATCCATTGTGCTGACTTCTTTCGTTTAGCACAGCACAGTCGAGAATATTTGCCGCTGTTTGATCCCAAAATAGGTTTCCCGAATTAGGCAATCCACCACCGCTTTTTGCAGTGGGACCCAACGAAACTGCATTCTCGACGTATCCACAACTCGTTCCTGAATTGTTCGGTTGGTTGATGACTCCTAATGAAT
>CBFIBY010000118.1:0-8594 GCA_965660955.1 Crocinitomicaceae bacterium | reverse complement strand
CATGACCCGTGCAATCAGCAACAGCAGCTATGAACCAATCCTCCTTTTTTTCTACGAAATAAAAGTCACCCGAAACAATGTCCTTTGGCTTAAAAAAGATAAAAAATGAACTACCCAACATTTCGGAAATACGAGCTGAATCCGTTAAAACCGCATTTTGAATTCGCATGGCATAACGAATACTGTCTTTTAGATCGAGAAGCGCTTTTTCTGTTTGTTCCTTTTGGGCAGACACCAGCTCCTTTTGAATGGATACTTGAACTTTTTCTTCTTGCAACAAATTCAACAATCGTTGTTTCGAGCGAGTCGATCGAATCAAGGTCCACACAAATGCTAAGCTCAATAATATAGCAACTACCAGTAGGGTCACAAAGGTTTTTTGTCTACTGGCTTCTTCCCTCAAGGAGACAAACTTGAAACCTTGCTTTTTCATGTCACCACTCAAAATGATCTTATCATTTTTCAACTGACGCACTTGTTTTTGCAAAGAACGCAAGCTATCTTCATTCTCTTTTAGTAATTCAGCTTGGTTTGCAATAATTTCTCTGGAAGTCGGTTCTGCCTTTTCGGTCTGTGCAAGCAAGTCTGAGCAGCTAAAAAGCAGAAGGATAAGCAATGTATTTTTGTATCTAAAAACGATGGAGGTTTTCATGGGCTTTATCGAATACGAATATTTGGAAATAATGAGTCCTCCGAAAGTAGTTAATATTTTGAGAACATGTCAGTCTTTGGTATTTCAACACTCTCCAAAATGCGGTATTACAAACGAATATTTGTCGTCAATTACATCTTGTTTTAGGTAAAGTTAATGACCATTAAAATAAGTCCTATTCCTGCTTTCATTTACTGAAAATAGTCACTACTTTTGACCGTCCAAAAAAACAACACATGAACTTACACGAATATCAAGGAAAATCAATTTTAAGCAAATATGGCGTAGCAATTCAGAGAGGCGTTGTAGTTGATAAAATCGAAGAAGCAGTTTCGAAAGCGAAACAATTAACAGAAGAAACGGGTACTGAATGGTATGTCGTTAAAGCTCAGATTCACGCCGGTGGTCGTGGTAAAGGAACTGTAGAAGAAACAGGATCTCATGGAGTTGTATTGGCAAAAGGAATCGACAAAGTGGAAGAAACTGTAAAAGGTATCCTTGGTGGTCACTTGGAAACAGCGCAAACAAATGGTGTTGGTAAAATGGTCAATAAAGTTTTGTTGGCAGAGGATGTTTATTACCCGGGTGAAACAGAAACAAACGAATTTTACATGTCTGTTCTTTTGGACAGAGAGCAAGGTAGAAACGTAATCGTTTATTCAACAGAAGGTGGAATGGACATTGAGCACGTAGCTGAACATACACCACACTTGATTCATAAAGAATTTATCGATCCACGCGTTGGGATTCAAGGATTCCAAACAAGAAAAATTGCTTTCAATTTAGGTTTGAGCGGAATGGCATTCAAACAAATGACAAAATTCGTTGCAGCTCTTTATGCAGCTTACGAAGGATGTGATGCTTCTATGTTTGAAATCAACCCTGTTTTGAAAACATCAGATGAAAAAATTATTGCTGTAGATGCAAAAGTAACTTTGGATGACAACGCTTTATTCCGTCACCCAGATTACGCAGCTATGCGCGACAAAACTGAAGAAGACCCAACAGAGGTTGAGGCGGATGAAGCCGGATTGAACTTCGTGAAATTGGATGGAAATGTTGGATGTATGGTGAATGGAGCTGGACTTGCCATGGCAACGATGGATATTATCAAACTGTCAGGTGGGAACCCAGCAAACTTCTTGGATGTTGGAGGAACAGCCGATGCTGAACGTGTTGAAAAAGCATTCCACATCATCTTAAAAGACAAAAACGTAAAAGCAATATTGATCAACATTTTTGGAGGTATCGTTCGATGTGACCGCGTAGCACAAGGAGTTGTTGACGCCTATAAAAACATGGGGAACTTCCCAGTACCTTTAATAGTTCGTTTGCAAGGAACCAATGCGGCAGAAGCAAAAGAGTTGATTGATAATTCAGGATTGGATGTTCACTCTGTGGTATTGTTGCAAGAAGCAGCAGATAAAGTAGCTGAAGTACTGGGATAATGAACAATGAATAATTGTCTAATTCTATAAATATTAAAGCCTTCCTGATTTTCAGGAGGGCTTTTTTTTGTGAATGGACACTCAAAAATTTTAAATTGTAATCCTTTCCTAACAATTTATAACAAATAGATCGGCCAAGCCTATTAATGATTCAGAGAATACTTGTATCTTAACATCACGTTCTTGAATAGCGCAAAAATTAATGCATTGAGCGAATTACAAATCAGATTAATCAACACAATAATGGATATACAATACAATACAGACAAGACAATAAGCGGGGAAGAAAGACAGGAAGAATTCTTCTCAGGACAAATAGCCAAAGATTTGGATAGATTTCATTCTCATATCACACGAGTGGAAGTCCACTTGAAGGATGAAAACGGTAAAAAAGACGGGATAAATGACATTCATTGCACATTGGAGGCTCGCCTAGAAGGACGACAACCTATTGCGACCACACACAACGGAGCCAACGTAAAACAAGCTGTTTCTGGAGCAACAAAAAAACTAAAAGCTGCATTGGACACGGTTGTCGGACGCAGTAGAAATCACTAAGAATCTCTATAGATTTTGACGATTACTTCGCAAATCATAGATTCACAACAGCTTAAAAATATGTCGGCAAATAAACAAACACAGGCCTTGGCTCCTTTTTCGTGCACCTATTCAGCACAAGTACCGGAATTATTGCAACGGCTGAATTGTACACTTGCGATTTCGACTTATCAAGCAGGAAAACTCGTCTTCATCTCTGCACTCAACGAGAGTAAAATCATTCAGCTGCCCAGAACATTTGAAAAACCGATGGGTATTGCGCATGACTACGATAAGGACAAATTGGCCGTAGCCTGTAAAGATGAAGTAATCGTATTCGCAAACTCGAAAGACTTAGCGAAGCACTATCCAAAATCACCAAATAAGTACGATGCACTCTACATGCCCCGACTTACTTATCATACCGGGACATTGGATATTCACGATTTAAACTTTGGATTAAACAACGTACTTTATGGTGTAAACACCTTATTTTCTAGTCTGATTAAATTAGATGATGATTACAATTTCACCCCAATTTGGCAACCGAAATTTATAGATAAAGTGGTGGCTGAAGATAGATGTCATTTGAACGGAATGGCGATGTTGGATGGGAAACCTAAATATGTCACTGCATTTGGGCAAGGAAATTCTCTTCAAAGTTGGAGAGAAACCGTAACCACAGGAGGAGTAATTATTGATGTGGATACCGATGAAATTATTATCGATGGATTGGCTATGCCACATACGCCTCGAATTTTTAATGGTGAACTTTATACTTTACTTTCCGCCACTGGGGAATTGATAAAAGTAAATAAGGAAAATGGAACTTTCGAAGTGATTGTGAAACTGGATGGTTTTGTTCGTGGAATGGACTTGCACCAAGATTATCTGTTCATTGGATTATCGAAGCTACGTGAAAATTCGTCCACATTTGCCAAATTAAATTTGAAAGCGAATGAGGCTGGAATAATGATTGTGCATTTGCCTACTGGAAGTATAGCTGGCAAAATCACCTATCAAACTTCTTTAGACGAAATCTACGACGTACATGTCCTTCCTGGTAAATCAAGGCCGAATATAATGAATACGATTCGTCCTGAATACAAAGAAGGTGTAACCACACCTGATTCAACATTTTGGGCGCTAAAAAAATAATGTACTAAATTGGAATTTATTCTGTAAATTGGTCGTATGAACAAAACAGCTTACTCCAGAAAAACGAGGTTACTCGCAAGAACAGTTGAAGAACTGAAAATAAAAATGGATGCTTCGGATCAATCGCCTGGAGTTATTCATCGCATAAAACTGAGAATCAAATTTTTACTTCAAGAGTTAGCCGGTTTTGTTCCCAAACACCAACTTAAAAAAATATTAGGCGCATTTGCCGTAGTTTTTGGCTTTGCAACAACCTCTCAAGCACAGGTTTTTAGTGCTCCTATTACAAATCCATTTGGCTTAGTTCCTCAACTTTCGTACATACAATTTCCTGAATTCGCCGACTTGGATGGCGATGGTGACATGGATATTTTAGCCGGAGCTTACTATGGCGGACTTGTTTACCATGAAAATACCGGTACTGCATCAGCACCCGTATATGCAGCAGCCGTTCCAGAACCATTTGGCCTTACTTCTTCGCCAGAATACGACATGCCGGCACTTACCGATCTCGATGGAGATGGTGATTTGGATCTTTTGTTAGGACAGTATTATGGTGCGTTGATGTATCATGAAAATATAGGGACTGCCACAGCTCCTTCTTTTGCAGCAGGGGTTTTGGAACCGTTTGGTTTATCCGCTACCTATTATTTGGCTTTTCCTGATTTTGCAGATTTAGATGCCGACGGAGATATGGATCTTATCGTAGGTGAGTATTACGGAAATCTTCAATATTTTGAAAATGTGGGCACAGGCACTGCACCTAGCTTTGCCACGTCTGTTCAAAATCCTTTTGGCCTAGCAGCCACCAGTCAATTGGCTTTTCCTGAATTTGGAGATTTAGACCAAGATGGCGATTTAGACCTTCTTGCTGGTGAATACTACGGAAACTTGGCTTACTTCGAAAATACAGGGTCTGCCACTAATCCGAGCTTTGCCGCTCAAGTAACAAATCCATTTGGATTATCACCAACCTATTATTTTGCTTTTCCAGCACTTGCTGATTTGGACAATGACGGTGATCTAGACTTGATGGTTTGTGAATATTATGGTGTTTTCCAATACTTTGAAAATACGGACCCCACCACTTCACTCGATGAAATTGAGATAGTTGGTTCAATTGACCCCAACCCGTTTTCGGACATAGTTAATTTCAATTTTGATCTCGATGTGGTACAAGTTGAATTTGTAAATCTTGCTGGACAAGTTGTTCTTTCGGTTGACAAACCAAATGCAGGTTTTGATGCAAGTGCTATTGAACCCGGTGTTTACATTGTGAATTGTACACATACCAATGGACAGCAATCGAAACATAAACTGCAGAAATTATAGAATAATTCCGGCGGCCACTGTCTCGTTCGAAGAACAATCCACTAGAATAAAACTTCCCATGACTCTATTCTTTGAATAAGAATCAAAAACCAAGGGCGCTTCTGTTTGAATTTGCGCATTAACAATTGCATTCGCGCCAGTTTCTGATTTATCAGTATTCATTTGAAATGAAATCATATCCACCTCATTTGAGATATTCTCTATACTCGCGAAAACTTCATTTGTAGCATGATGCATACTATATTTCGTGGATAGCTTAGCTGGCTTATCGCCTAACCAACAGAGTCTTACATCAAGCGTTTTTCTTATTTCCGAGCGATCTGTTGATTTTAAAACAACCTCTCCTCGTTGTACCGAAACATCACCCTCCAAACCCATCGTTATTGACATTCCTGTTGATGCCTCTTTCAGATTTTTGTCTCCTACGCGCAGTGATTTTATGCGAGTTTTCATTCCTGAAGGCATAATCTCGACGGCATCATTCACTTGGAAGAGTCCTTGTGCAATTTTCCCAGTAATAATGTTGCCTTCAAGTACCAATTGAATGGGAAGTCGATTTACATCCTTTTCCGCTGCGCGATGTACTTGAACGTTCTCAAGCACCTGAAGAAGCGGCAAACCTTTGTACCAACTTACATGTGTTGACGCCTTTACAACATTATCCCCATTCAATGCCGAAACAGGTATAAACACGACCTCTTCGAACTCCATTTCCTTTAAAAAGTCATTGATATCGCGGACAATCTTTGAATAAGCGTCTTCCTCCCATCCAATTAAATCCATTTTATTGACGCAAATAATCAAGGTGTTGATATTCAAAAGCGAAGTCAAATAGGCATGCCTTCTTGTTTGTTCAGTTATCCCAGCTTGTGCATCGACTAACAGGACGGCCACATCACAGGTCGAAGCCGCTGTGATCATATTTCTTGTGAATTCTAAATGTCCGGGAGAATCGGCTAGTATGAATTTGCATTTGGGCGTTTCAAAGTAGCGATAGGCCACATCAATCGTTATGCCTAGTTCTCTTTCTTCTTTCAAACCATCTGTAAAAAGCGCTAGGTCAACTTTACTTGTTTCTTTTCCCAAGTATATGTTCTCAATAGATTTTATCTGATCTTGATACAAGGATCCAGAGTCAAGCAATAATCTTCCGATTAAAGTGCTTTTACCATCATCAACGCTGCCGGCTGTTGTCAGGCGCAATAAATATTTGTCTTTCACCATCGTACTAAAAATAACCAGTTCGTTTTCGGTTTTCCATAGCGGCTTCAGAGCGTTTGTCGTCTGCTCGATTTCCTCTTTCAGAAACACCAATGGAGTCGAGTTCTCTGATAATCTCGTCAATTGAATCAGCCTCCGATTCAATTCCGCCCGTAATGGTGATATCACCCAATGTTCTAAAGCGAATTCTTTTTTGGTGGACTACTTCGTTGTTTTCCAATGCAATAAAAGGCGAAACGGGAATCCACGTTTCATTTCTCCAAACCACCTCTCTCTTATGTGAAAAATACAAAGAGGGTACTTCAATGTTTTCGCGTCGGATGTAATTCCAAATATCCAATTCTGTCCAATTGCTAATCGGAAATACACGAAAATGTTCATTCTTATGATGTTTACCATTGAATAGATTCCACAATTCAGGACGTTGATTTTTGGGATCCCATTGTCCTTGCTTGTTCCGATGAGAAAAAAAACGTTCTTTCGCTCGTGACTTTTCTTCATCCCGACGCGCTCCTCCGATGGCACAATCAATATTTCTAGCAAAAATTGTATCCAATAAAGTCCTGGTTTGTAATACATTTCTCGAAGCATCTTTTCCTTTTTCTTCTTGCACTTTCCCTTCTTGTATGGACTGTTCCACAGAGCCGACAAGGATATTCCAGTTATCGCGTTCCACAAGTCGATCTCGAAATTCAATAGTTTCGGGAAAGTTATGTCCGGTGTCAATATGTAAAAGTTGAAGTGGAACTTGTGTCGGATAGAACGCTTTTTTTGCCAGGTGCGTCAAAACGATAGAGTCTTTCCCTCCTGAAAATAGAATGACAGGATTCTTGAATTTTGCCCGAACTTCCCTTATTACAAAGATAGCTTCTGCTTCAAGTTCGTCCAGATAATTTAATCGATTCTTATTCACGTAATTTCAATTTCGGTAAAATAAAATCCAATAAAATTTGAACCGATTCATCAATCGATAATTCATCCGTTTTAATTTCCAAAGAAGGATTCTTCGGCTCTTCATAACGATCAGAAATGCCTGTAAAAGATTTAATGATTCCTTTTCTGGCTTTTTCATACAAACCTTTTGTATCCCGTTTTTCGCATTCTTGGAGCGAAGCATTCACAAACACTTCAATAAAATCTTCTGCCCCAACAATCTCCTTCATCTGATTTCGGCTTTTTTCATAAGGTGAAATAAGGCACACGAGTACGACATGACCCGCATCGACAAATAACTTCGATATTTCCGCAACTCTACGAATATTTTCAACTCTATCGGCCGATGAAAAAGTCAATTCTTTGTTTATTCCACTTCGAATATTATCTCCATCCAAAACATACGTCATCATACCCATTTCAAATAGTTTTTTTTCAAGATGGTTTGACAAAGTAGATTTACCAGCGCCCGACAATCCCGTAAACAGGATAACTCGCGAAGCATGTTCGTTCCGTTTATTTCGATCCGATCTGGATATTTGAAAGTTAAATTCCACAGCCAAAAGGTACTCAAATTATTAGTATTCAAAAGCAAAATTTAAAGGATAAAATTTAACCATTTACTTTTGTATATTCGGTGTGATATAAGTAATTCTATTAGGTAAATGGGATCCTATTATTAAACCATTCACCTCAATTAAAAAGACTATATTAAAAAGCGTAGCAAAAAATTCAATCCTTACCCATACATTAAAGCAATACATGCCAAAAACAGATTTCATCGAGATAGAAAACAAAAAGCCTTTTTATAAAATAAAGGGACCATTAAGGGAACACCTGAAACAATACTCACGACTTGAAGAGTTGCCTTTAACCTACGAAGATTTGTTGCGATTTGACGATCTCATTCCAATTATGGACAAGGATGGAAAAAACACACTTTGGTATTCGGTTTTATACCGTCGAGATGAAATCGCTTTTTTTCAAGAAGCGCTTCTACGCATTTATCAATTGCTTATCTCAGAAGGAGATGAAATACCTGATTTAGTTATTGAAAGCATCGATTTTTGCTCCTTTGGTAACTCAAAACCCTTCCGTATAAAAGTGTTGAATGAGGTAAATGATAATCACGATTATTTTTATGTGAAGCAGGCGGATGCATCGCGGATTTACGGACTTGAATTGGAGCAGATATTCTCTCCAGACAAAGTCTATTATATCGTTCATAAGGATACTTTAATTGAGGATCATATCGTTGGTATTCCCTGTGATGACTTCATCCGAAAAAGAAAGGATGTCAAAATAGAAAACCG
>CBFIBY010000117.1:0-8628 GCA_965660955.1 Crocinitomicaceae bacterium | reverse complement strand
AATGGACTACGGTAAAAAAGAAGCCTTTGAGTCTGGTGGAATGATAGAAATCAGAGGTAGTCAGAACGGAAAAACCGTTGCAATTAATCCTGAATTACCTATCCAAGTAGATATGGCTTTGTACAATTCAGGAGATGACTTTTCTTTTTGGTCCTTGAATGACAAAACAGGAGAATGGACGGATTATCCTTGTGAATTTGTTGCGAATAATACTCAAAATGGCTATTCTAAGCAAAAAAGGACCTCAAACCATCCTGAAATTAAAGCGGTTCAGGAGAAAATTGAAATTTGCGAAAAAAAGATAGCTGCTGTAAGTCAAAGCAATGAAAGTCAAGAATTAATCCCGACTAAAAACGCACGTAAACTAATTGTTGACTTTGATTCCAAGGCTTTTCCAGAACTAGAAGAGTACAAGGATATCGAATTTGAGTATCTGTTGCCCGAAGTTCGCACGGCAGAAAACATGAAGAAGTTCGAATACTCGATCAGGTATGCATCTTCAAAATCGTGGAATGACATGTCTGTTTCCAAAAGATCAGGTAACTATATCGTAACCTTCAAAAACATGCGAGACACCTACTCAGTTCCTGTTCGCCCAGTTCTGAAAGGGGCTAGTTTGGCTCAATTGGAAGCAAAATTAAAACAAACCGAGAAGAAGAAACAAAACAAACTAGCCGAATTAGCAAAAGAAAAATCGGACTTAGAAGCGCGAGAGAAGCAACTGAAATTGAAGTTTGAAAAGAATGTGGATGACATCATGTCTAAATTGAATGACGCGCCCTCGTCCTCAAACGCAGAATCTTTGGCTAAAAGAAATGTGGCTGGTAAAATTTCGGGTGATGTTGCCGCAGCGACCACCTCAAATAATGTGGGTCGAGCAAACTTCTTAACTAGCGGTTTTGGACTCTTTAATTGCGACAGACCTATTCCTTATCCCAAAGTATTCAAAGCTCCCGTTATTTGTTTAACTGCTGCAGGAGTTGCTATACAAACGGCTTATGCCTATGTATTTGACAGAAAAAGAAATACACGTTTTTCGTTTGGCCATCGATTTGGCAGGAATCTTGATGATTTGTCATGGAGTGACAATAAAAGCACTCTTATTCTAGTGGACAAGAACGGCGACTTATATTTCAAACAGAATATCAATGAAGATCCATTGGAGAATTCGACGGTGAACCTTAAACGTATCAGTCGAAAAGATGTGAATCTAGAAGAAATCCAAAAGATAGTCAATGAAAACACTGTTACTACTTAGTCTACTGCTTCCATTTTGCATTTTTGGTCAAACGGATACAGTCCGCTTAGTTAAGGCGTACAATTACCACCCGATGATTGCTAATACCCAAACGGGAGATATCGAATATTGGAAATTATGCGATTCAGCTGGGATGCTATCGAAAGAAGAATGCACCATTATTTCATTCGAAATGAGCTACTTAGGCAAGAAAGGAACGAGAAATGTAAAAATACACGGTCACAACATTCCCGATAGCATTTGTACAGAAATAGGAATTTATGGTATGAATCAGATGATTTTCTTTACTAATATTAAAGCCATTTCACATCATAATTACAAGGTTTTGCATTTAACAGCCATGAACTTAGTACCCATTAAACGTGAAGACTAAATTTCTATTTCTTATTTTCTTCTTTTGTTCGGCTCACCTTTTCGCGCAGTCAGACACCATACGATTAGTAAAACTGGAACAAACAGTTTACCGTTGCACGAATCCCAGTGCAAAATTTTGGTATTTATACAAAAAGGCCGAAAAGTTCTATTTGGTGAACCTGACAATTCAGGAGGACGAAGTAGAAAACTGGTTTCGAAGCTATTTGAACAGCCAAAACTTGTTTTACTCAAAAATTTATCAAAGAAATAACAAAGAATTTTTCCGGTTTCAAAAACCAAACAGCCTTGAAGATCGTATAGTATTTGAGATCATAAGGCGCAGTCCGACTGAGATTGTCACCCAAAGTGCTCAAACTGGAGAAGAGTTTTGCTTCCAACAAATTGAGTTTTAAACAACTCCAATTTGATGATTTGACCAATTATCTTTGAAAATAGTGGAAACTTTCTCTATTTTTGTTTGAATTAAGAAAATGAGAATACTTTTAATATTTATCTGTCTGCTAGGCCTTTCACTTGTGAACGAGGCTGACGCTCAGCATACCAACTTTAATAGCCAAAGAAATTGGTCCTTGAACAAAAAAGAATTTATTATTGGTGTTGGAGGCACCAACTTCTTAGGTGATTTGGGAGGGCGAAATCAAATTGGAACTGACTTTAGCCCTGTAGATTTAGACATTCAAGCCACTTCAATTGGAGGTATTATTGGCTATAGATACCGTTTCAAACCACACTGGGCAACTACTTTTAGCGTTTCTGGTGGGCTTTTAAGAGGGTCAGATGCCAACACTGAAGAGATCGTCAGAAACTCACGCAACCTTAGCTTCCGTTCCCCTATCGTCACAGTTTCACAGCGTATGGAATGGCTTCTGTATACATACGAGCAATTTGGAAGTCGATACAATATTCCTGGTATACGCTCAGCGAAAGAAAGAAACAATCAATTTTATCTTTTTGCTGGAATTGGTGCGAGCTACTTCAATCCACAGGCTAAATTAAATGGTTCATGGGTTAATCTTGCCGATTTGAATACGGAAGGTCAAGGTTTAGATGGTGGACCAAAAGATTACCAACCGTTCACACTTTCCATACCGCTTGGAGTTGGTTTCCGTTGGGGAATTGACAAAGTATATAGAATCGGTTTCGAGGTTTCATATGTTTTCACTTTCTCTGATTACATCGATGACGTTTCTGGTGTTTATTACAACCGCGATGAAATTGAAGCAGCCTATGGCGCTGATGCAGCATACTTATCAAACCCTTCCGTACAGAACCAGTATTGGTTCAGCGAAGGACAGCAAAGAGGCGACGACAATCGCGACAGTTATGTAACGGCAAATATTGTGATATACCGTAACTTGACTTACAAACCGACGAACTATAAATTCGGTCGTAAACCGAAATTTAAAGGTGGCGGTCGTTACAAATTCTAAAATTCTTTTCAATTTTTCCATTCTAACACCTTTCGTTTGAAGGAGTGTATTAATTTTGCGTAAAAAGAATGTACGGCATCCTTCGCAGCATATTATTTCGTTTCGATCCTGAAAAGATCCACTATTTCACAACAGGATTAATCAACTTTACGCTTAAAATTCCCGGAGGGAAATGGCTTTTCAAGAAACTATACTTCGTATCTGACAAGAGACTCGAGAGAACTGTGGCCGGTTTAACCTTTAAAAATCCCGTTGGACTAGCCGCTGGTTTTGATAAAAATGCTTCCATGTACAATGATATGTTCTATTGTGGCTTCGGTTTTATTGAGAT
Source organism: Crocinitomicaceae bacterium (assembly GCA_965660955.1). GTDB lineage: Bacteria > Bacteroidota > Bacteroidia > Flavobacteriales_D > Crocinitomicaceae > UBA2040. The sequence continues at coordinate 5,234 of CBFIBY010000117.1, read as the reverse complement.
TGGGACCATCACACCTAAAGGTCAACCAGGAAATGATAAACCCCGTCTGTTTCGCGTAAAAGATGATCAAGGTATTATCAACCGCATGGGATTCAATAACGAAGGAGTAGAAGTGGCCATTGAAAATCTCAAAAAAAAGAAGAAAGTAAATATCATTATCGGTGGGAACATCGGTAAAAACAAAGTCACACCAAACGAAAAAGCTGAAGAGGACTACCGCATTTGTTTCGAAGCCCTGTTCCCATATGTAGATTATTTTGTCGTGAATGTTTCGTCTCCAAACACACCGAATCTCCGCGATTTACAAGAAAAAGAGCCTCTGAAGAAGTTGCTAGGTTTACTCATGACAAAAAACAAGGAACAAGCCAATCAAAAACCTATTTTCCTTAAAATCGCACCAGATTTGAGCAATACACAATTAGATGAAATCATTGAAATTGTTCAAGAAACAGGCATACAAGGTGTTATTGCAACAAATACAACTATTCAACGAGACAATTTAGAAACGTCAAATGAACGATTGGAAGAAATTGGGAATGGTGGATTATCTGGTAAACCCTTAACTTCACGTTCAACGGAAGTGATTCGCTATTTAGCAGATAAATCAGGTAAATCCTTTCATATCATTGGTGTTGGTGGGATACACTCTGAGAAAGATGCACTAGAAAAAATTGATGCCGGTGCAGATTTGTTGCAATTGTATACAGGTTTTATCTACGAAGGACCGGGACTAATAAAACGCATTAACAAAGCCATTTTGGCTAGAGCTTAGCATGGAAGAGAATATGATCATTACGGAATGTCCACGTGACGCTATGCAAGGTTGGCACGACTTCATTCCTACGGATAAGAAAATCAATTACTTAAATCACCTATTGACGTGTGGTTTTGACGTTTTGGATTTTGGAAGTTTCGTTTCCCCGAAAGCCATTCCTCAAATGAAGGATACGGCAGAAGTTCTTAATAACTTGAACCTAAATGAAGTCAAGGACACGAAGCTTTTGGCTATCATTGCGAATGAAAGAGGAGCAAAAGACGCATGTGAATTTGAAGAGATTGACTTTTTAGGATATCCATTTTCTATTTCAGAAGAATTTCAACAACGCAATACCAATGCTTCCATAGAAGAATCGTTAAATAGAGTAGAAGCCATTCAAAATATGGCCGTGAATTCAAATAAAAAAATGGTCGCTTATCTTTCTATGGGATTTGGAAATCCATACGGTGAGGATTGGCATCCTGATTTGGTGAGTAAGTGGTCGGAGCGATTGTTCAACGATTTCGGAATCGAAATTCTAGCTTTATCAGACACCATTGGTTCGGCAACACCTGAGATCGTGGAGGACGTATTCAAGAACATCATTCCAGAGCTTCCTAAGGTGGAATTTGCAGCACACCTGCACACTATCCCAGAAAACGCAACAAAGCTCATTGAAGCGGCCTTTTCGGGTGGTTGTCGTCGTTTTGATGGAGCTATTAAAGGTTTTGGTGGTTGTCCGATGGCGAAAGATGATTTAACGGGTAATATGCCAACAGAAAAGCTAGTCGAATTCATCCAAGAAAATGAAATCCGTAACAAAATCGATATTAAACGTTTTCAAGAAGCGGAGACTATGTCTTCTACAATCTTTATCTAATATGAAATATATTCTAGCATTTTCTCTTTTTGGTTTTATCGCGTTAACGGCTTGCAACAGCGAAGTACAAGATAATAAAAACGATAATCCAACGGAGAAAAAGAAAAGCGAAGCGAACAAAGTGGAAGATATCAAAGGTTTTCAGGACATTGAAATACTGTTTGATGACGATAAATTTGCCAATGCTGAAGAATTGGAGCTTCTAAAAGAAATCAAAATATGTTCGGACGATCCAGAAATAACAACGAACAGCGAAATAGCGCCGTGTTCTCCCGAAAATTTCAAGTTTCTGCCCTTGCAGGAAGATATTTCCTTGAAAAACGGTTTCATCCTTTTAATCAAAGCTGAAACGGGTGGTTTTCCTTTGCGCCGAACGCTCATTTTTCAGCGTGAAAGAGGACAATTGGTTAAAACGAATGGGTTTGTAGGAAACATTATCGGTCGTGTACCTTCAGAATCGGGTTACGACAACTTGCTAATGCGTTTCAGAGATAAAGATGAAGCCGACCTACCGATGTTCTACAATTGTCTTTTCGAATGGAAGGACGGCAAATATGAATTCAAACAAGTTGAAGTCATTCAGGGCCCAAATTGGGGCGGACCAGTGAAAGAACAGTTCAAAAAAGAAACGTCAAAAGAGATTTATGACGCTTTGATGCACAATGAAATGCTGTTCTAATGCGAACTACTGGACTCTTACTGCTTTTCGTTTTCTTATTTTCTTGTAAGACTGATACTGATCAAACTTTGATTCGCATCAACAAGGAAAGCATACTACATGACAATAGCAGTAAGGTTTGGGTTATTTCTCGCGTACTCCAAAAAGGAGTGAATGTGGCGAAAACTAAATTCAATCAAAAAGATGTTGCCATTTTCTTTAAAAGTGGAAAGGTGTTTTTTCAACCCATCAGTTCGTTGGGCAATTTTCCAGAAAGAGGAGGAAGCCTGGTACTTTCAGAGGATAGTCAGTCACTTTTTCTAGATTTTGGGGATGAAAAATGGGACTTTACGGTAAAGGAAATCAGTTCGGCACGTTTGTTTTTGAAACATCGGAAAGAAAGTGATTTTAAGTATGATTTGGAATTGATTTCTTACCCAGAAGGGGAGTAGAATAGATTCGATTAATGTATCCCTAGAGGAAATACTTTTTATTTATGGTTTCCTCCCCGTTAATCCACCTGCGACAGGAGGAAATAAAAACGAGCAAAGAAACTAATCATGTTATAATTGATTGAAAACCTCTTACTTTGAAGAGAGAACGAGAGGGAGTATCTACTACTTCACTACTTTACTGACAAACAATTCATTACCTCGTATAGCTTGAACAAAGTAGATCCCTGAATTTTCAGCTCGTAAGTCAATTGTCAAATTGGTTGTTTCAAGTACAACACGCCCCATATTATCCAACACTCGGACTTGGTCGAAAGCTACTTCAGTATTAATTTCAAACAAACCGTTTTCAATTGTTTTGAGCGATAAATCTTGAATACCATTTTCTTTCAATCCAACTGGATCATCTTTAGTTGCCACGACATCATCCAAATAAAACTTGAACCCATCATCTGTTTGAAGGATGAAAGCCACGTAAATCGTTTGATTATCAAACCCTTGACTCGAAAGGTCAACGGTTCTAGTCGTCCAATCAGCAAATTCTTGGAGCACGAAACCAATGGTATCTGTAAAGCTAGCTTCTTGTGTATCTGTTGTGGAAACCATCACCAAATAATCCTCTGGATAAGATGGGTCGTGCGATTTAGCTTTCCATTCAAAGAAATTTCCGTAGGCACCTAAAGCAATCGCGGGAGAAATCAACCAGCGATTAGCTGTTCCAACTGGACTAAAATAAGAAGTTGAACTTGCTGTAAGATTCGCAGTATTTGTATCGGCTGGGTCTAATTTAGAAATATAAGCGGCAGTATATTCAGAAACACTAGAATCCGGTGTTTGTCCATCCAAGTCAAGCATTGTCCAGGTTGCTGGAATCCCCGATTGAAAATCCTCTGAAAGGATAGTGGTTTGTCCAAAAGCAACTGTTGAACCAAAAATTGCAGCAAATAATAGCGTCTTCTTCATATTTCTAAAAATCATAACGACAAAAATAAGGAAAGCGCTGGGTCAATTGACAAGATTAATCACGATTTCCTTGAATTCTTGGTAAAATTCGTCAAATTTCAAGAGGGTTGACTCTAAAAAAGCATAAATCTCTTCGTGATGTGCTGAATTTCGGTAATTCCATTTATCGCTGGACCATTGAATTCGATAAAACTGTTGACCATTGTCCAAATAGTTATTTTCCAGCCATTCACCTTCAATTCCCATGGTTGTTTCCATGATTTTTCGCATTTCAAGCAATTGTTCCCATACTAGCGCTCGAATTTCATCATCTTTGAATTGTACATCGAAGTTCAAAGCCGTTAACTTTTTATCAACGTGCAGTCGAATAAAAATTTGCTTCACATCTGAAGGGTAATTCAACCAGTTGATTCCGCGTCCATTAGACGACTTGTGGGCACGCATGCGCTTCTTAAAATCATTCCAGAAGGCTTGATTGAACTCTTTTTGGGCTTCTTTGCTTAACACGTTTCAAAATTAGACATTGAGAATGACTTTTGGGTGAAACATTGAGAAATTAAGGTATTAAGTTTCGGTAAGCGAAAGATACGATGCTCCCTGTGGTAATTTTTTTGAACCATAGAGGATGTGAGCATGACAAATCCATGCCTTGAGTGGATCAAATTTTCTTATTTCACACTTCTGACTTCATATTTCACAGCTAAGTAACATTGGTTTCACAGATTCAAAAGGGAAATCGTAATTTTGGAGTCAAACTTAGATAACATGAAAATTTATTCTTTCTTATTATTATTTGTAATCGCATTGAGTTCCTGTGCACAGAATACAAATCCGGAAAACGGTGCAACTGGCACTGAGGAAAATGATTCGCAACCCACTGCAACAGTGATCAACCTATCTCAAGCAGACTTTAAGAAATCTTATGAGGGAACGGAAGGTTTACAATTGCTGGACGTACGAACTGCAGACGAAATTGCAGGAGGTAAAATTGGTGAAGCCAAAGAATTGGATGTTTTTGACCCGAATTTCGCTAATAAAATTGCTGAGTTAAACTTTGACAAATCACAAGCCGTTGTCATTTACTGTCGATCTGGTGCACGCTCATCCAAAGCGGCACAGATATTTGTTGCTCAGGGATTTACCAAAGTGTATAATTTGACCGGAGGGTATATGTCGTATTAATTTTCAATTGCGAATTGATGTATTTCCTATTGCTGACATAACTTCTTGCTCAATCAAGTAGTTCAAATCGATAAATATATTTCAGATAGCTCTGACTGATTGTATTGAATGGATAATAGAATTCATTATCGTAATATCCGTCATCTTCGCTTTCGGCTTGTTTGATTTGCTGATTCGTAGCAAAGTAAGTATCGCGATTGGTCTCATTAGCACAACTGAGCACTTTCCCCAATTTCCGATTGAAAGAAGCCGCTAATTCTTTCGCTTCAGCTGTTGCACTTGTTGTCATTCCTTTTATCACTGCTTTTCTTTTCTCTTCGTAGGATTCATAAACCACATCTT
>CBFIBY010000116.1:0-8679 GCA_965660955.1 Crocinitomicaceae bacterium | reverse complement strand
TCATTATTAGATCCACTGCCTAAGGCTTCCCAATTTTGTCCAAAAGACAAAAGCGGAGATATCACAATTAGAATATTGAACAAAGTTTTCATATGCCAGACTGGTCATTTCGTTCAACTAAGATAGAATATTAACGCGACGCAGACAACATTGAGTCATAATTTTTTATTTTTTCGATTTCTTTTAAATGTCTGATAATCAATAATAAATCCGACAACAATCATTTACAAACGACTGTTATTCGACAACAATTACTTAATAACCGATTTGAGTTTGCATACCTCCCAATCTTTGCCCTGTCGAAAGTCAATCGAGGGTATTGGCTAGAACAATTAACTAATTATCAAACTTTTAAAAATTAATTATTATGAACACATTACGAAACAAGGTGAGTTTGATCGGACGCTTAGGACAAGAACCGACATTACAAACGGTGGGTAACGGATTTCAATTGGTGAAATTCCCCTTAGCGACTAACGAGAATTACAAAGACAAGACGGGCAAATGGATTGACCGCACCCAATGGCACAACATCGTGGTATGGGGAAAAACAGCCGAGCGTATTTCCAAGCTTGCTACGAAAGGGCAGGAAATCATGATGGAAGGTAAAATCGTGAATCACTCCTACGAGAAAGAAGGCGAAAAACGTTATTTCACGGACATTGAATTGAACGATTTTTTGTTGCTGTCACCTCGTAACTCGGGAACATCTGATTCAAACGAGGCGCCAAAAAAAGAAGTGGCTACGGCAAAAAAGTAAGGTTATGAATTACGTAAACCTAATTGGAAAAATGAGTTCGGCGCCTAAGTTCGTCGAACTCGAAAACGGAAGCACGATTGCCAACTTCACCTTGTCTACGAAAGAGCCTTTTTTGGACGAGGAAGGAAACCCGAAAATGAAAAGTAATTGGCATCGCTTATCTGCTTGGGGAAATCACGTACAATTGATTCGTGAATTCACCGACAGAGGAACAAACTTGGCCGTAGAAGGCAAATTAATTACACGTTTTTATCAAGACGCAACCGGCAGAAAACAAAGTGTTTCTGAAGTTGTGGTCAATGATCTAACAATAATATAAGTAGAAGAAAATGGGGGCGGGAATTGGTAAATCGCTGGTATGACATAGTAAAACCCGCCCACATTTTTTGAATGAACAACACATAAAACATTATAAATGGCACTAAAAAATAGCGTTACACTGTACGGTAACATGGGAAAAGAATTGAAAATTACAGAAGTGAAAAATGGAGCGAAAGTAGCTCGGTTTGATCTCGCGACGAATTCGTACTTCACGAACAAAAAAGGAGAAAAAACTCAAAAGACAGAGTGGCACAAAGTCTTTGCATGGGGTGGAGCAGCCAAATTCATGGAAAACTACGCACAAAAAGGAGCTTCGCTTTGTATTCACGGACGTTTGGTAAATCGCACGTATTTGAACAAAGATGGTAAACCAAGAACCATCACAGAAATTGAAGCCAAAGAGGTAATGAACCTCACGGCGTAAAAAACAACACCTACCGGTCAATGACTATTTGAGCACGATATGCAGATGGAAAATTGACATACAACCAAAAAACGGCTTTCGAAAGGAGGTCGTTTTTTTATTATACAAGATAATAACATTCGTTATTGGATTAAAACCCAGGCTAATTCACTGAAGTCTAAGATTAAAACTATCTTTGCCTCAATGAAATTTACAGAACTAAACTTGTCATCTGAAATATTAGAAGCCCTTGATCACATGGGTTTTACGGATGCAACCCCCATACAAGAACAAGCGATTCCACTTATCCTTGAGAATAGAGACTTGATTGCTTGCGCCCAAACTGGGACAGGAAAAACAGCCGCTTTCATCTTACCGATTCTCAATAAACTAGTCGGAAAAGAAACAACTGATATTGATACCTTGATTGTTGTCCCAACACGGGAATTAGCTCTTCAAATTGAACAAGAAATTCAAGGATTGTCTTACTTCGTATCTGTCGGGTCTATGGCGATTTATGGCGGAGGGGACGGTTCAAGTTTCAATGAACAAAAAGATGCTTTGGTCAACGGTCGCGATGTAATCGTAGCCACTCCAGGAAAATTGATTTCACACCTCAACTTGGGCTACGTCAACTTCAAACATGTGAAGCATTTAATTTTGGACGAAGCAGACAAGATGCTGGATATGGGTTTCACAGAAGATTTGACCAAAATCATGTCTTACCTACCAAAAAATAGGCAGAATCTACTTTTCAGTGCGACGATGGCGCCGAAAATCAAAACTTTAGCTAAGAAAATTCTCAATAATCCAGAAGAGATTGTTCTGAGTCTTTCAAAACCCGCAGCGGGAATTACACAAGGCGTTTACCTCGTTTTTGACAATCAGAAAGAAGCATTGTTGAAGCACATTCTCAAAGAGAAAAAGGAGTACGATAGTATTATCATTTTTACTTCTGCAAAGGACAAAGTTTCACAAATCGCTAGGTACTTGTCAAGAAACGGGATCAAAGCGAAGGGAATTTCTTCCAACCTCGATCAAGACCAACGTGAAGAGGTGCTACTTGGATTTCGCTCAAAACGAACACGCGTATTGGTAGCAACAGACGTAATGTCGCGCGGAATTGATATCAAGGAAATAAACATGGTCGTCAATTACGATGCGCCTCGCGATGCAGAAGATTATGTGCACCGTGTTGGACGAACAGCCCGAGCAAATACCAAAGGAGAAGCGATCACATTCATCAATCCGAAGGATATGCCCAAACTGGCGAAGATTCAAACACTTATTGAAATGGAACCGCCACGATATAAATTACCCGAATCGCTTGGTGAGGGACCGGAATGGAATGCCCGTCAGTCGAAGCCTAGAGGAAAAGGCGGTGGTTTTAAAAACAAAAACCGAAGTGGTGGTGGATACAAAGGCAAAAAGAAATATACCCCGAATCCTAGGAAAAAAGACTAAGTCAAGTTCTGAATTTGAGAGTAGACTGAGTGTATTCGAAGTCTAATAATTCCGATAATCATTCCACAACTGAGAGCGAATTCCAACTACAAATTGTGCACCTGGTTCATTCAGAAAAGTATTGTATCTGAAATGACCTTCTACAAATGCATCAAGTCGAATTTTAGGCACCAACGTGTATGCTCCTCGAACCATTACCCGAAACGCATTGTTGCCTTGCCCTTGTCCGATGGTATGTCCAAAATCATTTAATTCTACTGGACGATTCAAATAGGGTATAGTAATGTTGCCGCCCCAATTCACAGTATTCGTATCGAGACCTTGAAGAGAATAACTCGCAAATAACGTTCCTTTCCATCTTCCTTTTTGCCACAAACCTTCCGCTAAAATCTCAGAAAAATTCGCGCCATAGGGATGCGCCAATGGATCACCTTGATTGGTATAGCTCTGACTAATGGACAAGTGAGAGAAAGTATAGGGTCGAACGATATTCATTTCACCACGTAAGAAAATGTTGTGCTGGTTTCGATTGAGTTTTGTTTTCACACCCATTTGTACCGCATATTTGTTCGCCCACCAACGTGTTCGATTTTTAATATCTGGAAAATTAAACTCATCCATCATCAACTGTCCGTAGAAAGTGAGTTTTTTGATTTTAATTTTCATGTCAATGCCAATCAACACGTTGTCAGATGATCCAAGCGCGTATTCCTGAGGTCTGAACAACACCATCGGGTTTAAGTATTCGGGTTCGAATCCACGATTTAGCAGAGTATCCTTTGGCTTAAACACCACGGATTCGAACAGCCCAAGTTGAAGCCATTTAGTGACATTGTAACTCAAATAATGGCTACTTGCAAATTTGCTGATACGCTCTCCATTTGTATTCGTTTCATTCAGGAATTGATACAACATCATGTACTCTACACGCCAGAAATTCAATCGAGCCGAACCAAATCCATGCGGTTTTCCGTAATCACTCAGTAACATGGAGCGACTTCCCTCTCCAATGAAATGCTTGTCCCAGCCGGCTTGAAGGTTGACGAATTTATTGGGTGTAAATGAAACACGACCGCGAAGGTCTATTTTTTGATTGAGCGATGAATCAATATCAAGTGAAATGGGATTTTTCGCTTGGAAGAACGGTGTCGCCTGTTCGATTCCATGCAAGTAAGTCATTCGAGCATACCACTTTTTACTAAAGTTCCCAACTATTCCCAATCCCGCCGAAGCTCGGTATTCTGTTTTTTTATGCGTCCGCAAACCAAAATCAGCCAAGGGGAGAAATTGAAAAGTTTTTTGTGGAATAGCTTTTAGAATTCGCTTACCGTGCATGTTAATTGCATTTCCTAAAGAGTCGTACTCTTGAGGAGCAGCGAGATCTTTAAAATAAACAGCCCTATTTGCGAGATACGGACGAATGCTTGAATGAAAGCGAATCGGTGACTTTTGGAAATGAATAGTTTCCGCCTCATTGACATACCATTCCAATCTCGCTTGACCAATAGCAAGAACAGGGAAAAATGACAATATGACGAGTGTATATTTCACTTAAAAATCGGTATAATGATTGCGCATTCCTGTTCTAATTCCAGCCATGACAGCATTCGTTGTTTTTGGTCCAGAAAGCGAATTTTGTCGGTAAACATGTTGAACAAATAGTTCTAGATTCATCCGACGATTCATGCGGTAGCCTAGTTCAATTTGCTGGTGATAAACCTGTCCTTTTTGTGCGATTATCGGCTCAGTTGAAATGAGTAAACTTCCTTCTTGATAATCATTTAGTTGATACAAAACACTTTTCCAATCTCCATAAAACCGTTTCTTCGTGTAATTCATGCGAAGGACAAACTCTTGAAATCCACTTCCCTTTGGATGAGCAGAAGGTAAATTATAGGCGCTATAATTAAGTCTCGAGTTTTCAGAGAGATAAAGTCTCTTTGGGACATTGTTGTATTCCAATTGAATCATTGAATTAGTTAATCCTAATACGTCATAGTATCGAACCCCAATTTGGCTACCAATTGTATTTGTATTCCAATTGCTCAGTGCCAGTTGACCGTATATGCGTACATCCGGATACAACAAATAATCGGATTGAATCCCAAATAAAGTATTGACTTCATTTTGATCATTCACAAGGGCTGAACCAACAAAAGGAGCGGGCACATAATAGGCTCCGTTAACAGCTTTGGAAGAAACAGAATCGCCAACATTCCAATAGGAACCTTCGAAAACACCAACAGATAATTTTGGTGTCACTTTGTAATCTATGTAATGCGAAGAAAACAATTTGGGTTCGTAATACGCTTCAACAGTCGTAAAATTTGGCCGTCGAAAGAGGTTGAATTGTTTCGAACGCAGAAAAGTAAAGTTGAATTTTTGCAAAAAAGAAAAATCGCCTCGTAAATACACAGCAGGAACTGAATTGTCAGAAAGCAAAAGCGAACGGTAACCCATTCCAACGAATTGTGAATTGTTACCAGCCGAAAATATCATGTGTTTATTCGGACGATAAACCATATTCCCTATTGCATAGGCATAATCAAAACCATCTTCTTTGAAAGGTTTCGTTCTTGCAGCACCTGGAACAACAGCGTTTTGAGGTACATAGGTTGTATCTCCTTTTTCGTAACGTTCACCAACCATTGAATAATACGCATTTTCATATTCGGTAAACCTATTTTGATTTTCGTATAAAGAAGTCGTGAAAGAAAAATTCTTCATCAAATCAACCTCTACGAGGACGCCTCTCGTATTATTAAACAAACGCCTTGATGATGAGTCTTCAAAATCCTTACCCAAGGCGATATTCAGCAAAGGTGAAACACAGATGTAATATCCTTCGCCTTTAATTTCAAATAGGTGTTTTTTAAATAAATGTTCGGTAAAATTATAATACTGAACACTCGAATCACGGATGAGGCTGTGTAAATCATAATCCCCTTCAGAAACAGGGAGAAAAGTCGATCCACTGAAGTGAATAGTTCTGTTATCTGCAGGTTTTTGTGTACGAAATAATTGATCTTTGTAGAAAGAAGAAATAGGCAAAAGGTTTTGCTGACCAAACGCGTTTGCCGAAATCAAAAGAACAAGAAAAAGTACAACCTTCTTCATTTTCAACTCGACTGTAGAGATTTAATGTATTCTTCTCGTGCTATGAAACCGGCAGTTTTGGCAACAAAATGAGGATTATACAGACTGGATTTGTTGTAGGTTAATGGCAAACCTGATTCGGCTGAAACAACTGTTCCTCCAAGCGCCTCAAGAATCGCCTGACCTGCGGCAATGTCCCATTCCATCGTGGGAGCGAAACGCGGATAAATGTGTGCGTTTTTCAAGGCTAAATCAAAAAACTTGATGGCGCTTCCTTTCGAAATTTTCTTCACCGTTTGAAAGGTTCTAGACAAATGCTCAACCCAAGAAGCATCGGCACTTTCATGACTTCTCGAACCAATCCAAACGACTTCATCACCTAATGATGTATCGGAAATTATTTTTCGGATATTTTCTTTGTTTGGGTCTTCTTCAAAATTCCACAAATAAACACCCGTTTCTTTTCCGCCAAATATCATCCTCCTCTTGCATGGCTCTGTTAAAATACCAAATACACTTATTCCGTTTTTGACATGGGCGATGTTAATGCAAAATTCACCATTTTGCTTCACGAACTCTTTGGTTCCATCCAAAGGGTCAACGCACCAATTTTGCGTCCAGGTTTTCCGAATCTCAAAGGGTGTTTTTTCTAATTCTTCACCAATAATGGGAATTCCGGTTTTTTCCAAATGCGAACTGATGATTTTAGAAGAAGCTAAATCCGCTTCAGTAACCGGTGAACCATCTGATTTCATCTCCGTTTCGAAGCCAGAATTATAGAAGCGCAAAATTTCAGCAGATGCTTCAATTGTCGCCTCCATGGCAATAAGATATTCTTTGGGGATAGATTGCATTTCGTTCGTTACGAATGTACGAATTTCAAAATAGTTGACATAAAAAAAGAGCCTGCCAATTCCGCAAGCTCTATTCTTTCATTTGAATATGTTCAATGTCTTACCACTAATTTTCGATTTATCGTTTCCATCCCTTCACCAGTGACGATAATAAAATAAACTCCATTTCTGAATTCAGATACATTTATTGTTGTTGAACCAGAGAAACTATCGTTTTTTATTTCGTTTCCAAGTACATCAACAATTTTAATGTTTCCTTTCTCAAAGTTGGAAACCTTAATGCTCACATTATCACTTGCTGGATTCGGTGAAACAGATAAAGCAATTTCTTTTTCGACTTCGTCTACGCTTACCGTTGAATAAAATAGTAGATCAATAGAATCTTGGAATATATCTCCTTGAACACCCACATAATATCGATATCTAGCAGGGCTTTGAGCAGGATCGGAACTGAGTTTTATATTAAAAAGTGCAGCCGTGTTTGGCGGAACAGGCAGCGATTCAGAGTAAGTCCAAAGAGGCACGGAAGGATCAACGTCAATTCCAAAGCCGTTTGTTCCATTACCCCAGACTAGCTGTTCATCCCACTCATCGCTTGGTGCTTGAACTATTTGTCGAGAAATAATGGCATCTAATGTGTCAGTCGTGATGTTTCGAAATTCGAAATCAAAATAGGTTATATCTGTGTTGTGCACCCCAATGCTCTGTACAGTATTTGTTATGGTTGTGGTGGAGCCAACTAATGTGAACTCCCATGTTTGAGCATTTGAGAAAAAAGAGCTTAAACCAAAGATCAGGGTAGGTAAAAGTGTTTTCATATTCCAAATATTATTTATCAGTGTTAAACGAAAATACTCATAATATTTGATGAATAAAAAAAGAGTCAACTTAGAAAGCTGACTCAATACTAAATTTATTATGAATGACTCAGTGTCTGACCACTAGCTTACGATTGATCGTTTTCACTCCCTCACCTGAAATAATAATGAAATAAACACCATTTCTGAATTCGGCAACATTTACTGTTTTCGAACCAGAAAAACTATCGTTTTTAATTTCATTTCCTAGTACATCAACAATCTTGATGTTTCCTTTCTCAAAGTTTGAAACTTTGATGCTTACATTATCACTTGCTGGGTTTGGTGAAACAGATAAAGCAATTTCCTTTTCGACGTCGTCTACGCTGACAGTTGAATAAAACGCCAAGTCTACAGAATCTTGAAATAAATCGCCTTGAACTCCGATATAATAACGATACAATGCAGGTGCTTGTGCTGGAATTGGACTCACTTTTATATTAACGGTTCCAGTATCTCCTGCAGTTAATGACACAATATCGCTAGCTGTCCAAATTAATTCCGTTGAGTCGAGATCTATGCAATAACCTGCCCCAGAAGAATTACCGAAACAAACCTGTTCAGACCATCCTATTCCTGGTTGGGTAATAATTTTTCTTGTAATAATTGCGTTAACATTTCCGCTCGAGATATTTATAGCGTGAAAGTCCAAATAATTAACATCCGTGTTATAAACACCTTTGGAAATGGTTGAACCTATGATATCTGTGGTAGATCCGAAAAGCGAGAACTTCCAATTTTGAGCAATCGAAATGGAACTTATGCTCATAAATAGGCAGAAGGAAAGTATTATTTTTTTCATATTGAGATGATTCGTTTTCAAATTCAAGTGAGCATTAAAGGTAAGACAATATTGCGACAAACAAAAAGAGCTCACCAAATGGCAAGCTCTTTCCAATATATTCTTTTCGAGTATTAGTGTCT
>CBFIBY010000115.1:0-8766 GCA_965660955.1 Crocinitomicaceae bacterium | reverse complement strand
GCTGTAATTGACGATTTATGTGCATTGTATTGTCCAAAGAATGTGGATGCAGCGACAAAAATCGGATTAAAGTTCATTTTGACAAATGGATTACCAGACAACGAATGGACTTTGGAGTACAGCGACTATCAGGCCAATTTGGGTGACCCATCTTACGCCGATCCAGTTAGAATTCGTGTAGAATTGGTATTATCAAGGCTTTACAAGATGGCCGAATTTCAAACCATTTAAGTCGAAAAAGCAGAGAAATTATGAAAAGAAGAAAATTTGTAAAAAACGCATCTCTTGCTACTGTCGCAGCACCAATGGTGGTGAATGACTTGAAAATGCAAGCGGTATCTAAAAAGCTTTTCGGATATTCTAAAATGGCCGAAGATCGGGTTTTAGTCATCATTCGATTGAATGGTGGAAACGACGGACTGAATACCGTTATTCCAAGAGATCAATATGCCAATCTTGTTATTCAACGTTCAGATATTTTAGCGCCTGAGCCTTCGATTTTACCATTAACGACAGACGTTGGACTTCACCCAGAAATGGGAGGAATGAAAAACATGTTTGACAATGGGAAATTAGCCATTATTCAAAATGTGGGTTATCCGCAACAAAATCGATCTCATTTCCGGTCAATGGATATTTGGTCGACTGGAGCATTGGATCCACAGACGACAACAGGTTGGTTGGGAAGAGCCATGGACAATGATTATCCAAATTATCCAGATGCTTATCCAAACAATACCTATCCAGATCCATTTGCGATATCGATGGGATATGAAGTTTCGGCGACATGTCAAGGTTTGATGGGAAATTTCTCTCACGCAGTTGAAGATCCATTTGATACCTTCTCTTTACAAACTTCAGCAGCTTTGAACGACGGAACCTACTACGGGTCGCATATGGAGTATATTTCGACCATGATTGCTCAATCGAATTCATATGGAAATCAAGTGAATCAAGCGGCAAATGCAGGAACTACATTATCAACCTTATACGACCCAACGAATCCCTTGGCAGAACAATTGCGTTATGTAGCGCAAATGATTTCGGGTGGCTTGGATACGAAAGTATATATATTAAACATCAACGGTTTTGATACGCATGATGCACAAGTAACACCGGGAGATCCATTAGCAGGAACGCACGCAACATTGATGAAAAGAGTTTCAGATGCTATTGAGGCATTTCAAGATGATTGTCAATTGTTGGGAATAAATAACAGAGTGGCAGGAATGACTTTCTCCGAATTTGGACGACAAGTTGCGGCCAACGCCAGTTACGGAACAGATCACGGTGATGCCGCTCCATTGTTCTTGTTTGGTTCATGTATCAGCGCAGGAATTATGGGTGCAAATCCGACTATTGACAATACAATAACCAATCAGGCAGGTGTGGATATGGAATTTGATTTCCGAGATATCTACGCATCGATCTTAAAAGATTGGTTTGAAGTAGACCCAGTTGAAATTCAAGGCATGTTTGAGCAATCCGTTACGTTCTACAATGTACTTGGAGCATGTAACCTTGGTTTGGATGAAGAATCGATGGATGATAAAGCCGCTTCCTTATTATATCCGAATCCAGCGACAAACAACACAACAATTCGCTTTGAAGCCCTGAACGAATGGGTGAAAGTTGAAGCGTATGATATGCTAGGAGCACGTGTGGGTGTTTATCACGATGATAATTTGAAAGCAGGCGAGCACAATATTCCTATGGATATTTCAGAGCTTGCGATTGGACAATATACCATTCACGTGACCAAAGAGTCAGGTAATAGCCAGGTGAAATTGACGAAGGTGGAGTAGTTTTATTTTAAAATTTGGATATTCGAGATTTGGATTTGTCGTGAGTATAGTGTAGTTTTAAATGAACAAAAAACTACATCTTATGAATACTCGTTTCACACGCGCACTACTTTGTGCTATTTTTATTTTTTTTCAATCCAAGATTAATGCACAAGTTTCACCTACTTCCCAAGTTAACTCGGAATTAAGGCATTTATTTGAAAATTTGAGTTTTCCTTCTTCTTCAATCGGTTTTTTGTACGAACGTTCGGCGAAATTAAGCGATTCTACATTTCATAACACAAATTCAAATGACACCTTAACAACTGATATTTATTTGCAGGTATTATGACGAAATGTATTATGCTGCGCACGATACGTTAAATCATTTGCCATATGGAAATCTTCAAAACGAAGGATACAGCTATGGTGGAGATACCATAGCCTTTTCTATGTTCAAATGGGACTATTATCATTTGAAATCAGATGCATTGAATACGAATCTGTATTTCGACTTTGATACGATAAATGATGTTTTGAATGATATCCCAAACCGACCTTTAGAACCATATCTAACCAACACCATTTTTTGTGCCGCGCCTCTGTTCTCATCTGCATATTTTACGGACGTCACATTTGCAATCGACCCTAGTTTCATTTTTTATGATGGCAATAATGCAACGGATTTTTCGATTTCTGGAAATGTTGAAATAGATTTTGGCGATGGGTCTGGATATCAAGTTATAAATTCCAATGGATTAAATTATATAAACGTCTACTACTCGACGGATGGTGAAAAAGTTATAAAAACTCGAATTGGTGGAAATGAAGGTGCTGTTTCAATTTCAAAAATTCATATTTCAAATAATTCACACAGCATCCCGCCAACCGAGACATTAGATTTCCCAGGTATGAATATTGGTGTATATAAAAACTGTAATTCGGATTCAAAGTCAAAACCAATAATTTTCCTTGAAGGAATAGATGTACTTGATATGTTCCCAAAAAGTAGAAATGTGGCAGAAATATACGATGGTATGATTGGTGGTCAATACTTAAGTCAGCTTGGAAATTTTGGCTATGATTATTATGTGGTTGACTGGAAAAATAGTCGAACGGATATGCGGTATAACGCGGTGTATCTCTTAAACTTGATTGAATATCTGAAAAAGAATTCTATAGATCAAGATAACCAAATCGTAATTATTGGTGAAAGCATGGGGGGTGTAATTGCTCGTTTTACTTTGACGTTCATGGAATCCGAAGACTATGAAAATGCCGATTTCAGTGAGTTCTTCGTTGAAAATTCGGACTTATCAAACGCTGTATATCTCACTACTCATCCGGAAGTTTATACGGCGACAACCATGTATCGTGAAGCGAATTTAGTACCTAAAGATCATAATACTCGGTTATTGATAACTATGGATTCTCCACATCAAGGTGCAAATATTCCATTAAGTGTTCAACGATTTTATAATTACGCTACCACCTTGTATTTTGGACTTGGACACAAGCAATTAGGTCAAGCTATAAATCTTTTTCTAGATGGGAAAGCAGCTAGACAGTTATTAAAGTATCATGTAAATACGTCATTACAACCATGGCCCAATGGAACTTCGAGTTATGGCCCAGATCCATCGCATATTTCTTTCTATAATCAGTTAACCGGCTTAGGTGATTATCCAAGATTTTGTAAGAAAATGGCTTTGTCTTCTGGAAGTCTAGATGGTAAAATGCAAAAGAACGCTGCAACAGGTGCGGACAGAGTAGCTTCTGATAGGTTGCTTGATTTAAACTTTACTCTAAAAGCCCGTATTTTAAGTATTCCAATTCCAATATTTGAAGTTGATTTAGATTTAATGACCAATCCTGATGGTTCAGGAACATTTTTTAGTACTGCACTAGGTCAATATACTGTCTCTTTCAATTTGTCTTTATTTCAAGTGAATGTTCAATCCAATTTTGGTACTATTTACTTTGATAATGCAACAGCTATAGATGTAAAACCCTATTGTGTTAACGCTGGTGGAATTTATGGTGTTGAAAACCCGCTTGCTTCGGTCGAACCATTTGACTTTAGCGCGAGTATACTCTTTTATTCTTTCGCAGGGAGTTTGGGATACGCAAATGGATGTTTACAATTCAATGCGGCATATAGTTTCGCCGGAATAGGCGGCATGAATATAGATTTAAACATTTGTACAGATGGTATGTTTTTCAGTTTTATTCCAGTTGCATCAGCAATTGATTATTCGGACCTGAATGTTCCTTTGAATTATTCATACAACACTTCAAATATCGCCAATACGCTTGATAATACACCGGTTGATGTCGTTATGGGATACTCGGGTGAAGGGGAGAACAATAGGCATCATTTAAGCTATCCAGATCCATTGATTTACAATTCGGTTGATGTAACCGATGAAAACGCGGGTTATTTTTCTTGCGATCAAGATGGAATCTTTGGAATTCAAAGAGGTTTACTTTGCCTAGAAATAGGAGATGAAGAAATATACTTGGAAAATCTTGAATTAAATCGTTCCGCATCCTTCGAAACAGAATACGATATTAGAGTGAATCAAAGGAATCCGTATTATAATTACATTGGTGAACCGAATTTATACTATAACACAACTAATGCGTTTCAATATGCTGTATTTTCTAAGCAAAATGAACTTGTTACTGGATCAAACTTGATTAATTTTTACTTTGACGCAGTTAACAGCCAAAGCAATTCACAGGGTCTTTCTTTAGGTTCTCCGCCTTATTCGGGTATTTTTAATCAGTATGATCAGCCCATGGAGATATGTTGCATTAGTTACCAGAAAAGTCCAGAAACGCCCCATACTGACATAATTAATAATCGGGATGCTGATGTAGATTTAAAACTATTTCCGAATCCTTTAAGCACCTCTGCTTTTAATCTTTCGAACGACAACGGATTGAGTTTATCGAATGCGAGCGTTGAAATTTTCGATCAATATGGTAAATCTATTCAATCGAATTTTATTCAGTACAACGAACTTGAAAATACAATTTACATCTCCCTGATTCAGAGTTTACCGAATGGGATATATACAGTCTGCACACAATTGGATGGTATACAAAAATGTAATAAATTAGTAATTATTAAATAAGGGGTTATGAATGTAAAGAACTTGTCAAGTTTCGTCATGTTATTGATGCTACTGTCCGCCTGCCAAAAAGAGAACAAAGAACCCACCGTATACACAGTTTCTGGCCGTCTCATTCAAAACTGCACTAACCCGACGCCAATTGCCAATCAGGAAATAAGGATGTATTCTGAGTCGACTTTTTCAGTCATCCCAAAAATTGATAAAGTCACAACCACCGACGAAAAGGGAAATTTTACTTTTGGTTATACCAAGGTAAACGGTGTGAATTCTTCAACAACATTGGTTATTGATCATGTTCTAAGGGATTTACCCGCCTTACAATGTTTGGATTTTGGGGACATTAGTTTACAACACAATGCGACGGCCCAATTGAAAATTAATGTAACGAACCCTTATACATCGAATGATACTTTGTTTGTACAGGACCAATTTTCAAACAATCCGTCGATTTACAAAATGATTGTTGCTGGGCCTTTTCAAGATACTGTATTTGCTCCCCAAACTACCTCATTTAATAGCGAACTATTCTATTTAAATGGCACGCAAAATGCGAAAATTGGTGCTAAAATGTTTGTCCGTTCCAATGGGGTATATATTAAGAATATTTTAGAAACGCGGTTTGTAGAAAATTGTAACACAGGACCATATATTTTCGAGGTTGTTATAGATTAATTGTAATGCTTTTGTTTTTTAGAAACATAAAATTCTTTCATCAATTAGCTTTGTTTTTGCTTATTTTTTTGTCCGCATGCCAAAAACAAAACAAAGAGCCCACCGTATACAAGGTTTCTGGCCGTCTCATTCAAAACTGCACCAACCCGATGCCTATTGCTAATCAGGAAATAAGGATGTATTCTGAGTCGACTTTTTCAATCATCCCAAAAATTGATAAAGTCACCACCACAGACGAAAACGGTAATTTTTCTTTTGGGTATACCAAGGTAAACGGAGTGAATTCTTCAACAACATTGGTTATCGATCATGTATTAAGGGATTTACCCGCCTTACAATGTTTGGATTTGGGGGATATTCCATTAGAGCATTCAGCTTCAGCTCAATTGAAAATTAAAGTTGAAAACACTTATTCTTCGGATGATACACTTTTTGTTTTGGATCAGTTTACAAACAACCCTTTGAATTATAAAATGATTATGGCAGGGCCATTTTCTGATACGCTTTTTGCTTCTCAAACTACAAGTAGTCTTGTCGAGTTATTTTATCAGGAAGGAAAATTTTTTACGAATATCGCAGGATCGATGTATATTCAATCCAATGGGGTTCAAGTAAAAACGTTTTATAAAAAGGAATCGGTTGAAAACTGTAATACGGCTCCATACGTTTTGGAGGTTGTCATAGATTAAATCACTACCCGCCCGTAATCCATTTGTAAATGTCATTCCCATTTGCATACAGCATCAGTCCCATCAGCAAGAAGAAGCCAACATACTGCGCATACTCCAATACCTTTTGCGGTGCTTCACGACCTGTGATGATTTCATAAATTAAGAATACTACGTGCCCGCCATCCAATGCCGGAATAGGAAGTATATTCATAAAGGCCAAAATGATGGAAATTAGAGCAGTTCTTTCCCAGAACACATGCCAATCCCACGTTGGGGCGAAAAGCTTCCCAATGGCGGCAAAACCACCAACGGATGTGGCTCCTTTTTTCGTGAAAATGAATTTTAACTGAGAGGCATAATCTTTCAATGTATGGATTCCGAAGGAAGTTCCGCGCGAAATACTCTCTCCAAAAGAATACGTGTATTCTATGATTTTAGAAGTGTCTTGTAGCAATTTATCCGTTACGGGTGCAAAACCAATTGTACCATCTTTCTTCACTTTAATGGGCTTGGTAATTGTGTCGTTATTTCTGGCAAAAGTTACATCAATTTTTTTCCCCTTGTATTCGTACAACGCTTCAACGGTATTGTCAAAATACTTGATGTCGTGTTTGCCAATGGTAACTAATTCGTCACCTTTTTGAAGAATACCTTCAGCTGTTGAATTGGGGAGAATAGAGTCAATTCCATTCGAAACAAAACGGTAACTGAATGGTTGCATAATTCCTTTAGAGAACAAATCGTATTCAATATCTTCTGGTAAAGTCAATTTCTCCGTCGAGCCATCAGCATGTTGCACCTTGAAGTTTCTTGCTCCACGGAGCATTATAAATTTGTTGACATCATCCGCATTTTCCACTTTCTCGCCCTCCGATTCAAGAATAACATCGCCTGTTTTGAAGCCATACTTGTTAAGTACTGGAGAGACAGCAAATCCTTCTGTAACATCTTTTGGCGCAATTTTCGAATCTCCATAGCTAAAAACAAGCAAGATATAAATGAAAATTCCAAGTAGTAAATTGACGATTACTCCACCACACATGATGATCAATCGTTGCCAAGCTGGTTTTGAGCGAAATTCCCATGGTTCAGCAGGTTTCGCCAATTGCTCTTTGTCCATGGACTCGTCCACCATTCCGGCAATTTTAACGTAACCACCGAGCGGTAACCAACCAATTCCCCATTCAGTTTCACCAATTTGCTTTTTCGCTAAGGAAAACCAAGGGTTAAAGAATAAGTAGAATTTTTCAACTCTTGTTTTGAATAAACGAGCGGGAATGAAGTGTCCCAATTCGTGTAATGTCACGAGTATGGAAAGTGATAAAATCAGCTGGCTCGCTTGAATAAGAATTTGCATTATTTATTTTCTGTTAAAAGGGAGTAAAGATAGGTTTTTCAAATGGATTCGGTGGTTTCCTCATAGATTCCATTTCGAATGAAATAGTCCAAAATGGCTTCTTTGATAAGATGCTGTTGTTCACGGTCGGCAAGTGGCGGAAGTGGCTTCACTAATTCGAAGTGCGGCCAGTTTTCAGCATCACGTTCTAGAAAACGGTAATAACCCATAGGTTCGAGCAGTGTGCAAATGGCAACATGCAACAAATCTGTTTTTTCTTGTTTTGAAAACACGCGATAACCCGAACCAAATTCATCGACACCAATCAAGAAAAGAATCGCTTGCACGTCCATTCCTTCACCATATTCTTTTTCAAGATGTGTTTTTAGCTTTTGAAACCGTATTTCTATTTCGTAATCCACGCCGTAAAATTACGCATTCAAACCACCAAAGGAATCCAATTTGAAGTCTTTTCTTCACAAATTATCTAAAGAAATCGAACAATATTCCTTTCATATACGCTATTTTAGTAAAAAGATTACGTTATGAAAAAAATATATTTTACATCAATATTAATTGCATTCGCTTTATTATTAGGGTCTTGCGGAGCAGAATCGCCGAAAGAAGATGCGGATGGAGGAGAGGAACAAGAAACATGTTTTTACTCGTATAATTCGAGTTCAACTGAAATGGAATGGACAGCCTACAAGTTCAATGAAAAAGCACCAGTGAGTGGTACTTTCAAAGAAATCAATGTAGACGGTACTTTAGAATCGGATGACCCAATCGCTATTTTGACGAGTTTATCTTTTGATATTCCTGTTTCATCAATTGAATCGATGAATGAAGAACGGAACGGAAAAATTGTTGAGCATTTCTTTGGTACGATTGGCACAGAAAACTTGACGGGAAAAGTTGTCAGCGTAGGTGATGATGGGAAAGCCGTTATTGAAGTGACTATGAACAACATGTCCAAAGAGTTCACAGGAGACTACACATTCGAAGATGGGAAATTTGATTTTTCTTCAACGATTGATGTAGCGAATTGGAATGCAAATTCTGGAATCGAAGCATTGAATACAATCTGTAAAGACTTACATACAGGAACAGACGGCGTTTCGAAATTATGGTCGGAAGTAGCTTTAACTTTCAGCACCACTTTG
>CBFIBY010000114.1:0-8825 GCA_965660955.1 Crocinitomicaceae bacterium | reverse complement strand
TGCACATAAATCAGTTTTGTTTTCTTCAATGAAATTTGGATTCAGCTTTACCTGCTTTTTCAAAAAATACATGATCGAAGTCTTCAAACCACTGAAACTGAAATCATATTCCTTCATTTTTGGTTCGGCAAAATCAAATGCATCCGGATTGCCTTCTTTGGCAAATTTATCAATCAACGGACCTCCGGGATATGGAAACCCAAGTAGTTTCGCCGATTTATCGAAAGCTTCTCCAGCTGCATCGTCAATCGTTGAGCCGATAACTTCCATTTTCAAATAATCCTTTACCAAAACAATTTGTGTGTGACCACCTGAAACGGTTAAACACAAAAATGGAAACGTCGGTTTAGCTTTATTTTCGTCATCAATAAAATGGGCTAGCACATGACCTTGCATGTGATTCACGTCCATCATGGGAATATTTCGCGAAAGAGCCAATGCTTTTGCAAATGAAGTTCCTACAACCAAAGACCCCATCAAACCAGGACCTCGCGTAAAAGCGATACCATCTAAATCATTCAATGTAATGCCCGCTTTTTTAATTGCTGCGTCAACAACGGGTATAAGGTTTTTCTGATGCGCTCGACTTGCCAATTCAGGCACAACTCCGCCATATTCTTCATGAATCTTTTGTCCTGCGATTACGTTAGAAAGAATGGAACTATTTTTGAGTATAGATGCAGAGGTGTCATCGCATGAAGATTCAATTCCAAGTATATAAATGTCTTTTTGCACCGATGTTTGCTTAAATTTGTTTTAACATGTCAAAATTAATGAAATTTATAGGACGATTTTTCGCCATTTTGGTGGATTTGGCGCTTATCTGCATCATTATTTTTGCCTTTATTATTCGCACCTCTCCTGTTCAGACGTATTTGGCGCAGAAAGCAACCACTTTCTTATCCAAAGAATTGGGTACAAAACTGCATATCGACCAAGTAGCGTTCGTGTTTATCGACCGTCTTGCGCTAAAAGGAGTCTACATTGAAGACCAAAAAGGAGAAGTTCTTGGTGATATAAAAACCTTACATATCCGATTTGACGCGCTGGATTTAGCTAAAAATAAGATTTCTCTTGCATCTGTAGACCTGGACGAAGGTGACATACACATTCAGCGTGATTCTCTTACTGGAGACTACAATTACTGGTTCATTCAAGATTATTTTGACTCCGGATCTACCACTAAATCGAAACCGTTAAACTTGGATTTGAAAAAAGTCCAACTGACAAACGTGAATTTCAGATACGATGATAACCGAAAGAGTTATTCTGATTTTGGTATGGACTGGAACCATCTCAACTTTAGCAATGTGAATCTAACCGCAGATAACATTCAGGTGCGAGGAAACGATGTTACGTGTCGGGTAAAGAAACTTTCCGCAGCTGAAGAATGCGGGTTCGTACTTGATGCACTTTCGACGAGAGCCAAAATATTTCAGAAAGGAATCTATTTATCCGATCTTAAAATCAAAACGCCTCATTCAAACGTCAAAATGGACAAGATGAATTTGGTCATGCGCCATTTAAGAGATGTTCGCACCTTTGAAGACAGTGTTTCTTTCGATGCAAATATTCTTCCTTCAAAAGTATCCATGAAGGATGTATCCTATTTTGCTTCTGCACTTGAAGGGATGGATCAAATGGTTGATATTGCTGGAGCCGTTACTCGAAAAACGAAAAACCTTCGCATTACGAATTTAGATTTAAAAACTGGGGAAAACACTGTGATTAAAGGAACACTGAACTTACCCGATTTTAAAAACTTAGATGGATCTTTCTTCAGCGAAAGGTTGACATATGCCTACGTCGACATCAATGACATAAAAAATATCAAAATGCCGAAAGACAATGGTGGTGGATATTTAACTTTTGATAAGTATGTAGAAAGACTCGGTCATTTTGAAGGGACAAATGTTCATTTAACTGGAATTAAAGACCAGTTTGTACTTGCGGCAAGAGAGGTGAACACCGACCTAGGCGGCGTTCGTATGGACAACGGAATTCGCTTCACAAAAAATCACCAAAACAATTCGTACATGTTTGAGGAGTCTCGGGCAAGTGATTATGATGTGAAAGTAGAAAATTTCCAATTGGGTAAATTCCTGAATGATGGAACATTTGGTCAACTTGATGGAACGTTCTTTTTTGCCGGTGAAGCATATTCAACCAATGATATTCGTTTCACGAAAATAGAAGGAAACGTCAATCGTTTCGATTTTATGGATTACGCCTACCGAAACATCAATATTCAAGAAGGAAGTCTTGAAGACGAAGTCCTGATGGCGAAAGTCGATATCAAGGATGATAACTTGAACTTAGTTTATGATGGATTCATTGATTTCAAAGGAGATCAACATATGGAATTCAAAGTGGATATTACACGTGCTATGCTGGATAACCTTGGTTTGGTCAACGTAGATAATTCAAAATTAAAATCAGATTTTAGAGTTCAACTTGATGGTAAAAATGAAGAAAACATAAGAGGAACAGTATACCTCGATGGATTGGTTTACAGCGAAGGTGACATAGAGTATCATCTCCCTGGTGAAATGGAAATCAAGGTGAGCCGAGGTGAAATATCAGATAAACTGGAAATATTTTCGGAATTAGGTCAAGCCGAAATAGAAGGAAAAATTGATTTCGCGCAAATTGGAAATTCCTTTCAGAATCAATTGAGCCAAATATTGCCTGCCCTTTTCAAAGCTCCGCCAAAAAGGAGTTTCGCCCAACTAGGGAAAAACAACTTTAGTTACAAGATTACGACCGAGAACATGAAAGAGTTTCTTGATAATTTTGTTCCGGGACTATATGTAAAACCAGGTACTGAAGTTTCCGGACATTACCTAGAACAATCGAATGACTTCTCATTGAAGCTCAATAGTGACTACATCAGTTACGAGAATTATATTTTACAAAACATCAAAGTTGATCAGTCGGCTGTTGATGAGCTCTTGAACTTAAAAATGTCCGTTGATGATTTCCAACTGAATGATACCATCAGCGTCAAAGAACTTAAATTCAATGCGAACGGATCTAGAGATACTTTCCAGTCTAATTTGACATGGAACCCCAATACCCCTAATTTTTCTGAGCTGAATTGGAAGTCCATGATTATCGATGATGAATCTTTCGATATACAAATTGAACCGTCGCATATCACCATACAAGAGAAACAGTGGGATATTAAAAAATCATCGGATGTGGAATACAGAAAGGAATATATCTCCGTTTCTGACTTTCTTTTTGAACGTGCCAATCAGTATATTTCATTGGATGGCAAAGTATCCGAAAGCGAGGAAGATAAGTTGAAAGTAAAGTTTAGTCACTTACAACTCACCGATTTCGCCCCAATTTTGCAGTCACCTGTCGAAATCCGGGGAGAACTAAACGGTTTCGGGGAAATTTGGACGCCTTTCACGAATATTGGGTATGATGGCGATGCGAGTATCAAAAATCTATTCGTGAGCAACGAAGAAGTAGGCGATGTTTACTTGCAATCCAAATGGGGAAAAGGCAAGCAAAGTATTGACATGAATGGAGTTTTGAACTATAGAGAATCAAAAAAAACATTCCAATTCGAAGGAATTTATCACTTAGACCGAAAGAAAGACATACTCGATTTCAACCTTGTCTTTGATAAAACGAATATTCAATTTACCAATGCCTTTTTAGATCCACAAGTCGTTTCAGAAATTGAAGGAACTTTGGATGGTAAAATTAAAGTGACGGGAACACCGGACGAACCCTTATTGGATGGATCGGTTCAATTGGAAAATGCAGCTGCAAGAATTGGTATACTCGGTGTAAAATACAGAACCAATGGGGAAATCTATTGTGATGAATATGGTTTCTATATGGACAACATTCCCGTTTTTGATGAAGAAAACAATGCGGGTTCGATGGTTGGATCCATCTACCACAACAACTTTGTAGATTGGAATTTTGACTTGTCCTTCAATATTGAAGATGATGCTGTAAATAAGGATCCGCTTGTCCCGTGGAAAGTATTGCCTCTAGATAAATTCTTGGTTTTAAATACGGATTACAAAGAAGGCGACTATTACTATGGAAAAGCCTATGCAACTGGATATGCAAACATTTTTGGATACACAGACCACCTTGAAATCACCGTGGACGCAAAAACGAGAAGAGGAACATTGATAAACTTCCCGATGTACGGAACCTCAGAAATTGATGATGAAGATAGCTTCATTCAATTTAAACCAGCAGATTCCTTAATTGTATTGAATAATCCTGAAATTGATTTTACAGGCGTAGATCTTAACCTCAATTTTGACGTAACTCCCGATGCTAAATTGAAAATCATTTTTGATGAAAAATTGGGTGACGAAATTGTCGCAGATGGCTCTGGCCGGATTAGTATGAAGGTAGACAATCTGGGTGACATCACTTTGGACGGAACATACACTGTCAATCAAGGTGTATACAACTTTGCCATGGGACCTGTTAAACAAAACTTCTTCATCGAGGAAGGCGGATACATAACTTGGACCGGAGATCCATACAATGCCAATTTAAATCTAAAATCTTTCTACAAGGTAAAAGCGAATTTATCCGAAATTACCGTAGATCAGTTGGGTAGCTCATCAGGAACTGATCAGGAGGTGTATTGTTACCTTGATATTACGGAAACCCTTTATGCTCCAGCGGTTGGATTTGACATTGAAGTTCCAAGAGCGGATGAATCTGGAAAAGCATTGATTAATAGAATAAAAAGCGACCCAGAAGAGCTGAATCGACAGTTCTTCTCCCTCTTGTTGTGGAAACGATTCCAACCGCTCAAAGGATCAAATACGGGTGCATCTGGAACGGCTTTGGACTTAGCGGCAAATCAAATCAACTCTATGTTATCACAGCTTTCGCAAAGTTATAAGTTGGCCGTAAACTTGGATGCGGATGCAACGGGAGACAAAACGTATGAAGTTGGAGTTTCGAAAGAATTTCTCGATAATCGATTGATTTTTACGGGTAGTTTCGGTGTAGAAAATTCAACACAAACAGAAAGTAATTCCAGTCAGAACATCTTGGTTGGAGATGTCAGCTTAGAATACTTGCTCAACGAAGAAGGAACTTTCCGGGTCAACATTTTCAATGAATCCAATCAAAGTGACGTCATTCAAGATAACAATCAAGGTTTATTCACACAGGGAGCTGGATTGCATTACCAAGAGGATTTCACAGGATTTAGGAATTTTAAAATGATTCAATATTTCTTAGACCTGTTCCGAAAAAGTGACAACAAACGTTTCCCGATTAAGAAGAAAAAAAGTAAAACGCCGGTACCACCTGAAGATCCAAAACCATTAGATCAGGCCCTTATGAATGAGGACGAATTGTAGTTGAAATAAAAAATTTAAAACAGAATTTAATTAGTTTTGTTTTCAATCAAAAAATAGCTGAATGAAAAAAGTCTTAATTGCCAATCGCGGTGAAATTGCGCGAAGAGTTATCCGAACGTTGAAAAAAATGGATATTGCCTCTGTTGCTATTTACAGTGATGCCGACAGAAATGCGCCCCATGTTCTTGAAGCAGATGAGGCGGTATATGTGGGTGAAAGCCCATCTTCTGAAAGCTATTTGAAACAAGATGTAATCCTTCAAGTTTGTAAAGATTTAAACGTTGAAGGTATTCACCCTGGATATGGATTCTTATCGGAAAATGCTGATTTCGCGAGAAAAGTGAAAGCTGCTGGAATGACGTTAATCGGTCCACCACCTGAGTCCATGGAAATCATGG
Organism: Crocinitomicaceae bacterium; assembly: GCA_965660955.1. Classification (GTDB taxonomy): domain Bacteria; phylum Bacteroidota; class Bacteroidia; order Flavobacteriales_D; family Crocinitomicaceae; genus UBA2040. Next base: position 3,067 of record CBFIBY010000114.1, on the reverse strand, counting down.
GTGATAAATTAAGTGCCAAACAAGCGGTTAAAAGCTACAATGTTCCCTTAGTACCTGGAGTTGACGAAGCCATTTCTGATGTTCAAGAAGCGATTAAAATTGCGGAAGAAGTTGGGTATCCGGTTCTAATTAAAGCTTCCGCTGGTGGAGGTGGAAAAGGAATGCGTTTAGTAGAGAACTCAGAAGAGTTTATCGAACAAATGAAATTGGCGCAAAACGAAGCGCGCTCCAGTTTTGGTAATGACGCCGTTTTTATCGAGAAATTTGTGACGGAACCACGGCATATTGAAATTCAAGTCTTTGCTGATTCGCATGAAAATGCGGTTTATCTATTTGAACGCGAGTGTTCCATTCAACGTCGTCACCAAAAGGTGGTCGAAGAGGCACCAAGCGCCATACTCACTCCTGAATTGAGAAAGAAGATGGGTGAAGCTGCTGTTGCAGTTTGCCGGGCGTGTAATTACGAAGGAGCCGGAACCGTGGAATTCCTTTTGGATGCTAACCACGATTTTTTCTTTTTGGAAATGAACACCCGTTTACAAGTTGAACATCCCGTTACAGAAGAGATAACAGGCACCGATTTAGTAGAATGGCAAGTGCGTGTTGCTCGAGGAGAAAAATTGCCAAAATCGCAAGATGAATTATCGATTCATGGTCATGCAATTGAGGTGCGTGTTTATGCTGAAGATACCATGAACGGATTCACACCTGATATTGGAACGTTAGAAAGATATAGATTACCTGCAGGAAAAAACACGCGTGTCGACGATGCTTTCGTTGAAGGTATGCCGATCCCGATTTACTATGACCCAATGATTGCGAAATTGGTTGTTTGGGGCGAAACACGTGAGGAAGCGATGGACAGAACCATCAAAGCTATTGACCATTACCAAATATCAGGTTTGAAAACGACTCTGGATTTTGGCAAATACGTATTGAAGCACCCTGCTTTCCGTAGTGGTAAATTTGACACCAATTTTGTGAAGGAATACTTCTCTAATCCAAAAGTGATGTACACTGCTATGGAGGAAGAAAAGGAAGCCTTAACGCATGGTATAAATCAAATTTGGAACTCCATCATGGAACATAAAAAGAATGAGTTTAAGTCTCAAGAGATTACTGGCGCCTGGAAATAGTCCAAAAAAAAGTGATAAAAAAAAGGTCTTGGTTAAACCAAGACCTTTTTCATGTTAAAATTGTTTTTCTTAGATCTTAACAGAAAGTCCTGCATTAAGGATACCTCCTTGTCCAAATCCAGCAGCAACGTTTACTCCGATATTATCAGTAAAGAAGTAACGAACACCAACTCCGATTCTTGAAGCAACAGGAATTAAACTTTCTATTGATCCTTCATCATAATTAGGGTCACTACTTTCAAAAGAAAAAGTTCGGTTACCATAACCAACACCAAAGACTCCGTAGAAATCTACTTGATCATTGTCAATGAAGTGGTAGTTGAACGTCAACATAACTCCTAACTTTTTTGTTGTGAAGTCATAGGTGTATGTATTCTCAACAATTTGTCCTTGGCTATTCACACCAGAAGATGTTTCAGTGTACGACACTTTTGAATTGTTGAATCCGATATCCAATCCCAAACCAATTTTATCCGCTAGCAAATATTCACCACGAAAACCAACTGGTCCTAAACCTGAAACTTTCAAATCTTCTTCAGTTCCTGAATTGGCGTATGCCGCTTTAAATACAGTTGTGTAAAGATTTGGGAATCCATAATAAACATCGAATACCAAGTTTCCTTCTTCAACAGCTTGAGCAGATGCATTGTTCGAAAACATCATCCCAAAAGCTGCAATAGCGCAAATAATTGCTTTTTTCATATAAATAAGTTTTTAAGTTTTACGATCCAAAACTAATATAAAATCCCCCTCAGATTTGGAAAAAGAAAAAAAATCTTATTTGAGTTATGAACAATTCAACAACTTATTTGTAGTACCGCGTTTTATTATTCATTGCATATCACTTTGAAGCTTGCTTGAATGACATTAAAAATTGGCTACCTTTGCCCCTTCAAAAAAATGAACGGGTAATGACAAAATTGTTCAACTTATTTGACTTCAAACAAAAAGTCGATTACAAAACTGAAATCCTTTCTGGACTCACCGTGGCGCTAGCTCTTGTTCCAGAAGCAATTGCCTTTGCAATGATCCCTGGGTTTTCGCCATTGACAGGTTTGTACGCAGCATTTGTCATGGCTTTAATCACCTCTATTTTTGGCGGTCGACCAGGAATGATTTCTGGAGCCACCGGAGCCGTTGCCGTCATCTTTGTCGGCCTCATTTTAGAATTGAAGAGACACTTTCCTGGGATTGAACCCGAAACGATTTTAAATTATGTTTTTATTACGGTTGTATTTGCGGGTGTTCTGCAGATATTGGCGGGCGTATTGCGATTGGGTAAATTCATTCGACTCGTCCCTCAACCCGTTATGTTTGGGTTTGTAAATGGGTTGGCCATCATCATTTTTATGGCGCAATTTCCGAATTTCTATGAAAAAGAAACAGAAAATCTTTTGTCTCAAACTCCTTTTTTAATTATGCTCGGATTAACGGTTCTTACTATGATAATCATATGGGGACTTCCAAAAATCACAAAAGTTATACCTTCCGCATTGGTTGCTATTTTAACTGTTTCTGCAATCGTAATTGGTTTTAATGTCGACACGATGACCGTCGCAGACACCATGAATGCTGGTCAAACCATAAAAGGTGGCTTCCCTCCTATTTCGATTCCAAATATAGAATGGTCGTGGACAACCATGATGATTGTTCTTCCTTATGCAGCAATCGTTGCTGGAGTTGGTTTGATTGAGAGTCTTTTGACCCTAAATATTATCGATGAAATCACTGAAACAAGGGGAAGTGGAAATAGAGAATGTATCGCACAAGGTACAGCCAATATTTTCTCAGGGTTTCTTTCTGGAATGGGTGGATGTGCCATGATTGGACAAAGTTTAATCAATACATCAGCCGGTGCTCGTGCTCGACTATCGGGAATTACTGCGGCAGTTATGCTTTTAGTGTTCATCATGTTTGGCTCTAGTCTCATT
>CBFIBY010000113.1:0-8859 GCA_965660955.1 Crocinitomicaceae bacterium | reverse complement strand
GAGGCTGCATCGACGTTTATTTCTTCTCGAATTCTTTTTAAATCCGGTGCATCGGGTTGCCAGAATCCACCACCTAAAAATGAGTTTCCTCCGGGTTGAAGATGGAGATAATAGCCACCTCTAAGCGCCTTTGTTGCACGACTGAATCCAAGGGAGAAGCTATTTTTATAAGGATCTTTGTTTTTGGAAAAACGGACATCCCGATAAATACGATACAATTTCATTTTCTCGATATGATCTTGCTTTTGCATACCCGCATTGATTTCTTCGGCTAAGGCTTTGAAATGTTCATTCGCCGCAACATATTTGGGCTTGTTTTTGGCAAACCAGTCTCTATCATTATTCTTTTCTAATGTCTTAAGGAACTTAAAAACAGAATTGTCAAGATGTGTCGTTTTTGCCATGTTTTATTAATTGCGAATTGCGGATTTTGTCTATGATTCAAATGTAAGGAAAAAAGGGAGTTTTTTGTCACTCTACCTTCTAATTCTATCAGTCGTCGTTTTGGGGTGGTATTAGGCTGAAGGCTTGGCTTGTTATTATCTACAACCAGTCAGTTAACATGAAATGTCTATCGATGAATCAAATGATTTCGCAATAACACCTGAGCCTTTAGCTTACTGCCTTTTGCCTAAAGCAAGAGCTTCGCTCTAAGCAAAAAACCAGTAATCCTCAATGGGAACCTTCTTCCAAGCATCTAGCTTTTCTTCAATCTCACGTTTTCCATCCGGCGAGGCTACGACGACGATGATTTGTGGATTGTCTAGTGCAGGGATTTGTTCAAAATGTTCCATACCAACGTCGTAGATGTCCTTTCCGATTTTTCGTTCATTGTCGCATACCCAATGGAAATTGTCGCCATAAGATTGTAAGAGTTTGGCCATGTCTTTTCCGTTTCTTCCGGCACCCCAAAGCACTAGCGGACGTTTTTTGTCTCTGTCCAATTCATAGAAAAATCGCAGTTTCAAATCGAAGTATCGGTTGTCTTTGTATTCGTCCCATGTACGCGAAATGCGGTTGGAACGGTCGCGCCAATGATGCAATATTTTATCGATTCCAACAATTTTTAACTTGAGTCGGTACATTCGAAAACAGAGTTCGTAGTCTTCCGGATAAATGACAGGATCAAAAGCGCCTGCAGCGTCGAAATCGTCTTTGTGGATGAGCCAACAATGGGATGGAATGACGCATTCGCGATAAATTTCTTGGTAGTGTGTGCTTGTTCGGGCGACTTCATTCAACCACTTTTCATATTTGATAAACCCATCACCGACTTCGCCTTCGTCAACAAAATGCTCCGTTCCACCAGCTATGACCGTTCCTTTTCCATGTTTTAGCCATTCTTCGACGAGAACTTGCAATTTGTAATCGGGCATTTTGTCGTCGGAATCCATGCGGTTGATCAATGTTCCTTTCGTTTCTCGGTATCCGACTTGCAAAGTGGGAATGAGTTTTGGTTGGTCACTATTGAAAAAGCGAACTCTTGGGTCTTTGTCAGCGTATTCTTGCAAAATTTTGGGACTATCGTCCGAAGAATGGTCGTTGACAGCGATTAATTCCCAGTTTTGATAGGTTTGGGCGAGGACGGAATCTAGGCAATCGTGGAGATATGGCGCAGTGTCTTTAACTGCCATGATGATTGTTACTAGAGGTTGGTTTTCCATTGGCACAAATATATAATTCCCTTTTCATACGTTAATTAGAGAATTAGAGAATTGGAGAATTGGAGAATTGGAGAATTTGGGAATTTGCAAATTTACCTACACGATTTTTGAAAGTATTGTGCTTAGAGCGTTTCCAGCTATCTTTAAAAACCATTCTTCCAAGACTCAGGCATATTTTTCGAGATTTCAATATTCTTAAACACTTCGCTTTTACTCGCTCCATGCATTTTCACCCAAACCGCCATTTCGAGTAAACCATCCTCCAATTTCACTTCCGAATTCGGTTGAAAAACGTGTTTAAACTTAGAATGATCCGAATAGGCATGAACAACTTCCTCTCGTTTTTCCAAATAGTTCGTTTCTAAATCAACAACCAAAGTTCGACTCACCGCATCGGCCAATTCATTCACAGAATTCACTTTGTCATTTCCAATATTGAAAATTTCATTTCTTGCTTCAGGGATATTCACCGAATTAGCAATATACGGAGCAACGTCATCAACATGCGTATAAGCTCTGGTTTGTTCGCCATCTCCAAAAATTGAAAGTGGCTTTTTTTCTAAAATTTGATTCATGAAAATGCCTACCACATTTCGGTATGTATCGGCAATATTTTGTCCAGAACCATAAACATTGTGCGGACGAAATATGACGTAATCCATTCCAAACATTTTCTTCGCATTGATGAGATCAAGTTCAACAGCATATTTAGCAATTCCATATGGATCTTCGGGTTGCGGTTGTTGTGTTTCTCGAAACGGCAGCTCATTCGTTCCGTATACAGCGATGGAAGAAGTGAAAACGAAACATTTCACATTGTGATTTACGGCCGCATTGATCAAATTGACACTGCCAATAAGATTGTTCTGGTAATTAAACCGACGGATGAAATGACTTAATCCTTCCGCAGCGTATGCAGCCAAATGATATACGTTAGTAAATTCATATTTCTCGAAAAGTGTGTTGATCAGTTCAACGTCCAAAATAGAACCTTCATGAAATAAAGCAGAAGGGTGAAGGTTTGCATTGTTTCCTCCTGAAAGGTCATCGAGAACGACTACTTCATGATTGAGTTTAAGCAAATGTTTCACAACATGCGAACCAATAAAACCTGCACCACCGGTGACTAGAGAACTTGTTTTCATTTGAAGATTGTGAACTGTTTTTTACTCATTTTGTTCACTATTCAACGAACGCCTCAAGCTCTTCTTTGCTATACTTCATGGTTGCAATTCGATTGAAGCTTCCCATAATGGTTGCTTGCGTTAAAATCATCAAACCACCATCTTGGGTCAAAGAGAAATCGCATGCTTTCAATGGAACGCTTTGTCCAATATATTTGCTTCCCTTCAATTCGTTTGTTCCTTTTGCATAAAAACTGAGCAGAAGTTGATTGCTTTTTGTGGTTGCTAAATAGACCACGTATTCTGAACTATTGATAGGCATTTCTTTTATTAAAACGGGACTTTCAGCGTCTAATTCGGCTTTGCCTTGTGCTGGTATGGCTTCTGCGATATCGATTGCAGTTGGCGAAAGCGCCGCATTCGGATTGAAAAACAAATTTGAAAAGGTAAATCGTGCTAAAGAGAATTGATTTCCACCTAAAGGTAAAATTGCGTTCAACCCGCCATCAAAAGCGGCACCGTTATACACCCCGGAAAAATCCAGATTGGCGTCCAAGAAAACCGTTGAGAAACTATAGTTGTTGAATCCGCTCAAGACAACATAATCATTCTCTGGCGTGACACTTACAAAGAAGGGATAGCGTTTTCCTGTGTAGCTTAAGTGATCAATAATTTTGTCTTCTACATCTGTGAAAATATTCACGCTTCCCGAATTTTCTAGTTGATCCATTGTGCTGTTCAACTGATGTATTCCTGTTTTAAATGCGTTTCTTTCATAGTTTTGAATGTACACGGCATTCTCATTGTCTTGAACGTACAGAGGATATTTAATTTGAGGAAAAGATTGGAATTCACCTGCAGTTTTACTGGATAAATCGACTTGCATGATATAGGTGAATAGTCCAACAGCGTCCATGCAAACGAAATAGAAATAACCATCTTGTTCGATTAAATTGGGAACAGCATTGATGTATTTTGATGGTAAATTAACTTCCCAAAGCATATCCCCAATCGCGTCGGTTTTTAATAAATGGATGTTCCAACCGTTGTAGGCACTTAAAAACAAGTAGCCGCCGTCGTTGGTTTGTTGCATGCTCAAGGGGAAATAATTCTTGTTCGCATCCGTGTCATTATAGACTTTGATGAAGGTATCTTCAGGCTCATATTCCTTTTTACATCCCATGCCGACTAATGCCAATATCAGTATGAAAAGGAATTTGTAGGCCATATTTTGTGCGCTTATTTTCATTTTCTATAACTTTTACGTCTTAGAATATTCAATTTAATAGAATGGTTGATGGGCAAGGATACCGTCAATTGTGTATTCAGGTTGCTCAATCTGAATTGATCCAAGACATCCAAATATTTTAACGTGAAACCATTTGGATCTGTATACCGCATTTCGTCATTCACAACTTTTAAAAACCCATATCTGAAGTTACTTTCAATACCAAAGGTGAAATATTTAGTATGGTAGCGAATTCCGATTCCGGCCATAAACCCTATGTTGAATTTTCGCGTTAAGTCCGTAATCGAAACTTCTGAAGAAGACGAAATCTGACCTTCCGTTTCTTCGCCGTCAATTGTATTGTCGTAATGAATGACTTTTCTTGCTTGGTGTCGATAATCCATATAAACTCCGCCTTGAACGTAAGGCATCAACTGACTTGCCGTAATATCCCAACGCGCCATGACAGGCAAAGTGAAATAAGATAGTCTTTGAACGTGATGCATTTCTCGATTGATTTCTTCGTTGTTCACTGTATCCATCCAACTAAAATCTGTGAAATATCCCGTTCGCACGGATTGGTAACCAAATCCCGCTACCAGCGAAAGTGAATTAGTAAAATTGTAGCTGTATCTAACGCCAAATTGCATACCTCGGTTCATGCCAAATTTGTCGTATACTTTCGTAGAATTTTCATTATTCGTGCTTTCAACAGATGAAAGTACAGAATAGCTTTCCGTTACTTTTGGAATTGTAAAATTCATTCCTCCCGTCAATCCAAAGTAAGATTGCTTCTTTTTGTGAACGAAATACTTTTGTCCAAAGGCAAAGTGAGTAAGGAAGGTCGCAAGAACTACAACTGTTAATTTCGAGGTTAAACTCATTTTTGTAAAATTACTTTTTTCGTGATGGAAACGTTGTTTGTTTTAAGTGTAAAAATATACGTTCCACTTTGAAAATCCGAAAGATCAAAATCTAAAGTATGCTTTCCTTGGTTTGAATTTCCGTTTACTAGTGTTGCAACAGAGCGTCCGGTAAGATCGAGAACTTCAATTTCAACGTGTCCACCTTGGTGAAGATAATATTCTACAGTTGTTTTGGAGGAACTCGGATTTGGAAAACAGTTCATCCATAAATTCTCTTTGAACAATTCTGCAGTACTTAAGGTTTTACACGCTACGTAATCCACTCTATTTTCAATATAATCTTGAAAGTATACATCATCAATTGCCGCGTCAGACGCTTGAAACCAATCCTTCACGGCTGAGTTAAATACTTGACGGTAATCGTGTTGCATAGGAATATTTCCACTCGACAGATTGGCCAAATCTGGATTTTCTCCATAAACTCCTGGATTCAGACATGTTCCGAATACCAACATTGGTGCGGCATTTCCGTGATCCGTTCCATAACTCGCATTCGAAGCAGCTCTGCGACCGAATTCGGAATACGTCATGGCCATTACGCGATCGGCTAAACCTTGGTTCTGCAAATCATCATAAAATGCTTTCATGGCAGAAGAAATATGATACATCAAAGCGGCATGAGATCCCATGGTCGTATCAGTAGATTCAACTTGATTTGCGTGTGTGTCAAATCCTCCTATTCTGCATAAAAAGACTTTCGTTGTGCTTCCTCCACTTAATAAGCGTGCGATAATCTTCAATTGCGGTGCCAGCGGATTATTAATTGCTCCTGGAGGTGCGATAAATGGATATTGTGTTGGATAAACTGTCGCTGAATTTGAACCAGCATTATATACATCTTTCAAACGCTGCGCGTAGCTGTTGGCTTGCGTTTCGATTTGAGACATATATTCAATTTCATCTCCCGCATGTGTGTCCGGGAAGGTAATGGGTGTATTAACACCAACGCTATTAATCAAGTCGTAAAAAGCATCTGGATTTTGAATGGCCAATCCAGCCGGAATTCCTTCATCTCGATGAAATGCCAAGGAAACACCAGTTCCAATTTCAATTGCTAAAGGATCTTGATAGGTCGAGTTGGGATAATTTGTTGGGTATCCCGGATGATAATGTTCTAAATATCTTCCCATCCAACCCGAACTTTCATATTGGTCATAATCCACACCCATATGCCAAATGTCTCGACTACGGAAATGTGAACCGTTCGCATTTTCATAGGAAACATTTTGAACGACCGCCATGTGCCCATTGTCATACATGGCTTTCGCACCCGTCATATCGGGATGCAAGGCTACTTTTTTGTTGTCCGGCTGTGTCATATCCAATGGAATGTATTGACGAGGTCCAGATTGAGGAATGGCAATATTGGGTCTTAAATTGTAATAATTCCCATATTGATCCATCGGTATAACCATGTTAAGTCCGTCATTTCCACCGTGTAATTCTATTAAAATAAGCACCCGGTTGTTCAAGCTTTTCATCGCCACTTCTTTCAGGAAGCTATTTCCTTGAGCTGCGTGAAGCGGAACTCCATTAAGCTTAAGTAACATGCCAGTTCCCATCAGGGCTGATAATCGCGCAAAGTCTCTTCTATCCATAATGTTTCGCTTAATAGAGTTGATATTCGGGTGATTGCATTATTCCTAATGCTAATTTTTCTAAGTGAACTCGAACAATTGCGTCATTATTTGACGAAATATAATTGTTCCATTCAGTTGTCCAATTAGCCGCTGTAATCGTATCGAGTAAAATATTGTCTTTAAAATAATCGAAGCGTTGCGGTGTTAATTGAATAGGTATCATCCAAGAAACTAGTTCTTGCATCATGCTATTAGAATCGGCAGGATTAGTGCATTTGTCTTTGACGAACTGTACAAAATCCAGTTTTAACAGGTTGTTTCCACCAACGTCTTCAAATCCGTCGATTAGATATTCGGCAAACTTGTATCGGTTTGCCAAATAGTTGGACGAAATCCAGTAACGTTGGAAAATAGGTTCTTGAAAATATGCGTCATATCCTGCGACGTCGTATGGTTCGAAAAACTCCAATCCTTGATCGTCTAATTGATTCAGTAATTGTCCGTATAAGTTATAATGATCTTCTAAATTGGTCGTTTTATCCGGAACCGTTAATTCAAACAACCGAAGCGTTCCGACAATTAAATCGACAGGTGATTTAATGATTGCACCAATATTGTTATCATTTGTAGGTGCTGAATCTTGATCGTAAAAATGTTCACTTGTCAGAAGTACCTGCAGCACAGAGGTAATGTCAAAATTATTCTGTTCCAAAGTTGTAGCTAACGGAACAATAATGTCTGTTTCTATTTCAGGTGTGATATCGTAATAGACAAATTCACGGTAAATTCTTCGGCAAATATTTTTAGCTGCATGTGGCGAACTGAAAATCATGTCTATGGTATCTGTCAATTCGTCGTAAACACCCTGAACCGTTGTATTTGACCCAGAAACATTTGTCGTTTGTATAATTGTATTGTTGAATGCGGCTGAAAATTGTTTGTTGCTTACGTCATGTTGAGAAGACATGGTGCCGTTGCCTTTTACCTTTCCTGTTGGTAAATTCGTAACAGGATCAATTGTTTGGTAGGTATTATCTTTCCCCCAACCTGTGAATACTTTCGTCAGTGCTTTTACATCAACTTCGGTGAAATTGGTGTAATCTTCTGGTCCAACTTGAGGCCCTTTTCCTACTGAGAAAAGTTCCAAAAATTCACGTCCAAAGTTCTCTTGAGGATTTCCTTTTACATTTAGTTCACCATCCAAGTGCACCAGCATCGCATTATCAATACAAATCGCTTTCGAAAGGTCTTTATAATTACCCAATGCATAAAATCGCAAGAGGCGCAGATAATCCAATGAAGTCTGCGCTTGATTTTCAATTCGAGAAATAATCATCGGAAAATGCGTATGATAGAACCAAACCATTCTGTCGGTTAAATTCGCTCCGGAAACACGCATATTTTCAAGCCACCAAGCACTTGTGAACTCACTGATTTTATCCACGTTACGATTAACATGTACCGTATTTGGATACACCCAATCTGTTCCTGATAAAAAATCAATGGGTAAAGCAGGGGCAACTTGAGGCTGAATTAATTGTTGAAATGCAGCTGCTGCCGTCAAAGTCGAAAATTGTTGAATGTCTTGCAATCTAGGACCAAACGTAGCTCTTCGCAGTAAATGAGCCGCATTCTGAGTGCCAAGAGTTCCAACAATTGGGTTTAGTGATGCCATTATTGAGATATTTATATAAAGATAGGACTTTCAATTATAAGACCCCAAACTTATTTATGGGTTGCCTATTTTGAAGGGAAATAGTTTAAAAACGTCTTTTTGTTGATGAAGGCATTTTATCATGTGTCATTTTTTACAATTCCGTTAACGAAAAACAGACTAAAAAAGAACTATACCTAGACTCAATTCCAAATGCAAGGTCAATATTTCGCCCATATAATTCATTTGTAAAAATCTGTCGTCATTGTGATGTTTAGCCAAGTCCTCTCTAAGTTGTTGGACATTTTCAAGAGTTGAGACTCTATCTTTTTTCATCCGTCTAAGTAGACTTTTGGTCCGTTGTCGAGCTGATAAATAGCGTTTTTTCATTGCTACGCGTTCCTGTCGCATGTACCGTTCGGCCATTTTAGGCGTCATTAATTCTTGCGCCAAATCTACAAGTTCGATATTGTCCTTATAATATTGGGGTTTGTATATGTTTTTCGCTCCTTCAAAAGATTGTTGATCAAAATCCATGGCCCTTAAGCGGTATTGAACATTGTCAAAATCTTGGGTAATCTCAACGACAAAATTATACGCACGCATATCGCCAAGCAAACGAACAAAACAGCGTTCGTTGAACTTTACAAATTCCTTGGCGAATCGCAATCGGTTTTCTATTT
>CBFIBY010000112.1:0-9017 GCA_965660955.1 Crocinitomicaceae bacterium | reverse complement strand
CAGACACCTTCATCATCGTTGCTTTCATGTGTAAAGAAAATAAAACTCCTTTGTCTTTCGCATCTTGAATTTGTTCATCTAGAAAGGTCAGCAATGCTTTTTTATTCATGGCTGTAGCATCGATGATTTCACCATCCAATAAGGCCAAATTATCTTTTAATACAGTTTTTGATCCGCTGTTCGATGTAAATTCAATTTTCGCTGTTGTCGCTCCGTTAATGGTAACGGATTTTTCATTTGATCTGAAATCACCACCGTTCATTGTAGCTACATGCGTTTTAGAATCGCTACTCCACGCACCCATGGAATGTGGATTCTTTTTGGCATAATTCTTAACAGATAGTGGAGCACGACGATCCGAATTTCCTTCACGGAGAACAGGATTAACAGCACTCCCTTTGACTTTACCGTAGCGTTGTAAAATTTCTTTGTCTTTATCGCTTTCCGCAACTTCAGGGTAATCTGGAATTGCAAATCCTTGGGCTTGTAATTCTTCAATCACTTCTTTCAACTGAGGTACGGAAGCACTAATATTAGGTAATTTGATGATGTTGGCTTCTGGTGTTTTTGCCAAAGCTCCGAGAATCGCTAAATCATCGCTCATCTTTTGCTCGTCCGTCAAATAATCAGGAAAGGTAGCCAGCACACGAGCGGCTAATGAAATGTCTCTTGTTTCTAAACCCACTCCAGCTGTCCCCGCAAAAGCTTGAACAATAGGAAGAAATGATTGAGTTGCCAAAGCAGGTGCTTCGTCTGTAATGGTGTAAATGATTTTAGATTTTGTAGACATTTGCCGTGTTTTTGATTAAAAGAATACCCCGTGTTTTCGTCTGCAAAAGTACGTAAACAAGGAGATTTAATCAAGCTATATAGGCATATTCTCTTGAAGAAAATCCAACATTTTGGCAATTGCGCGTCCACGATGAGAAATTTTACTTTTTTCCGCTAAATCCATTTCTGCAAACGTATAATCAGCTTCATTAGGTTGAAAGATAGGGTCGTACCCAAAGCCTTTATTCCCGGATCGTTTCAGTGTTATTTCACCTTTGACGACCCCTTCAAATTCATGAAACTCTCCGTTCCAATAAAGTGAGATGATAGTTTTGAATTGTGCATTTCGGTTTGTTTTCCCTTTTAGTTTTTTCAAAACAAGATCCATATTGGATTCACTTTTTTTATCTTCTCCGGCGTATCGAGCCGAATAAACTCCTGGTTCACCATTCAATGCTTCGATTTCTAAACCAGTATCGTCAGAAAAGCAGTTCATTTTGAACTGGTTGACAACAAATTCAGACTTAATTCGTGCGTTTTCTTCCAAAGTTAAACCCGTTTCTGGAATTTCTTTATGCCATCCCAGATCATCCAAAGTGACGAGTTTTATTTCAGACGGAAGTTGAGCCGCTATCTCTTTGGCTTTGTTCTGGTTGTGCGTGGAAAATATCAGTTTCATTTCGAGAAAAGTTGTATGTATTTTTCTTTATTTGCCAATACGGAGTAGGCTTCAATTATTCTATTTCGACCTTCTTTTCCTATTTTATTTCGAAGTTCATTGTTTGAAAGAAGTTCATCAAGTGTTGCGAACCATTCTTCTTCACCCGTACAAACGAATCCATTTTTTTTGTCTGTTACAATTTGCGTGTTCACCCCAACGGCTGATAAAACAGTTGGAATTTCGCAAGCCATATATTGAAGTGCTTTGAATCCACATTTCCCAGAAGACCATCGATCTGCTTTCAATGGCATAACGCCTATTTGAATCTGTGCTAAATCGGATATTTCCGTTTCTTTTTTCCATTGCACGAACTCCAAATACGGAACATCCCAGTTTGGTTTTTCATTCGAAATAACTCGAAAAAGAAAATCATACTTCTTATGTAGCTGATTGAGTACGGGCAAGAGTTCATTTAAATATTGCATAGTGGTGTGCGAGCCCGTCCATCCTATGCGGAGTGGAGTTGAATTAGGATCTGATAAAATATTATGATGATTTTCGGTGTCAATTGTTGTAGGTACAACATCCACAATTCTATTGTATGGTCGAGCGAAATCGGCTAGGTATTCGTTACCTGCTGAAATTTTTCCTGCCCATTTTATGATATACTTCACTTTCCAGTAACCTTTGAGACGCTGAAATTGAGCATTTGTTTCACTGTAATTTGGGATCCAAGTGGCATCATCAAAATCGAAAATGTACTTTTTTCTTAAAATTTTTGCGATTATCCATTCGAAAATAGGAGGGCCAATTTGAGAGGCTTCACGATGAATGAAAACATGGTCGGCTTTTTTAATTTTCGGAAGTAAAGCAATTCGCCTTCGAAAACTACCCAACATTTTCCACATTTTGAATCGAAAAAGACCTGGGGCGTATAATTTTTTCCAAGTTTCGGTGTCGATGAAAGAATGTACTTCCACATCAAAATTTTTCTCCAATTCAGGGAGATATTGTTCAAAACGAAAGCGTTGAGAAGGCGCTTCTGATTTGGGGTAAGGAACTAAGAAGATTATTTTTTCCATAATCGTTCGTAAATGTCGGAATATTCTTTGACACCCATTTCTAAACTAAATGTTTCAAGTGCGCCTTCGCGAATCATCTCAGAACTAGCAATAGTCGATAGGTTAATTTGCTTGTATTTATCAATTGTACATTCCTGCAGAACAATTCCGGCTTGGTATTTCTTTACAATGGATTCTGTATCGCCAACACCAGCATTACAGACCAAAGGAACACCCATCGCCATTATTTCACCTTGTTTTGTCGGTGAAGATGCTTTTTTGGAATACGTTGGTCGAATAAAAAAGACAGATAAGTCCATAATCGCAATGTATAAAGGCACCTCCCGGTGGGAGCAACTTCGAATAATAATGTCCTCAGCGGTAATCGATTTTTCTTTTGCAAGGCTTACTATGGAAGCAGGTTGTTCTCCTGTGACAAAAAGGAACTTTCCGTTCTTGTTTTTTTCCTTCCATACTTTAAAAAAGTCGAGCATTTCTGGCAACATGTACCAAGTCCCAATCGAACCAACGTAGCCAAGAATAGGTGTTTCGCTTAAATTTAATGCATCGATAAGTTCTGTTTTAGCTTCAGTCTTGATTTTATCAGGGTTAAACAATTCCAAGTCAACACAACAAGGGATTACTGAAATCGGGAGTTTTTTTTCTTCAAATTCTTTCCACGATATGATTTCATTTTTCCCATTTTCGGTCAACGAAACGATATGGTCGGCATGTTTGAAAAATTGGATTTCTTTCTTTTTGAAATAGCGGTAAACACCACGGAAAATCGGGTTTTTTATTGACCACAGTTTACCGTCGACTCGCTCATCAGCCCAAAATCCACGCATATCGAAAAGAAATTTCGTTCTGAATTTTCTTTTCAATCCCAAACCTATTAGAGCAGGAATGTAGCTTCGGCAATGAACGATTTTAATGTTTTCTTTTTTGACCAATTGATGAGACAAAGAACGCATTTGCCGAATGTCTTTCATCGTAGAAATGAGAGGCGGTTTTTTCGTGTAATTTTGAGGATACCAAGTGATTTCCGCATCTACACAAATCCGATTGATGTCTTTTTCATACTCTGCAAAGCGTTCGCTTTTTTCAAAACTAATCAGGTGAATAGTATAGCCAAGTTTCGACAAGCCGCGCAAGTAGGGCAGAACTTGAGATTGACCCAGTGGATCAGTCATTCCGTCGTAGGATAAATAGAGAACGTTTATTTCATCCATCGCTCGTACCACATTTGAAACATAAGTAAATACCACAATTTGGAATCGAGTTCCTTTTTGCCATTGAAAAATTTGGCTTTCATATCGGTAATCGCGGACCAATTAAATATGTTTTGCTCCTTGATTTTGACTTCGGCAAGATATTCTTCAATGTGACCTTTCAATTCATTTTGCATCCAAGAGGCTATGGGAATGGCAAAGCCCATTTTGGGTCTGTCCATCATTTCTTTTGGAATGTACCGATGTACTATTTCTTTGAGAATGAATTTCTTTTCACCATTTCTGTATTTAAAATCGTCGGGCAGTTGTGCTGCATATTCGATGATACGGTGATCCAAAAGTGGTTCTCGTCCTTCCAAGCTAACTGTCATTGTTGCCCTGTCGACTTTCTGAAGAATGTCATCGACTAAATACGTTTGATAATCAATTGCCATCATATAGGAGAGAGGAGACGAGGTAATGTCTTTCAGTTCCTTGTTGCTATATGCCGTTTGAGAAAATGAATGGTTCTTTTTGACCAAATCTTTTAATTGTTTTTCTGTGAATTGCTGGCTGACACTCAGCATGATACTCTCTGCTGAGGGGTCACGAAGAACGCCTTTCAGCTTTTCGTAACGGTTATGGAAATTATATTTATTTCTTAGTACGGGCAGTTTTTTACTTGGTATTCTGTCCATTAGGTTCGCTGTTCCTTTTCTAGCAAACCCTGGAATCTGGTTTAGTTTTTTCTGATATCGACTTAAAAAATCATAGCGATTATATCCCGCGAAAGTTTCGTCGCCACCATCAGCGCTAAGCGCAACGGTAACTTTTTCTCGTGCCATTTTACTTACTAAAGTTGTTGGAATGGCACTGCTGTCGGCAAAGGGCTCATCAAAATAATAAGGTAAATCGTCAATCAGTTCAATCGCTTCTTTAGTCGTACAATTGAACTCGTAATGTTCGGTACCGAGATGTTTGGCTACTTCTTTTGCGAATGGCGCTTCATTCAGTCCCATGTCAGGAACACCGATGGTAAAGGTTTTTATTTTTTCCGTTCTATCTTTTTGAAGCAATGTGGAAACACAAGCGCTGTCATATCCGCCACTCAGAAAAACACCGACAGGGACATCCGCCACCATTCGATAGTCAACAGCGGATTGAAGAATAGACTCCGTTTCCAATTTCGCTTCTTCGAAGGAGATTTTTGATTTAGGCAAGTTATAATAATCGTATACGTTCCAATACTGATGCGTTTGCACTTCTTTCGATGATAAATTTATCGTTAAAGAATGTCCAGGTTGAAGTTTATGACAGTTTTCAAATATGCACATACTCGAAGGCACATTGCCAAATTGAACGAAAGCACTGACGCCAGATAGGTTCAACTTCTTAATGAAACCGGGATGTTTATGAAAAGCTTTTAATTCAGAAGCGAATAAGAAAAGATCATCTGTTTGATAATAGAAGAATGGTTTAACACCAGCTCTATCCCGTGCACAGAAAAGTTCATTTTTGGTGCTATCGTAAACTACGAGCGCAAACATGCCGATGTATTTTTCAATACATTTCTGTCCCCATTCAGCATAACTCTTAAGAATTACTTCTGTGTCTCCCTTTGTTTGGAATGAGTGTCCTAGCTTTTCGAGTTCGATTTTTATCTCTTTGAAATTGTAGATTTCCCCATTGAAAGTCACCCAATTGTCATCTACTTGCATGGGTTGTTTCGAATGGTCAGTTAGATCGATAATGGAAAGACGTCTGTGCCCTAAACCCACTTGTACATTTTCTAAATTGAACAACTCACCACCGCTACCATCCGGACCGCGATGTGAAAGTGTGTCTGTCATTGATGTTAAAACTTCAGTTGAAGATGTTTTTTTATAATCGAGAAAACCGGAGATTCCACACATGTTTACGACCCATTCAAAAATTAGCGTCTAGCGAAGTTAACAAATCCAAGAGTTATGAAGAACCTATTTTAATTAATAGTTCGGCGAATTTTTCAACTTGAATTTTTCTTGAATAATCGTTTACGTTTAGCGAATCACAATTAAGAGCTCCTTTCTGCATTAGCTCATCACTTAGGGTCGACAAAACCTCAACGAAGTGACTTTGGTTCTTAACGATGATTCCTGAATTTGTTTTTTCGATTAAATCCTGCTGCAAGCTGTCACTTTCAGAATCCAAGTCAAGCATCGGGTAGAATTTGTTTTTAATAGAAATTCCCTCTTTGTCTTGACTAAAACAAAATAAAATCTTTCTTTTCAACCCAAGATAATCGTAGATTTTTGTCCCCATGAAAGAGAAGTTATTAAACAACAAAAGCGCATTTAATTCACTTAGTTTTAGGTGTAATTCTGTATTTGGGGTTTTCGGGTGAATGATGATTAGGTCCTTTATTTCCGGAATTTTTTTATTTATATAATCTTCAAATTGTCGTTGAATATTCAGCCCGTAGAAATGAAATTCTACGATTTTTTCTGGGTATTTTTTTTGGAAATCGCGGACTGCTTTGAAGAAAGGTTCAGTTGGATTCCAAGCGAGTATCGAGCCAGCCATTCCAATACGCAGAATATCTGTTTTTTGATGGACCAAATTCGCTTTCTCCATGGAGTTAGAATCAAAACCATTGGGAAAAATGTGAATATTGTCATGATGCGTGATTTCATGTATCTTTTTTCGAACAAAACTGGAGACAGTGGTAATTGCCGCTGCACTAGGAACTATTCTTTTTTCTTGAAGCTCATGGAATTTTTGTATCAACGGTTTGTTTTGTTTTTCCATGATTCCAGACCAAACATCACGGTAGTCGGCAACCCAAGGGACATTGAATTTTGAGCTTAATTTTCGCGCATAATTGAATAAAACGAAGGGCTCACCGGTAGCAACAATTACATCAACATCATTTTTGGACAAATAATCTTGAGCTGCATGAAACACCTGAGATTTTGGACCAATAGGAAGAAAATATTGTAACAATTCATAGTAAGCTGTAATACCTTTTCGAAGCAATTTGAATTTGTTTTCACCATATTTTAGTAACAGACGATTCGATAAATTGGGTGTATACGGTGTCCGTATTATGGTACCCTTTTTCTGTTTTTCGATGATTGTCTCCTCCGAAACACTGGCTTCAACATAATCGAGCGGTCCTTTATGCTTGTTGGCCCACTGACGTGTGACGATGATGGGAAAGATATCATGTTGGAGTAATTCATCATACCAACTTTTTGGACGCAATCCGGCTACGGAAACATAAGGGGGAAAGTCATATGCGAGTATGAGAACTTTTTTCATTTCTATTTTTTAATGAACCAACCTTTTAAACTGTCGCCGACGCCAAAAATTGTAAGCATTTTGTTCGCCGTTTTTTTGACGAATTGCAAACCCGAATTTTCTTCAATTTTTGTTCGGATATTTTCATCTACTGAAGTCGCCGTATTTGCGCGTTGAAAAGGTATTTTTTTGTTGCCCTGTCTGAGTCGGCTAACGCTGATTCCTGTAGTTTGAATTTTTTTCTTTTTGAAACCGTTGTCGAGAAACAGATTTTTCAAAGTTTTTGGCGTAAAATAGGCCAAATGTTCGGGATAGGTTATCACACTATAATTTTCTTTGAGTCGGTAACGAAGTAAGGAATTGAAATTCGGGGTTGTCAAATAAACCAATCCACCTTTGCGAAGTAATTTCTCAAAATTCTGGATTTCTTCAACTGGATTATTAATGTGCTCCAAGACCTCGAAAGAGGTTAGAATATCGAAAAACTCAGGTTCAAAATCAGCAGGACTGAGTTTGCCTTGCTTCATATTAATTCCCTTTTCAGAGCAGATTCCAACTGCTTTGTCCGTAAATTCTGTACCATAAACTTCCCATCCTCTTTCTTTGGCTACTTCTAAAAAATAGCCAATTCCACAACCAACATCCAATATCCGATTTGTTTTTCGGAAAGGTTTGAATTGGTCGAGAAGTTCGTTGTACCTTTTAACCGTTAAGGGAGACAAATAATCGTGACGCCCGTATCCATCATAGAAACTGATTAATTCTTCATTTGTAGGGATGACCTGTGTAAATACAAAACTGCAGGACTGACATTTCACCAAATGGGTTTGCGCATAGCGATCCATTTTTTTGAGTTGGGTACTTTGGCAAATCAGACAGTTGCTGTGCATGTTCAAATTTAGTTATTTTCAGAATGAGCCGTATCTTTTCTGAACATGCTCAATATGACTACTTCTTGATTTTCCCATTTTAGTTCTTCCTTTGCCTTTTTGCAGTTTTCGACAAATTGATAAGATTTTTTTTCATCGAATTTAGACAAGGCTTCCTGCACGGACTCAGAATTAAGTTCGCATAACATACCAACTTGATAGGCATCAATAATAGTTCGGTTTTCCATTCCTTCAGTGGCCAAAACAGGTAATTCAGCGTGGATGTATTCAAAAAGCTTGTTTGGTGAAGCCATCTTTTTACTCAAGTTAATGGGTTCCAAGAAGGTAATGCCAATATCGGCTCCGGCAGTATATTTCGGTAATTGATCGAGAGGTACCGTATCTATAAATTTCACTTGCTCTTCATTACATTTTGATTTTAAATCAGCTTCCAGAGGACCATTTCCAATGAATACAAGCTTATATTCTTTGGGTAATTCCTTAATCACTTCGACTAAAAAATCCAGACCTCTTCCTTGATTTAAATTACCTTGATAAAGCAATATTTTGTCGTTTTGCTCAAAACCATATTCCTTTCTGAAATCAATCGGTACGATGTCCAATTGTAGGCGCCGCGGGAGGTTCATTATAACGTGACCCGTTTGGATTTTATATTGAGTTTTAAACCAATCGAGTAACGAACCATTAACGGTTATAAAATGATCTACTTTTTGAATGAGTTTCCCTTCAATTCTTTTCCCATGTTTCTTCATTATTTTTTTCAACCAACCGTATAGTATTGATTTAGGAAAAGGTGCTTTCGGTGGAAAAAATTGATTTATCGTTTCCGTATAGATTTCATGCGAGTCATAGATTAATTGAGCGTTTAACGCTTTAGCGCATGCATGTGCTGGAACTAAAGTTGGAAGATCATTTGCCCAAATGAAGTCGTACTTGACCTTAGAATCCAATATTCTTTTGTAAAAAAAAGCGAACTCGAAACAAAAGTAGGTGTGACGAAGAAATTTTGTGCCAAAGTTTACTTTTTGTTTCGTTTTTATTTCACGGACATTTTCGTTGAAATCGAGATTACCTTTACCATCCTCAAGACAATATAAATCCACCTGGTGCGCCTGACTTATAGTTTGTATCATTTTTATTACGC
>CBFIBY010000111.1:0-9188 GCA_965660955.1 Crocinitomicaceae bacterium | reverse complement strand
CGATTGGTGCTTCAACGGTAAGTCGAGAAGCAATTAAACCGATTCCACCAGACATCCCGAGACGCTTGGAATTCCCTTCATTCATTTTAATATCTAAAACAGATGCTAGTCTTCCGCCATACTGTGCGGGTTGCGTTCCTTTATATAAGGTCGCTGTTTTAATCACATCTGAATTGAACGTAGAAAAGAATCCCAGCAAGTGAGAGGCGTTGTAAACCGGCGCTTCGTCCAACAAAATTAAGTTTTGGTCAGCGGCTCCACCTCGCACAAAGAAACCTGAATTACCTTCACCAGCAGATTTGACACCTGGCAACAATTGCAATGTTTTCACGATGTCTTTTTCCCCAAAAATGACAGGAATTTTGTTAATCTCATTCATGTCGATTTTCTCAACACCCATTTGTGCTTGGGTGACATTTTCATCCTTCTTTTTTGCTGTTATTTCAACTGCACCAACCTCCTGAATAGCTGTAGCTAGATTGATATCCAATGTTTTATCCGAATCTAATACGACTACTCGCTTGTAATCCGCATACGTAGGGTAAGAAACCGTAATCGTATATGTGCCTTCAGGAATGGTAAGCGAATAGAAACCATATTCATTACAAATAGCGCCAACTCCGCTCAATTCCTTTGGTCGAATTTTCACACCAATCAAGGATTCACCTGTGGTGGAGTCTTTAACTATTCCGCTAAGCGTATATTTATTTTGAGAAAACGCAGTGCTTGTGAATAGCGAAAGTAGCAAGCTGAGCCAAAAAGTATGTTTCATATAAAACGTTTGAAGAGTAAAATTATCAAATTGTAAACAAGACGCTTACTTAATTTGTTTAAAAATTCATAATTAATTCCGTTTCTGGATATAAATAACTATATTTAAGGGGGTTACTACTAAAAACTCTCTTTTGAAAGCGAACTATGAACAGTGGAAAACTTATCGATTTTTTGGAGACGGTTGCGGAATTTTCTGCAAAGGAAAAAAAATTAATATTTGAACATTGCAATTCTCGTAACGTTGAAAAAGGAGCTTACCTGCTTAGCCTAGGAGAGGTCTGTAATGAGGTCAATTTTATTATTAAAGGTGTGGTTCGATTTTACATCCTCAATGATTCTGGCGAAGAACTTACCACGGCTTTTCTCAGTGAAGGCGAGATAGCGTCACGAACGGAAAGCTTTTTAAAAGGGGTTCCAAGCAATGGATACCTCCGTTGTGAAACAAATTGCGAATTTGTAACCATAAACAGAAAAAGTTGGAATGTCCTTTGTGAGCATACCAAAAATTTTGGATATGCCATGGGACAAATCGTTTCACTGAGTATATCAAAAAAAATGGAAATGCAACGCCGAATATTAAACGAAGATGCTCGAAACTCTTATGTTGATTTCATTAAAATGCACGAAAATGTTGCCAATCGGGTAAACATGAAGCATATTGCAAGTTACTTAGGCATTACGCCTAGCTCACTCAGTCGCATCAAAAAAGAAATAACAGGTATTTAACAGCATGTTGTCATTTGACAACTTTTTTTCACAACGTTTACCACATCTTTGCACACGCAAATTACTAGGCATACATAATAAATGAGAGATTTTAAAAGCTCAAATAAGGACGAATCTACATTGAAACTTTACGGCAAAACCAAAGCTGCAAACTTTGTTAAATCTGCAGTTTACAGATGGTTTCAGTTATACGAAAGACCCTTGTCGCCAAACAGAATCAGCTGTCAAATGGATTTACTGGACGAAAGAGTTAGGATCATAAGCGCGGTTGGTAAAGTTTATGGTAAAGAACATTTTTCTGCCGAGTTATTGAAATTTAATAATCGTAAGAATTCGTTTGTTATTGAAAATATCAATGTGTACCCTTGTGGTATAAATATGTACACGGCTCAAACTACGGTATTCTATAATGGTGTTAATGCAACCGGTGAAAATAAATCTTACATGTTAACATTTGAAGCTGATTTGAAAAGATTAGATGACATCTCCTATACTTTTCTTCGAATTAAGCTCAAGACGAAAAAAGAAGTAAAGGGTAACTTTGTTGATGCTCATTCCCAAAACAGATCCCTTGGTCTGATTCATTATTGCATGGGACTAATTGAGCATCAGGTAAAAGATCCTGGTGTTTTAAAGAGTTGTTTCTTACCAGAATTCACTGTTCAACCTCTTGGCTGCAATCCAATTCATGAAAGAACAGAATTAATTCAATGGATTAGTAATATCAATGGTCTGATTCAAGGCGTTCAAATTTCACCTGTAAACATTACCGTGGAGGAAATAATTGACTCAGATAAGTTTTATGATGTTCAATTTGATTTGTTATTCGAAGGATATAACAGTGCAGGAATATTCAAGAATTCCTTGAGTAAAAACCGATGGATAATAAAAGATAACGCAAACGATTGCCTTCCTAAGATTAAATCAATTGAAGTTGAAAAACTAGAACCCATCTTCATTTAAACCAAATCAAAGTGAATCCCAATTTAGAGATTCACTTTTTTTTTGTCTTCATTCAATAAGGAATTTTAAATCTTGGTTATCTTTAGCCTAAGATACAAGAATGAGTTATTCAGAAGATAAATTTCGCGACCACATCCGAGCAATGGTCCAAAAGACAGAAGTCGACAGCGAACGACCATTGACTTTAGCTGAACTTAAAGAGTTAGCCTTGGACATGGGCATGGTCGAATCGGAATGGGACGAACTATTGCTGAAAGCGGAGGATTCGCTTGATTTGGCAATGAAGCACCTTTCCGTTAAAAACTACTTAAACGCAGTAGAGTCCGCTGAGGAGGCTACATCGATAAATCCTTACATCAAAGATGGCAACGCCGTTTTAGCACAGGCCTATTACCAATTGTCCATTTTAGAAAAAAAGGATGAATACATGGTCAAAGCTGGCGAATATGCCCGTCGTGAATTAATTCTCGACCCGATGGATGCTACAGCACTTCATGTTTTAAGTGCTGTTGAAAATCAACAATCGGAAGGAAGGTATAGCAAGAAACTATTCAAATACCTAGGAATTGGCGGAGCCATATTGGTACTTCTTTTTCTTGTGATCGGTTTTTGTAGTCGCCAAACCACCAGCAAAGAAGTAACGGATATCATTCGAAATGGCAAGAGCATAGAAAATAGGAGCATTCATTTTGAAAACGCCGTTGAAGAAAAAGAACGTTTATTCAAAGAAGCCGTGCAGCGACGAAATGACTTTTTAGCATCTTGGTTCAGTTCGAATGGAAATTCAAATGCCGCAGAATCTCTCGATGATTATGATTTCGATAATTTACGAGAAAGTGAAAGCGAACTCAAACGAAATTTAGGTTCTGCACGATCAAAAAATGAACTAACCTCGAACGAGAGAATTCAATTAGAAGGTTTCGAAAACCGTATGGCCGTTGAAAAGAAAAGATGGATCGAAGCGATAACAAACTACAATTCCTTTCTTCAAAACAATCCAAAAGAAACGAAAGACTTGGATAAAAAAGAATTTCCGAATTAATGAAAAACTGGGTCCTAATATTATTTCTTTTTCTAGTCGTTGGACACTCTTTTGGTCAGTACGAAACAGTACAAAGTGTCCCGCATCCCAAATCCAATGGAAAGGGTTATGTTAGTAATCCCGATGGCATTTTAAGTTCAGGCTCGGTAAATCAAATCAACGAACTACTTGCCGACTTAGAAGAAAATGATGGTTTTCAAGTTGCCGTGGTTTGTCTTCAATCAATCGGACGGAATGTTCCAGATGATTTTGCCGTTGAGCTCGCATCACACTGGGGAGTTGGAACACGAGGGAAAGACGACGGTGTAATGCTATTGCTTGTGATGGATCAACGCATTGTTTCCATGAAAACGGGCTATGGTACTGAAACTGTTTTAACGGATATCATGACACAAAATATCCAACAACAAGAAATGGTTCCTTATTTCAAACAAGGCAATTTCGATTTAGGAATGGTGTCAGGTGTCAAAGGAATCTGCAACGTTCTTCGCGGAAATGAATTAGAAGGAAACCCTGAGGTGCAGCAGCAAATCGACGAAGAAAATGCGCGTAGATATGAGGAACAAGCTGCCCAACGTGAGCGAAACTTTTTTATTTTTCTTGGAGCTTGGCATTTGTTTGGGGTCGCCATTTTTCTCATAGCTATTCTATTCATACGTTACAAACACGATCCCTATAAAAAGTACAACATCATTAAAAACTTTGGTTTTTGGATTTGGGCTATTTTATTTCCTGTAACGCATATTTTCATTGTTTTTCTAAGTAAAAAACTGAAAGATAGGTACCGAAATCAAGTTCGTTTTTCTGGTCGTACAAATCATCTGATGCACAAGTTAACGGAAGAGGAAGAAGATGAATTCCTCACGCTTGGACAACAAGCCGAGGAAATTGTAAAAAGTGTGGATTATGATGTTTGGGTCACCGAAAATCATGATGATTTTTGTATTCTCTCCTATCGTCCGGCCTTTACGAAATATACGCCTTGCCCTAAATGTAATTACCGAACTTACTTCAAAGAATATGATAAAATAACTGTTTCACCAACCTACAGTCGCGCTGGAAAAGGAGAAAAGAAATATGCCTGCGAAAACAGCGCATGCAATCACATTGATCACAAAAAATATACTATTCCACGTCTTCGTCGATCGAGCAGAACTTCAGGAGGTTCTTGGATAGGTTCTGGAGGAGGAGGTTTTTCCGGTGGAGGCTCTTGGGGTGGAGGCGGAAGCTTTGGTGGTGGTAGTTTCGGTGGAGGCGGATCGAGTAGCTCCTGGTAATACTAAAATTATGATTTTTAAAGAATTAGGATGTATAGTTTTATTGATGTTGCTACTGGCTTGTGGCTCATCAAAAAATGTGAGTACAAAGAATAATGATGGGATTCTGACCTACGTACTCACGCCTAATTTAAAAGGTAGCCAAGCATTTGTACAAGTTGAATTTCAAGCAAAAGCCGACGCAAATGGAAAAATCCAACTCGGATATCCAAACTCCGATTGGGGTGAAGAAAATCTTTTTGCCTGTATAAATGAATTTAAAGTAAGCCCTTCGGTCAAGAGTGATTTTAGAAAGGACAAAAATCAAATCTACATTTGGGGAGAACCGAATAAAACATATTCATTCTCGTATAAAGTAGTCCAAGATTTTAGTGAGTTACCCAAGAACGAGAACACCTATCGTCCAATAATCAACAAAGACTATTTTCATATCATTGGAAAGAATTTATTAATGCTTCCCTTTGGCTATTTTGGATCGGAGGAAACGCGGTGTTACGTGCATCTGAAATGGAAGTATCCGCGAAAAAGATTTGAAGTCGTGAACAGTTTCGGTAACCAAAAAGAACAAACGATTGATGCCTCCTATCATGAGATTTATTCTTCGATATTTATTGGCGGAAAAATACAATCGTCAAACTTCGAGATTAACGAAAATAGAATCGTTTTTGCCACAACAGATGAATGGGAAAATATTGATGTTGAGAAAGCAGCTTTGGACTTGTCAAAAATCATTCGGCAGCAAAGAGAATTCTGGAACGATCATTCTACCAAATTACAGACTGTAACTTTGATCAAAACTTTCGAGGATTGCCCAAATAAAAATGCTTGTAGCAATAGTTTGAGTGGCACGGCTTTAACCAATTCTTTTGCTGCGTTTTGTTCGGACAATTGGCTCAGCTCAAACAACCGTATGAACTGGCTTTTTGCCCACGAGCTTTTTCACAATTGGGTTGGAAATAAAATTCAAAATGAGTCCGAAGAAAAAGAATACTGGTTCAGCGAAGGCTTTACGGACTATTACGCTTATAAATTACTGCTGAGAAATGGAATGATGTCACTTGATGAATTTATTCAAAAAGTAAATGAAGAAATCATTGAGCCACATTATAATGCCTCCAATAATAATAGTCCCAATAGTGAAATTACTGCGGATAAATTTTGGGCGGATAGACTCTGGGAAAAGCTTCCTTATAGACGAGGTTGGTTATATGCCTTTCAATTGGATTGCAAGATTAAAAATCACGGATCGAATAGCTTAGATGATGTTATGCTGGAAATATTGCGCATTACTCAAACTGAAAAAGTATCTTTTAATCAAGATATATTCTTCAGAGCGGTGGAAAAATATTTGGACATCGATTTTCAAGATGATTTCTATCAATTTATTGAAAATGGCAAACCTATTCGCTTGAACGAAATAAACGCAATTGGCTTGTATTTTGAATCTACGGGCACACCATTCATGCGCAAGGGTGTTGACATAAGTGTATCTGAAATGACTAATTTCTTGCAACGATAGTTTTAATACAGCGCGAAGGAAACTAGCTTACAATAATCAACCTCTGACGTATCAAAAGGTGGTCTTCGAAAACCTATCCAATAAAAGATAGAAGCGAAACGCGATCGCGCTTTATATATTTTCCCTAATTGCCAAGTCAATGAATAATAATGAAATCCAGCGCTATTTTTAAAAATAATGACCCTTCCTGTCCAGGTGGGCAAAGATGCCAAAATAGCCTCGGGATTGGGTCCGAGCCACGCAACATTTCGATGTGGCATCCGCCAAGTTGAATCTGTGCGTGAGCGTTCCCGATTGTGTTTATACATCGTTTGTCTATCGATACTTGCCTCTACTTTCGACCAGTTTCCTTTTTCTATGTTCGCACAAAACTTACAATCGACGGGGCAAAATTGAGAATCCAGAAACGGTTTGTCTATTTGCGGAGAGTTTGATATTGTAAGCGAGCAATAATTACTTTGTGTTCCCTCTAGTGGCATATCAAAGAAATCGGTTCTGGGATTTTCACTTGCATCATGACCAAATATGTCAATTGGATTAAAAGCATACTGGGCCATACTGCTATTCCATGGCTGATACCAAGCCAAAACTTCATACTTCCCTTCGGGTAGATCAGGCATTTTGTGATGAGCTTCAATGTGCGTATCGAAATTCTTTTGGTCACCGAAAAAAACCGGAATTCGAAACTTTTCTTCCGGACGTAAATATCGAAAACCACCCCCACCATACAAAGAAGTATCCATTGTGATTTCTTGCGGTTCTCGGTAAACCTCCGTGTAAAAATCATTCTTCTCAGTAAAAAAAGAAAAGAATATCACTTTATTATCACCTTTTCTGAATGCCGGCAACACAATGGAATGACTTTTCGTATCTGTATTTTCAAATTCAAGCCAGAAAGTAACACCCTCACCTTTTTGAATTGTATTGACCTCAGATGTTAATGAAACTTTCAAATAGTAATAGCGTAAATCGGCACGAACAAGTGATGAAAAAGTAAAAAACGTAACAAAAAGCAATAGAATTTTCATCTACTTTTGAATTAAATTACCATTGCTGTAGTCGAGTGAAAACAACTGATCATCCGCTATAAATTCTATTTCGAAATCGGAACAAAAAGCTTCTTCACCTGTCGGGAACCAATTGCGCTTCGTTTTATCCATACTAATAAACAATCCGTTGTCGTCTCCGAGCGCGGCAAACACTTCTTTTGTCCCGGCAAACAAAGGCAAACTGTAATTGTCCTGGAGATAATTCGTAATCTTCAGATTATCTTCAGACACAACACCAATTTCTGAAACAGATAACACGGAATCTGCGGAAAAAGTATCTTTCGAGTTTACCGAGATTCTTTCACGAGCGATGAATTCGATAATATTTTTGTCGGCGTCATAACAATAAACTGCCTTCGCTTTCCATGAATCAAAATTTTGGATTTCATTTCCTTCGTCTGTTAGAATAGTCGTGATTCCTTTTAACCAGCGCAATGCTTTATCTATTGAATTCGAAGGGATATTGAAGGCAAAATGGTAGGGTTTACTCTTGGCTTTATATCTAAAAATGAGCTCTGTATTACCGACTCGATAACACAACTCGTCGTTTTCGCTGTGCCTCAAAGAAAACCCCAATTGATTCGTATAAAAATCTTCCTGCTTTTGAATTTGCGAAGTAAAAAGCACCAATCGTTTGATTTTCATAATTTACTGTTTCGTTGACTACTAAAAATTTTCCCAACTTTCTTTTTCGGCTTCAGGAGGCTGATTCGATTTGAAATAATCCTTTTTGTCGATTACAGAAAATAAAATGAGTAAAATCAAATCAACCACTAACCCAAAAATATTACCATACGATGATAGTTTTCCAATGAATCCCGTTCCTGTATCAGACGATATCACTATCATTTGAATTAATGTAAACGCAATACTCAAAATCAAGGCTCCATATACGAAGCGGATTCCAAAAACATTTCGATTGACTAGAAATGCACCGGCCAATAAGTAAATGGCGCAGACAAGTAATCCAATATAACCGAAACGTATTATCCATCTTCGATTAAAATCAGAAAGGACAAACATCTCCTTCATGGTTTCTGCCATTTCTTCTGCAACCCGCTGATCTCGTTTTCGCATGGGTGGAGGAACATTAACCAATTCAATTTCATTCGAGTCCGTATTCGCAGTATTATCGCCATTCACTACACTCGTATCTCCCTCTTCATTGTAATAATCGCCTTCTTCAAGTTCTACAAGATCTTCAGATTCTTCCTTTTCTTCGTCTTCTGCATTTTCAACTCCTTTCAGTGCAGAATCCATCATCTTTTTCTGCATATCCAGGATATCCGGCATCATTATCGTCTGTGAATGCTTCAATAATCCACAACCACCAAATAACATAAGAATTATTCCAATTACGACGGCCCAAGTTGGTGTTTTCATCTTCTTTTATTTTTCGACTAATTGCCTACAAATTAATAAATTATTGTTGAAGATTACATGGACATTCGCGCTTGAGCGCTTATTTCTTGACTGGCGAACATTCCCTTTTCGAACATATATCTTCCAGCCATAGCAATCATTGCCGCATTATCGGTACAATATGCAAACTTTGGTATGTAAATATTCCAATTTCGCTTCTCGCCAAGTTCTTGAATGGCCGACCTCAATCCTGAATTTGCTGATACACCGCCGGCTATGGCTATTTCAGAAATACCCAAGTCCATTCCAGCTTTTTCAATTTTCTTTATCAAAATAGTTACAATGGTTCTTTGAATAGATGCACATAAATCAGTTTTGTTTTCTTCAATGAAATTTGGATTCAGCTTTACCTGCTTTTTTAAAAAATACATGATCGAAGTCTTCAAACCACTGAAACTGAAATCATATTCCTTCAT
>CBFIBY010000110.1:0-9202 GCA_965660955.1 Crocinitomicaceae bacterium | reverse complement strand
AAATTCGCTCCTGCTTTGTACGGGGCACTGGGAATTTTCTTGCCTTTGATCGCTGTAAACTGTTCAATTTTAGGTGGAGCTTTGTTCATGCAAGAGAGGCAATATTCGACGTTGTTAGACGCAACTGCGTTTTCTTTAGGTTCTGGAATAGGTTGGTTTATCGCCATTGTTGCCATTGCAGCGATTCGTGAAAAAATTCGGTACTCGAATGTTCCCCCTGCATTACGCGGATTGGGAATCACGTTTATCATCACTGGATTGATGGGTATGGCTTTCATGAGTTTCATGGGAATCAAATATGGTAAAGACAAACCAAAACAATCACCGGATAACAGTGTTGTAGATACTAAAGTGTCAAAGCAATTCGCCGAAGCAATCACTATTAAAAACGAATTAAACGATTAATCATGGGATTAACATTAGGAATAACAATTGCAGCATTTTTATTGGTCGTAATGGTTCTTACGTCCATGCTTCTTTTTGCGAAAGCCAAATTGTCGCCAAAAGGAAAGATTAAGATCACAATTAATAACGATAAAGTACTTGAAGTAGATGGAGGGGGAACCTTGTTATCTACTTTGGGGAATAATGGAATATTCTTACCTTCTGCTTGCGGTGGTGGTGGTACTTGTGTTCAGTGTACCTGTATCGTTGAATCGGGAGGCGGAAATATTCTTCCGACAGAAGAACCTCATTTTTCTCGAAAAGAGATTGCTGCGAACTGGCGTTTGGGATGTCAAGTGAAAGTGAAGGAAGACATGCACATCGAAGTAGAAGAAGAAGTTCTTGGTATTAAAGAATGGAAAGCCAAAGTAGTTTCTAACTTCAATGTCGCGACATACATTAAGGAGTTTATCGTTGAGATACCAGAGGACATGGATTATAAGGCGGGTGGATACATCCAAATTAAAATACCGAGATGTACTGTGAAATTTTCAGATATGGACATAACCGCGCATCCGGATGACCACCCAGGCGAACCAAATAAGTTTGACAAAGAGTGGGCGGAAGGTCCATATAGAATGTTGGATTTGGTGATGAAGAATGACGAAGAAGTGGTTCGTGCTTATTCTATGGCTTCTTATCCTGCAGAAGGACGTCGCATCATGTTGAATGTTCGTGTTGCAGCTCCACCATTTGACCGAAAAGCAAATCGTTGGATGAATGTTAATCCAGGTATTGCATCATCCTATATTTTTAACCAGAAAGTTGGTGATGAAGTAGTAGTTTCCGGACCATATGGAGAATTCTTCATTAATGACTCAGACGCGGAAATGCTTTATATTGGAGGTGGTGCTGGAATGGCACCAATGCGTTCTCATTTATATGAATTGTTTAAAACAATTAAGACGAACCGTAAAGTAACATATTGGTATGGTGGACGTTCAAGAGCCGAATTGTTCTATATTCACTACTTCCGTGATTTGGAAAAGGAATTCCCGAATTTCAAATTTTACATGGTGCTTTCCAACGCTTTACCCGAAGATAATTGGGTTGAGAAGAAAGATATGGACGATCCAGAAGGCGACGGGTTTGTTGGTTTTGTTCACCAAGCAGTAATTGATCAGTATCTTTCAAAGCATGAAGCACCAGAGGATATTGAGTTTTACTTTTGTGGACCACCAATGATGAATCAAGCCGTGATTCAGATGTGCGATGAATGGGGCGTTCCCAATGAGAACGTAAGATTTGATGATTTTGGAGGATAGTATAAAAACTTGAATAAATATAAAAACTCGACTTTAACGGTCGAGTTTTTTTTGATATAGTTTTTTATTACTAATGAATAGCGATTCCAAAAGTTGATATACCGGTAGAAAGATCAAGTATCAAACCTAGCTTTTCATTAATGTGAAATTCAGCGCCAATGTTTAAATCGAGATACAACTGCGAAAACCCAGTGTTATAATCTGGTCCATCATAATCATCATCATCCCATCGTCCTCGGAATATATTAAAACCGACAGAACCTCCCCCGTAAATGTCAAATTTTGAATCTAAATTAAATAGTTCATCAAAGTAATACGATCCTCTTAATCCAACTGGGATTGTCCATGAATTGTATTTGTATTTGTTCCCTTTCCAATTGTTATAATATCGATAGTGAATCAATGTTACAAATGGTGCTAGAGTAAAGTTTTTGGCAACGTCAAATTCATAGTTAAAATGAACAATGGGGAAGGAGGCCCGATAAATATTACGATGACCAATCCCTAGTCCAATGTTTGCTGTTTTACCAAAAGATTCTTGAGAATTCCCTGTTATCGAAAAAGGAATCACGAAGAGAAATAAGAGGAGAGCTTTTTTCATGATTTCATGTTTATATTTACGAAAGTTAATAGGAATTCATGAAAAAACATCAAAATTTAACGTTTAAAAGGTGTTCTAAAGTTGATCTGAAAGAGGTTAATAGATTAGCTTGGATTATTTGGCCTTCGGCTTTTAAGGATATTCTGACAATGGAGCAGATTGACTATATGTTGAAATGGATGTATGATATGGACAAGCTAAATCAACAGTTTGAAAAGGGGCATGTTTTCTTTTTGGCAAAACAATTACATGAGAATGTTGGATTCGTTGGGGTTGAACCAAATTTCCCTGCAGAAGGTAAACTACGAATTCATAAGATTTATCTAAATCCAGCTCACCAAGGAAAAAGAATAGGTAAATGGATGATGGAGCAAACAGAGCAGTTTGCCAAAGAACTAAACTTAAAATTTCTTCATCTCAACGTTAATAGATTCAATAACGCCGTCACTTTTTATGAAAAAGGAGGTTTCAAAACCATAGAAACGGAAGATATTGATATCGGTAATGGGTTTTTTATGAACGATTTTGTGATGGAGAAGAGACTATAATTAAGCTCCGCAGCTCAAACATTCTTCAGTATCCAATTCTGGGTTAGCAACAATTTCGGGATTCAATTTTACCTTTAAATCATAAATTTTTTGCTGCGTTTCCATATCTTGAAACAATTCACCCGTTAAAGTTGCCTTTAATGTAGCAATTTCTTCTTTTATAGATTCTTCTTGTTGTGTAGTTAATTCTGTCATCTGATTACTTTTTGATAAAAATAATAAGAATAGAAAAGTGGATGTAGAGCACTTCAAGAAAAAACACACAAACATTCGTTGAAGAATTTGATCTTTTGAAGCAACAATTATTGTTTTATGAACGTATGACTTACACGCAGCCATTTGGTTGTAACCATTTTACCATATAACTAAATCAAAACAATGAAAAGAATTCTCCAATTAATTTTACTTCTCCCTAGTTTCGCAATGGCCCAATATACTGGTTTACAGTTTGATGGCGGAGGCGATTACATACAAACAGGTTTCAACGGAATATCCGGCTCGGGTTCTCGAACAGTGCAGTTGTGGTATCGAGGTACTTCCTCTTCATCTCAAATGTTCTTTGTGGACATGGGAGTAACATCTGGTGGAAATGGTGCGCGTTTCTCCCTCAAAATGAATTCATCTTCTAATGTTGCTAGAATTGAAATAGGCGGAGGCGGACTCAATGGCAGCGCAAACATTGCCAACAATTTTTGGCACCATATCACAGTGGTATATGACGCTGCTGCTTCAAGTAATAAATACAAATTGTATGTTGACGGAGTGTTGGATGTTCAAGGTGATATTGCCATTGCGTTGAATACACCAGCAACAAGTGCAAATCCGCTTACAATTGGTATCCGTACAGATTTGAATTCAAGTACAGATTTATTCGGAGGTTTGGATGATGTCCGAATTTGGTCCGTTCCACTTTCTGCTGCTGAAATCGCAGCGAATTACAATCAAGAATTGTGTGGGACACCGGCTGGTTTGGCGGCATATTTTAAAATGGATGAAGGTATAGCGACATCCAACAACACGGCAATTACTTCTTTGATTGATGAGGTGAACCCAACGAATTCAAATCCAATAAGTGGATTTACGATGACAGGTAACTCGTCGAATTATACAACGCATATTTTGAACATTGTTAATAATACTTCAACGCAAACTGTGTCGTATTGCGGCGATTATGTGTGGTCGCAAAATGGCGCAACATACACAACGACTGGGATGTATTACGATACCGTAACAATTTCAGCGGGATGCGATTCGGTATATACATTGGATTTGACAATAACACCAATTCCGCCAACAACGGTCGCGGCTTCTAGCTGTACCGATTATGTTTGGTCGCAAAACGGTGTTAGCTATTCCGCATCTGGGATGTACAATGATACTTTAACGTCTTCAGCAGGTTGTGATTCAATTGTGATTTTAGATTTGACCATTACGCCAATTGCACCGACAATAGTAACTGCATCAGGTTGCGGAAATTATTTTTGGTCACAAAACGGGATGATTTATTCGACTTCAGGAATGTACAACGACACAATTCTTACATCTACAGGTTGTGATTCGATTATCATGCTAGACCTTACGGTTAATAGTTCAACTTCTTCGACGGTTGTTGTCAGTTCGTGTTCGGATTATTTATGGGCTCAAAATGGAGTAACCTATACCAATTCAGGATCTTATTTTGACACTATTCCGAATGCTTCCGGTTGTGATTCAGTGGTTGAATTGGATTTGACCATCGGTTCGGTTTCTATGTCTACTGTTTCAATCAACGCATGTGATTCTTATTTGTGGCCGTTTAATAACCAAACGTATACAACTTCAGGTATTTATTCAGATACGATATTTACCTCAACAGGATGTGATTCGATTATTGAGTTGACTTTGACATTATTTACTGAGCAGAATACAATAACGGATAATGGTAATGGAACATTGACAGCAGATTTTATAGCCGCTGTAGTAACCTACCAATGGATTGATTGTTCGGATAACTCCCCAATTTCCGGTGAAACAAATCAAACCTTCACACCTACGACGAATGGAAATTATGCAGTTGTAACGTCAAGTTCTTCGTGCACGGATACGTCGGATTGTTTCTCGGTTAGTAATGTTGGAATTGAAGAACTAAAGACTTCCGACTTCAAAGTGTATCCGAATCCTACACAAGGAAAGTTTACAGTTGAAAGTTCAAATAATCAATTAATTAAAGAAGTTTTTATTCGTGATGTACAAGGGAAAGTGATTGAATTCAAAATTGTAAATCAATCATCTTTATCATCTGATTTATCTTTACTTGAGGCAGGAGTTTATTATGTGACGGTAATAAGTGAAAACAATCAATCACTGAACTATCGAATCGTCAAAAAATAACACAATCAAGAAAAAAATAATAAAAATGGTGGCATAAGATTGTCACCATTTTTTTTATGGATTTATTCTACCGAGATTTCCCCGCATTTGAAGTGCCCTTCTGGACAAACTTTAAATCCGTGTAATCCACAAGGCCTGCAACTCAAGTCTTCTTGAGTTTCTCGAATCTCGGCCTCATCACTTAAGGGACCAAATCCAAAGTTGGGTATTGTAGAACAGAAAAATGCGGTAACGGGCGCATTCACGGCTGAAGCTAAATGTAATGGACCTGAGTCGTTCACGTAATTCCGCGTTGCTGTTTTCATTAAAGCTGCGGACTGTAACAAGGAAAGCTTACCTGCTAAGTTTGTTGCTTCCTGTCCCGAATCCGATATTATTTTAGAACATTGTTCTGCATCATCCGGACTCCCAAGTAGAATGACTTTCCCCTTTTTCGCTAGGATTTGTATCAATTCCGCCCATTTATCATGAGGTAATTGTTTTGTGGCCCAAACGCTCGCTGGCGCCAAACAGTAGTAAGTTTCCGATTTAAAATCATTGATCTGTTCAAAATCTCTTTGACTTGGGAATAACGCAGGTCGCCGAATAATCTTCTGAACTGAAATGTTACTGAGTAAACTCAAATTTCGATCCACTTCATGCTGTCCATTCCCTATTTCGTGCGGAAAAGACTGAGTGTATGTAAATGACATCGGGTTTTTCTTGAATCCATATGTTTTTTTACCTTGAGCAAGTGTCGCTATCAGACCAGAACTAGCGAATCGGTGAAGATTCAGGATCGCATCAAACTTTTCCTTTCGAAAGGATTTGCCCAATTGAAAAATGTTCTTGATTTTACCCGCTTTTTTATCGAACACCCAAACTTTAGAAATGGCTTTGTGATTTTCAAGAAGAGATTCATTTCCCTTCTTCACTAAAAAGTGAATTTCCGAATCGGGATAGTTTTCACGTAAAGTCATTGCAACAGGAGTCGCTAAAATAACATCGCCTAAAAATGCCGTTTGAATAATCAGGAATTTCTTCACTGAGCAAAGATAAAACTATCGGAGTAAGTTCACGTGTCCATTGAATAGCATTTCCTTATCCTCAATACCATAAAAACGAATTTTATAGATGTATACGCCGTCGGGAGCGTCCAGTATTGAGTCAAAAACCTTTCCGTTCCATCCCTTTAGTGGGTCTTCCGTTTGGAAAACTGTTTCACCCCATCGATTGAAAATCTCCATGTAGAAAAAGGGAAGTTTCATGTAGGTGTATTTAGGTATGAAAATCGGATTAAATCCTCCAGGTGTAAAAGCAGTAGGAATATAAACTGCTGGAGTAAATTCACTACAATCTACGTTGCTATTGGCATGTTCGGCATAACCATATGAATTAGTATTCTCGACTGCCACAACATAATAACATAGCTCATTTCTAACGAATTCGTTTTCCACGTTGTCATCAAATGTTAAAGTGTTTGGTCCTACTGAAGCAACTGGAGTAGGGCTTTGAATCCCATCAACAATTCGGAATAAGTCGTATCGTTGAATTATACCGTCAAAACCAATGTATGGTGTCCATGAGACGCTATTGATATAATTGATTGAATCACTTTCAATGCTTAAAACTGTTGTGTAGGCTGTATCTGAAATTGTTGTTTTGTAGCCACAACTATCAATTACAACAGCACGATAAGCGTTTACTTCCTCAACATTTGCCTCTTCGTCAGTAATAGAAGTTATAGGTAGAAAAACAGATTGGCGTCCAATTTCATAAAACGTTCCATCCTTGCGCATACGTTCGAAAGCAATTTCACTGACATTTCCTGAAGTATCGACTAAATGTCGAATAAACACTTCTTGATCAATAACGCTAGCCGAAAGAATGTAATTTATACTTGGTGCACCATTTGTTGAAACGTTCAAGGTCAGCTTATTCGAAGCACTTTCTCGTCCATCAGCATTCACGGCTATGATGACGACATTATAATTGCCCGTGGCTGTGAATATATGAGAATGTTGAAGCGCAGAGGTAGTAAAAACATTTGCCCATGGACCACCAACAGGTTGAATATAGATGTCGTAATGATCGACGTTCGCCCAACCAACATAAGCTGTCCAATCCAAAACGCCGACAGATCCACATGGGTCATAATGTCCGTCTAAATAGACAGTAGTATGAACATCGGCCTTGGCTGAGGTTTGATACGTTGGAGGTGTCGAAGTTGTAAAACAACTGTCAAAAGCTGCCACTGAATATGTGAGTGCTCCGGCATTCGTTGTTTCAGAGTACGTGTAAGTTGTCGTATTCAAACCCCAAACGGTATCTAATTCCACCACATTGCCTGCAGAGTTTTGCAAATAAACTACGTAGCCATAGGTGTCATCTTGTGCATTTACATTCCAAGTTACTGTAACGAGTCCTGTCAAACTATCAATGGTAACGCTCGAAACAATTGGAATGTCTGGAGAAATTTTATCTTCAAATATATCCCCAACTATGTTTGAGGTAAAATCACATCCGTTTCCAGGAAAGGAGATTTGGTAGTTCAAAAAAGCTTGACAAACATCAATCGTGTCGATATAGAATGTAGTAGGACTAGTAACACTGTCGCGAACGTTCCAAACACCCGTTGGGTATTCCCAGTTTATATCAATTGGTTGAGCTGGCGGAGCCGCCAAAGGATAGTTCGTATTATTCCAATTCAATAATGCCGTTCCGTTATTCGGATTGTTGACTGTTAAAAATAAATTCTGATAAATTGCACTGGAGGTTGGTCCAGATACATTGTCTACTACAACAATAAAATAATTCTTTGCTGAGTTGACTCCAAGATGTGTGTAGGTGGTTGTATTAATGTTTGGAATCACAGCAATCAAACCGTCTTCCTGGCTATGTACTTCATATTGGATAAAGTTATTGCCTGGATCTGGAACAGCTGTCCAATTTAAAACCACATCACCACCAATCGTTTGAATACACTCCCAATTTGGTGGAGGCAAAAGCATTCCACTTCTCGCTGAAAACGCAAAATTTGTGAGGCTCGAAACCAAAAGAAGTACAAGAAGACAGAATCGTCTGTAAAACATAGTCAAATAACGAGAATTAGTTCGTTATAGTATAAACGCAAAAAATGAGCAATGGTTGCGAAAAAGCTAGAAAAATCAACCGGCTGAGACTACACTCATTTCTTCCCAGATTAAATATTTTTGGGCTAATTCTTGAATTCGTTCCGGTGTTATCTGTTGTATTTTTCGAATTGATTCGTTATAAAACTCCAAATCTTTGCCATGAACTTGAGCACTTAAGTACAAATCCATCATTGAATATGGTCCGTCAGCACTTTTCAACAATTGACCCAGAAGATAGTTTTTTACCAAATTTAGTTCTTCAATTGGAACTAATTCTTCACGAAGTCTTCGAAATTCATTTTGAATTTCAATCAAGGTGGCGTCTTTTACCTCTTTTCCGACTTCCGTTCCAATCATAAAATAACCGAAATCGTTGTATTCGGCGATCATAGAGCCAATACCATAGGTATAGCCTTTATCCTCGCGAATGTTGGTCATTAATCGACTCCCGAAATAATCTCCCAAAATGGTGTTTAAAACCGTAAAATCTGTATAATCTGGATGCTTTTTATTGAACATAATTCGTCCGACACGAATAGCGGTTTGCAAGGCTCCTTCCTTTTCAACATGGAACGATCCTGCTTCATTTTTCATTTCATCAAGATGTTGGACCTTGTGGTCAATAGCCCAAGATTTGAATTCTTCAACAAAATGATGGACTTGTTGTGGTTCAAAATCTCCAACTAAAGAAACTTTCGTCAAACCAGACAAATAGTTTTTCTTGAAAAATGTCACCAGTTCGTCTCGATTTACGTTTTCGTAATAGTCGGGGGTGACAATCTTAGAATAGACTTCATTGCTCGCAAATATGCGCTTTTGAAATTCTCTTTGGGCCAAAAAGCGTGTTTTTTGAAGATTGAC
>CBFIBY010000109.1:0-9223 GCA_965660955.1 Crocinitomicaceae bacterium | reverse complement strand
TATCTTTCGTGAAAATCAAGAACAATTGCTTGCTATTCGAAATACTCCAAGTGTTCCAATAAAACTGTAACTATGAAATTATTTTCTTTTGTCATCAGCCTTTTCATTCTTTCAACTGGGTTTACCCAAAGTTTGCCAATTGATTTCGAATCTGGTGTAATTACTTCAGATTTCACTGATTTTGATGGTGGTGTGGCCACTGTCGTCGCTAACCCTTTTGTAACGGGCACCAACACAAGTAACACTGTTGGACGTATTATCCGCAATGGCGGCACAATCTGGGCAGGAAGTAAAATAGCCTTGTCGAACAACCTTGATTTTTCGGTTTTAACGAAAATATCCATGCAAGTGTATACAACTGCACCCATTGGAACGACAGTCAAATTTAAACTGGAAGGCACTGGACCCTCAGTAGATGTTGATGCTACAACTACCACAACAGGAACGTGGGAAACGTTAGAATGGATATTCGCTGGAACATCAAACAATTTGAACGAGGTTGTGCTAATGTTTGATTTTGGCAATGTTGGCGATGGTTCAGCTAGTTCAACCTTTTACTTCGACGACATTCAGCAAATTGCAGGGCCACCTGCACCAAACCCTGTGACACTGCCCGTTGATTTCGAATCGAATGTTGTAAGTACTGATTTCTTAAACTATTCTGGTGCCAATGCTACCGTAATTAACAATCCTCAAATCGGTGGAATTAACACAAGTAATACCGTTTGCGAAATTGTAAGAAATGGAGGAGATATTTGGGCAGGAAGCACTTTATCTACAGCGGGTGTTATAGATTTATCATCCATGTGGCATATTTCTATGAAAGTATTCACAAATGCCCCAATTGGGACCCGTGTCAAATTGCAATTAGAAGGCACTTCCCCTTCGGTAAGTTTAGATGTCTTTACAACGGTAACTGGAGCTTGGGAAACACTAAATTGGAATTTCCACGGTCAACCCAATAATTTTGACAAAATCTCATTCATGTTTGATTTTGGAAATGTGGGTGACGGAACGAGTGCCTCCACATTCCTATTTGATGATATTCAGCAGATAGTCGGACCAGCAATTCCTGCTCCTAATCCTACTCCCTTGCCTATTGATTTTGAATCCAATATTGTTACCACAGATTTTATCAATCAATTTGGAGCAACGGGTTCAGTAATTCCAAATCCGCAAATGAACGGGATTAATACCAGTGCGACTGTGGGACATTACATCAAAAGTGGTGGTCAAGGTTATGCAAGAACGCTAATTACATTGACAAATACCATCGACTTTGTTCCATTGAGTTCCATTTCAATGAAAGTATACACCGACGCACCTGTCGGAACAGTTTTAAAATTAAAAGTAGAAAGCACCACTTCTGGGGCAGCAAACGAAAAAGACACCTATGTGACCGTTTCGGGAGCATGGGCTGAATATTCTTGGGACTTTACTGGAGATCCTCCAATTTACGACGTCATCACCTTGATGTTTGGGTATGGAGTTGTTGGTGACGCGTCTTCCAATTCAACCTTTCTCATTGACGATATAGAACAAGTCGTCAACCCAAATCCACCCTTAACCACAAATCTGCCAATTGATTTCGAAGGAATTGTAAGTACACACTATTTTTCCGATTTTGATGGAGCCGGTTCTACTGTTATCGCAAACCCTCAAGTAAACAGCTCAAACCTCAGCGACTCAGTAGCAAAAATGATTAGAAATGGCGGGCAAATATGGGCTGGCTCAAAAATACTTTTGGGATCAAACATAGATTTTACTACCGATAAGTTTATTTCTATGAAAGTATATACTGAAGCACCCATAGGAACGCCAGTCAAATTAAAACTAGAAGGTCCTGGTGCTGCTGTCGAAGTGGACCAGTTAACAACCGTAACTGGACAATGGGAAACATTAAACTTTGATTTTACCGGACAACCCAATATATTCAATTCCCTTGTTTTCATGTTCGATTTCGGTAATGTAGGTGACGGCGGTGCTAGTTCTACTTTTTTGTTTGATGATATTGAGCAGACAAATGGCTCCACAATTGGGCTATCAGAAAAAGTTTCAAACCGTGAAATAACTATATTTCCAAACCCAACGAAAGATTTTATTTCCATCCATTCCAAAATTCTTCCGGATGCAATAATTATTCTTGATGTATTGGGCAATACAATTCTCGAAAGTGAAATAAATACGAAAAAAATAGATGTGCGTCATCTAAATTCAGGTGTTTACTTCATCGAAGTTCATTTAAAAAACAACATGATTTTGAAAAGAATTGTGATCGAATAGAAAAACGAGAAAATAACAATGAGTACATGGTTCATTTTGTACTGTCAAAACGGTTTGTTTAAAGTCAAAAAAATTACCTACACCATTATTATGTTTCCTGGATTCGGTTTTTAATCTTTATGTCTTTATGCTCAAAATGCAAACAAAATAATACTATCCACAGGCGGTAACAACAAAGCGCTTCTCGCACAGAATTTTCAACTTTTTGCAGAAGTATACAAAAACGCAGGTAAGTACGGAAAAGCAATTAAAAACGTCTTGAAGGCAGCTGAAACACTGAAAAAATAGGTGACGAAGTGAATTACATTAGCAGTCAAATTTTTCTAGCTAACCTGATATTCGGTTCTAACTTCGACCGAGCATTCAAAATTGGTAAAGAATCACTTTAAAAAGTGAAAAATAAAAATGACCTCAACCTTAATTCCAGTGTGTTTAAATTGCTTTATAAATGCTACAAAAAACTAGGGGAAACTGCAACTGTCTCTTCAAATGCATGAAAAATAAAGTCTCTATAATGATAGTATAGAAACGATCAAAAACAATACGGATGTCATACGTGATGCGATTCATACTGAATTTAAAGCTTAACCGCAAGAAAGTGAATTGAAAAATAAGCAAATACAGAAGAGTTTAAAACGTAATCAAGTTCGTAACATTTTATTTATTCTTCCCATTGCTGCCCTTTTAATCGCCGTAGTTTGGTATTATCATAGGTCACGTTTGAAGGCAAATCAAGAACAATTACTTCAAGAGGTTAAAAACTCAAACCAGCAAATATTAACCCAAGAATTATTGCTTCACCAAACGTTTTTTAATTGAACAGAGAAAAAATAGAATCGGCTATTGATAGAAAAATTGAATGAAACGGATTGGACGGTTTTGAATATACTCACAGATGATCTGGTCATTTCCAACAAAGAAATTGCCGACAAAGCATATCTCAGCATCGATGGTATAGGTTCTTCTCTCTGAAGAATGTGCGAATTCTCTAATCAAAGAATACAAAAAATATCTCTTTTAATCGAGGCAATTAAAATATCGAGTGGGCAAAGTCCAAATCATTAGTTTTCTAGTTCGGACTTTGTCAAAACCACATCAAGTCCTCAAGTTTCTCTTTTGTTCATTTAACAAAAATATAAGGCCACTTTTCTCTGCCTTTCTATTTTTCACGCCTAGGGGTGAAAGTCGCTGCATGAAACTCTTTAAAGACAATTTTGAAGAAAGTACTCCGTTCAAATTGGAGAAATCTTAAAATCAATTATTATGATCAAATCAAAAATTATCTTTCTGGCCTTTTCCTTTACATTTTGTTCGAGCCCGCACGCTCAATTAACGAATAGCTTCGGAATAGGAATGTCTACAGACGCTAAACAGCGCTTATTCTTAAATTACAATAAATCACTAAATCAAAATCAATCCCTAAACTTTCGGGTTTCTCATGGCTGGATATCAACGAAGTACTTTTCAGACTCAAGATTTTTTGAGGATATAGCAACAGGCAATACAAAGTATGAAAGTTTTGTTCAAAATAATTCTACGCAACAAACAAAACTCATATTTGGTCCCGAAATCAGAATAAAAGAATCGAATTTTAGTTGGGGCGTAGAAGGACTTATTGGGTATCGACAGCAAAACTGCAAGCAGACAAGGGAGCAGTATGCCGTAGTTGAGAGTTCCGAAACTCCAAATGGATTAATTATTCAATATCCCATAGAAAGAAGTCAAACCTGGTATTCGTGGAAGCAACAATACATTAGCTTCGGGGTTCAAAGTCGTTTTTCAATCAAGGCCATGGCGACAGATAAGATAGGACTGAATCTTTTCGGAGAAATTGGATTGGAGTATCATGCCCCTATCTCCTCCTACTTTTTTGCAACTGCCGAATCTATTCATGGATACTGGGATTCGAGCCCAGCTCCAGGTTCAGGTTATGGATTCTTTGAACCACAATTGAGACTAGGCGCCTCCCTATTTATCGGCAAATAAACCTGCTGTTCCTCCACCTACAATAGCTAACCTTTTCTTCATAGCACAAAGGTTGAGGTTTTATTTGGAAAAGTGAGCATTTGATTTAGGCTTTAGGCGATTTTAACTGAAGTAAACATTGAACTTTGAAAAAGTATAAATCTTTCTTTTGGCTATCGGGATGATGACAAGGGGCATTTTCAATGCTCAAGAATTAATAAAAGAAAATAGAGCATAGGCATGAGGAACATTTTGCTAAAATGAATATGAATTCAAAAGATATGTTTACTCATGACGACCTATGCGTGCAAAATGTTGATGATTCCAGAAGATGCGACTAAAAAGAACAGTAAAATAATTGCTTTCTTATGAGAAGAGCTCCTTTTGTTGTATACAATCTATATTCTGGTAATGAGCGCCTTGTTTTATCCTTTAATATTTTAAACAATGGTGTCGTAAGTTTCTCGAAAACCGTGCTGAAACTTTTTATATAAATTTATTACTTTTGGCCGCTAAACATTTTAACAAACACGATGTATAACTCTCTAAAGTTTGGTGCGATTTTCCTAAGTACGTTAGCCTTCTCACAAAACCAACCCTCCCAACAAACCTTAGACTCTGTCCTTATTACATCTAGTCGCATTGAACTGCCATTTTCCGAAAACTCCAGAACCATCACAGTAGTATCTTCCGAAGATATAAAACGTAGCGCAGCAACAAGTGTTGCTGAATTATTGCAACAATTTGCAGGAGTCGATGTCAGAAGGCGAGGGACCAATGGCATGCAGGCCGATCTTTATATTCGTGGCGGAAGTTTTGATCAAACCCTACTATTAATTGACGGTATAAAATTAGAAGACGCTCAAACCGGACATCATACCATGAATTTGGCATTACCCATTGAAGTTATTGAACGCATCGAGATTATAAAAGGTCCAGCTGCTAGAGTTTTCGGACAGAATGCCTTTACGGGAGCAATTAATATTGTAACTAAAAGTTCTGTAACAAAAATGACGTCCCTTGGTATTCAAGGTGGATCATTTGGTCAAATAAATGGGTCAGCAAACCTGGCCTTTGAGGTTGGAGTATCGTCACACATTATTCATTATTCAAGAAACACTTCTGACGGACATCGTATCAATAGTGATTACGATAACCAAAATTTCTTTATAAAAAGTACCTTTAATAAAAACAAAACACCAATTAACATGATCGCATCGT
Organism: Crocinitomicaceae bacterium; assembly: GCA_965660955.1. Taxonomy (GTDB): domain Bacteria; phylum Bacteroidota; class Bacteroidia; order Flavobacteriales_D; family Crocinitomicaceae; genus UBA2040. The sequence goes on along the minus strand of CBFIBY010000109.1, from coordinate 3,754 downwards.
TTTCAGATCGCGATTTTGGAGCACAGAATTTTTATACGACAAATCCTACCTTTTTTGAGTACGAAGAAACGCAAGGAAGTTTATTGAGTCTACAGACCAAAATCAAAGAAGGGAATTTAATTATAAAACCACAAATTTATTGGAGACGTAATCAAGATATGTTTTTGCTACGTCGTGATGACCCAAGTTTTTTCAGAAACTTTCATATTACGAATAAAATAGGTACAGATATACACGCTTCTTATAAGTCAAAAGCGGGTATCACAGGGTTTGGAGTTGATATAGCGCAAGTATACATATCCAGTAATAATTTGGGTCAAAGAGATCGATTTATGACAAACGTATTTGTCGAACATCGTTTTAAACTATTAGACGATAAACTTGACGTGACACCAGGTATCGCTGCAAATTACTTTTCCGATTTTAAATTCCACGCCTTTCCGGGGTTAGATGCGGGATATAAACTAAATGACGCCGTTAAGTTTTACGGAAATATTGGTTATACTTACAGAATACCAACATACACAGATTTGTATTATAGCGATCCTGCCACATTGGGAAATCCAGAATTAAAACCAGAAGAGGCTATTGCTGAAGAATTGGGTATGAAATTCTCGAAGAATAACTTCGTTGCCAATCTAGCCTTCTTCAACAGGGATTCTAAAAAACTCATAGATTATGTGAAGGAAAATGAAGCAGACTTATTTCAAGCAACCAATATTAGAGATATTAACACAAAAGGATTCGAAGTCAGTACGTCATATCGTTTTAAAGTGCGTGGTTTTAAACAGAACTTACGTGCGTCATATACCTTCATTGATGATATGGTAAAAGATTTGGATATTAACTTTTCAAGATATTCTATTAACTCATTGAAACATCATTTTGCAGTGATCTATCAGTCGCAATTCATTAAAAACATAACGCACAGCATCGTGTATAAATATGCCGAAAGAACAGTCGGTCAAAGCTATAACGTCTGGGATGCTAGCATGGCGTGGAAAATAAAGTCTTTTGAATTATCCATAATTGCCAATAATATTTTTAGTGCCGATTTTATTGAGACAGGGTTCGTACCTATGCCAAAAGGGAATGTGTTAATTGGAGCCAAGTATATATTTAAATAGCCTTTTTCGGCACATGTATTGTCTCATCTTGAATATAGAGCAAAACGAAAAAAAATAACGCTTTTAAACTAAGGGATTAATTGCAACCTGGATGATGGTAATGACAACGATACAAGTTCAAGAAGAAAGAGAACAAGTATGTCGTTTCAATAAAATTAATGATGGATTCGTTTCCCGGAAGAATCACTTCATAGGTGCTTCTTTGCTATTCGTCTCAAAGATCGAATTATGATTTTTTTGAACATTAATTGATATTAGGCGTACCTATATTTATCGGCAAATAAACGCCCTAGTTCTGTTCAAAGCAAAGAAGTGATCTATCACACCCCTCTGCTTTCAATATCGATACCCTTATATTCCATTAAAAAAGAATTGGCATGTTAATTGAACAAGTACAATCAAACGCTTAAATAAAATAACATGAAAAAATTACAATTTGGTCTTTTAGCAATCGGGATGATGGTTATGGGACAATTCAACGCACAAGAACAAAGATCAGAAACACCAAAGCATACGCCTGAGGAACGTTTTGCCAAAATGGATAAAAATTCTGACGGTGCAATTACCATCGATGAATTAAGAGCTAAAAAAGGACAAGAAGCCCAAAAAGAGGCCCGATTCAAGAAAATGGATAAAAATGCTGATGGTAAAATTACCCAAGCTGAAATGGTCCAAATTCGAAAAGAACGTGAAGAGAAGAAAGCCAATCGTCTAACACCGGATGAAAGATTCGCGAAGATGGACAAGAATGGAGACGGTGCCATTACATTGGACGAAATGAATGGTAAAGGAGAACAAGCTGCAAAAGAAGCTCGTTTCAAGAAAATGGACGTGAATGGTGATGGTCGTATAACCCAAAAAGAAATTGCGGCAATGAAAGCAGAACGCAAAAATTGCAAGAAAAAATGCGCGACCAAGTGTCAAAAATAAAATTTACCTGCATTACATTTAAAGTTTACATGCAGTCAAAGGGAGTCTCTTCGGAGGCTCCTTTTTTATTTGAGTTGAATTAAAATTTTCTTGAGAAATTAACTCCCTTTGGCTATTTTTCTCAACATCCCGCGAAAGATTATTCCATGAAAAGGTAGTACAGAATACCAATACAAACGGCCCATTACACCTTTTGGTCGAAATGTAGCAATTTGATGGAGCTCATCATCTTGAATACGAAATTCCAACCAAGCTTCACCGGGCAGTTTCATTTCAGCAAAAAGTAATAGTCGACCCTCTTCTTTATTGGCATACAATACCCTCCAATAATCCAATGCGTCACCGGCGTTTATCGTATTCTTATTTGTTCGACCTCGGCGAAGTCCAACGCCACCCGCGAGTTTATCCATGTATCCGCGCAATCTCCAAAGAAAATTGGCATAATACCAACCCGTGTCTCCACCAATTCTCCATATTCGATCCACGCAATCTTTTCTGGAGATAAAAGCGTGTTTTCTGTCGTCTTTAAAACATCCAAAAGTAGGCACATGTATAAAATCAGAAATAGAAAAATTCATTACACCTGTAACTTGTGCGTCTTTCCAACTTGAGGCTATTTCATCATTTTGAATTTTCGTGAAAGCTTTTTCTAACGCTTCTTGATAGGCTATCGGTTGTATATCCAACAAATCATTGATTCTCGAATCGCGGCAAACCACTTCTACCTTCATGCTATTTACCAAGGCAACGGCTAAATTGTAAGAGGTAGAGGTCACAAAATAGAGCCAATAAGAAGACAAGCGAGGCGTCATTACAGGGATCGTCCAAATCTTACGCTTCAATTTTCTTTGTGCGGCAAATTCCAGTAACATTTCTTTGTAGGTAAAGATTTCTGGTCCGCCAATATCGAAATTTTGATTGTACACTTTTTCTTGTCCAATGGCCGCCAATAAAAACGTAATGACATCCGTAACACCGATCGGTTGGCAGCGAGTATTGAGCCATTTGGGCGTAATCATAACCGGTAGTTTCTCCACCAAATCACGAATAATTTCAAATGAAGCACTCCCTGAACCAATAATTATTCCTGCACGTAAGGTTGTCAAAGCAAACTCCCCTTTTTCCAAAACCTCCTCAACGTTTTTACGCGATTTGAGATGTTCCGACAAGTCGTTTTCGTTGATAATTCCACTTAAATAAATGACTTGACGAGCGTTCGTTGTGTTGATGATTTTGCAGAAATTTTGAGCTGATTTCAATTCCAAATCCACATATTCTTTATCGGTGGACATGGAATGCACTAGATAAAAAGCGATATCAATTTCTTTTGGAATCGATTGCAGCGAATCTTCATCAAGTAAATCGAATTGCACCACTTCAATATGATTTCGTAGCGAATCCGGTGGAGAAAATCGTTCGGCATCGCGCACACCGCAATACACAAAATGTCCATTCTGCACCAAGAAGGGAAGCAAGCGTTTTCCAATGTAACCTGTCGCTCCTGTCAATAGTATATTCATCGCTTATACTGGGCTTTATGGAATTTGCTATTCTTCCTCATCTGTATACTGAACAAAAAAAAGGGGGTAAAGTTTTGAACCGAAGAGATTCGAACTTGTACAGACCAACATTAAACAACAATATCCAGTATGAAAAATCTATTCTTTCTATTCTTCTCGACTTTAATCTCATCTTGG
>CBFIBY010000108.1:0-9293 GCA_965660955.1 Crocinitomicaceae bacterium | reverse complement strand
CTGAAGTAATAACCACAACCTCCGAATCAGCAGTTTTCGAATAATCATTTGTAGACCCAACTGTTCTTGAATCATACAAGTTGATAGGAGACGTCTCCCAGATGTCTAAAGCTTTCCCTTCAGCAAATCCTTCTTTAATGTCCAACAATACTATCTCATTGGCAATTTCTTTGTGTGCTAATACGTCTGCGCATGTTGCTCCAACGTTTCCCGCACCAACTACTGTTACTTTCATCGTAAATTTCTTTGGTTTTCGATTGTACTAATTAATTCGGTGCAAAAGTAAGCATATTGAATCAAAATTCGTTTTATTTGTATAGTAAAGTGTATGATTTTCAATGTCTGTTGAAAAATTTCGCTTAAAAGGCAACCCCCAGAAAGACCAATCGTCTAATGAACGAAGACAATGTGGAAAATAAGAACGAGCTAAAGGAGATTATACAAGGTTGCATTGAGAACAATAGAAAGTCTCAAGAGCAAATGTTTAAGCTTTTTTATGGAAAAATGATGGCAGTTTGCAACCGCTATCATCGTGACAAAGACGACGCTCAGGAAATTTTACAACTTGGTTTCATTAAGGTCTTTGAAAAATTGGATAAATACGATCACACGGGTTCTTTTGAAGGATGGATGCGTCGAATATTTGCAAATACTTGCATTGATGCGATTCGAAAATCTAAAAAAGATCCGATTCGGACGGAAAACGATAATGATTTTGTTCTTGACGCCGAAAATGAGATCGAGGAAAAAGAGGATTTTGAAATTACGAGTATCAAAGCGGAAGCAGCGATGCAAGCAATTGAAAGTTTATCCCCTGCTTACCGCTCCGTTTTTAATTTGTACGTAATTGAAGAATATACGCACAAAGAAATCGGTGAAATTCTTGGAATTTCCGAGGGAACCTCAAAATCCAATTTGTCAAAAGCTAAGATGAATTTGCAGAAAATATTGAAAGAAAAATTTACAACAATAGACCAATAGATTACGACAATGAGTCAAAAACTTGAAAATATCTTTAAGGAAGCCCTTCAAAACCAGGAGGTTCCTTATGATGCCGCAGCTTGGAGCGCGATGTCCACTAAATTGGACAAAGCTATGCCTGTTGCCGGTAAGAAACCGTTTGGGCCAAAAGCTGCTGTTATAGTAGCTGTAGGTATCATCGGTGCTGCTTCTGCGTGGTATTTCGCTCCCTCTTCAACTAAACCTACCGAAAGAGATGTGAATACCACGACTGCAGAAGTGGAGAAACCTGACAAAAATCTTGCAGAGAATACGAATGCTAAGAATGAAGGTCAAACTGCAAAAGAAGATAATTTAAATTCCGATTACACTTTGGATTTAAATGAAAATAATAACGATGGATTAGACGACATTTCAACTGCTAATCCTTTTCCTGTAGTTAGTACTAAAGGAAATCCATCTCAAGGAAGTGGAATTGCTTCTACTCCTTCACATCAACTGCCAACATTGGATCCGAAGAAAATCTCTTCTCCGAATGCAGGAAATCAGAACCCAATTGAAGCTCCATTGAAAACGTACAATACGAAATTACCAATCATTGATAATTTCTGTCAGTACTCGTCTCGATCAATTGAGAACAACTCAGATGTGCGCATTTACATTGAATTCCCAAGCGGAAAACAAATGATTGTTCAGCCAAGAATAGCGAGCATAATTACATTTGAAGAAGCAGGTGGATATAGAATCTACAATGCGGAAGGAAAAGAAACATCTTTCTTTGTGTATGATAATGCTGCCATTGATTTTACCATCGACGAAGTTAATTCCTACAAAAACGGATTGCCGAGCAAAGAAGTCAAATTGAGTACACCTGTTGAAAGTGCAGAATGGTCGAGCAGCGTAGGAAACCAGTATTACACTGGATCTCAGGCAAATTTTAAATTCTTTAGTCAAGGAGTTTATACGGTAAAAGTTAAAACGACCAATTCCCAAGGATGTTCGACAACGACTTCAAAAGAAGTTACTGTAAAAGAAGATTACAACTTGTTAGCTACGACAGCTTTCAAACCCAATGACTTAGATCCAAAAGTGAATCGTTTCATGCCAATGGCATTGAAGGATAGAGCGACAGATTTCACCCTGATAATTATTGATCCCAAAGATGGAACTAAGGTGTATGAAACAAGCGATGCATCAGCTGGTTGGGATGGAATTGATAGAAGAAATGGAAATCCGGCGGCAAACGGTTCAAACTACATATGGAAAGTAGTTGTGAACAATGCTTATCCAGGAGAGAAAAACGAATATAAAGGTGTCTTTACAGTGATACTTAACTAAACACAATTAATACCAAAAAGAAGAGGTAGTCTGAAAAGGCTACCTTTTTTTATTCCCAAACAACTTCTGGATGTGCCTCGAGAAACGACGTTAATTCTTCTTTCTTGTTCCTCCTCAATTCAAGCTCACTCTCGTTTAATTCAGCAATAGGAACGTGATTAAAAAATGCTCTACGCTTCTCTACCTCTTTGCCAAGGCGAACGGTTTCTTCGGAGAAGAAAGTATTTTGAAACTTCTGCCAAACATAATTAATGGCGGAATCATTTGGATGAACAAGATCGGAAGTATAAAACCGGTAATCTCGGAGTTCGTCCACAACCATTTCATATGCTGGGAAATAGCTAACAATATCTATTTTCTCTAATTCCTCACAAAGCTGCAATAACCTTGCTTTACTCCTGTTGTTGCTCACCAAGCCATCTTTTGCATGTCGAACTGGACTTACCGTTAGAACAATCTCTATAGTTGGATTTATCGTCTTGATTTGATCAAACAAATCAATGTAAATTTTCTTCAGAGGTGATAATACCGAAAGTTCAGTCGTAAAGTCTTTACTGGGCAATTTGTGACAATTGGCAACCAACAATCCGTCTCGATTGATGTATCCTTTTGCTGTACCGAAGGTTAAAAACAAAAACTTACAAGAAGAAAGATGTTTTTTAAGAACTTGTCGTTCATTTTCAACTTTCTTTTGTAATTCCTCTTTCGAATTGGCGTTGAACTTTGAGTATCCATCCCATGAATAAAATCGGTTATCTCTCTCTAAAATGTGTTCAACAGAATTATCTAGTAAAGTATCTTGAAGAATTCTAGCGATAACGATAGGATGGAAAATTGTTCCGAATTTGGAATTATAAAAATTCATCCCGAAGCTTCTGCCCTTTTGATAAACATTCTCAGAAAAACAACTGCCCATAAAAAGAGATTTATCTCCATGAGATATTCTCACTTTATGCGGCTCAACAGCTTCTTCAAGAAACCATTTCATTATTCTTGCATTAAATTTTGCGCATTTTCTAAGGCGGCAGAATTGATTTTTTCACCACTCATGAGTCTGGCGATTTCTTCCACACGTTGGTCGTGATTCAGAACAACCAATCTGGACTGAACGCGACCATTTTCTTCCATTTTCTCTACTTTGATGTGGGCATTCGCCTTTCCAGCGACCTGCGGAAGGTGCGAAATGGCTATTAGTTGTCGGTTTTCACCCATTCTTTTCAAAAGGTTACCAATTTTCTGAGCGACTTCTCCTGAAACACCCGTATCTATCTCATCAAAAATTATGGATGGCAATGATTTCATTTCTGAAATGAGGCACTGTATGCTGAGCATTAAGCGTGAAAGCTCGCCACCTGATGCTATTTTATCCATCGCTTGTAATGGAATTCCAGCATTGCTTGAGAAAAGCATTTGAGCAGCTGTATTTCCTTTCGAATTTAATTCGTTAGTCTCCTCAAGATTGAATTTTAATGATGTGTTCGGCATTTTCAATTCTTCCAACAAAACCGTCATCTTTTTTGCAATTGCAGGTGCGCTTTCCACTCGCTTTCGGTGAAGATTTCTTGCAAGAGCCTTTACAGACTCCTCCATTCCTTCAATTCTCAATTTCAATTCATCAATCTCTTCTTGACCTGTTTCTGAACGACTTACTTGTTCTTGCCATTTGGCTTGGAGTGCAAGCATTTCCTCTTGTGAATTGCACTTGTGCTTTTGACTGATTCGGTTATATCCATCAAGACGAGCCGTCAATTGAATAATTAATTCTGGGTTTTTCTCTAATCTCTCCAAATAGCCTGAGGCTTCACTTGCCACGTCCTCTAATTCTAAAATTGAGGAAGAGATTCGAGTAGAAAGGTTATCGATTTTACTATCGTTGGCGCTGTTTTTCGATAATTGAGCCGCTAATGACTTTAGTTGATCAAGAACTGAATTATCATCTGTCAAACTAGAATTAATATCATCCAGAGTAGATGTCAAAGCATCCATATTCTCCTGCTGATTCAATTCATTCTCCAACGCTTCGTAGTTCACGCTTTCGAGATTCAGTTGAAGTATTTCTTCTAATTGAAAGGAAATGTAATCTTTATCTCTATTTGCCAATTCGATTAAGGCTGTTTGTTCGGCCAACAATCGTTTTTGAAATTTCAATTCTTCAAACTCCTTGGCATACGAATTGACTTTTGGCTCAATATCGGCCAGTAAATCCAACAACTCCAAGTGGAATGCTTTATCCTTTAAGGCAAGGGTATTGTGCTGCGAATTAATCGTTATGAAGTTCTCCGTTAACGCTCTAATTTGAGGCAAAGAAACTGGCGTATCGTTTATAAAAGCGCGTGATCGACCGCTTTTATTGATTTCTCTTCGAACAATTGCGATTGGATCGTAATCGATGTCATTGGTTTCAAACCATGATTTCAAATTCAAATCAGAAATGGAGAATTCCGCTTCAACAAAAGTCTTATCGCCATCCGGACCGATTAACGAATAATCCGCTCTTTCGCCAAGGATTAAATTTAAAGCACCAAGCAAAATAGATTTTCCAGAACCCGTTTCACCCGTGATTACCGTATATCCTTTTTGAAAATCAACACGAAGTTCTTGAATTAAGGCAAAATTCTTTATCCAAATCTTCGCTAACATTTACTTCAGAATTTCTTCGTATCTGGAAGCATTCGCAGGGTCCACACGCTGCATCAAGGTTACCAAATCTTGTTTCTCTTTTTGTTCAGCGTCTTCGTACAAATTTTTGAGCTCTGTATTTTTTGCTTGTACAAAGTTCAATAGATTTACTGAATTGGGGCGTGTTGCTACCACTCTATTCAATTTTGACAATCCTAGGTAAATGTTTTTCCGTCCTGTTTCCAATGATTCGTACAAATTATCGACGCCTAGTCTATGATATTCATAATTACACTCACGTAGTGGCTCAAAGAGCTGATGTAAGACATTATCTACTAACCAATAGCGGTTTCTTTTGCCAGACTCATTTGACTTCCAACCTGGCCCTGATGCTGTTTGAGCGTTAACGACAATGTTTTGAGCTTCATTGAAGTATTGCGTGCCTCCTTTCAAGGAAAAAGAATCATAGTCCATACCGATAATGAAATACGCATAAAAAGCCAATATCGAAGTTAAATTATCTCTGTATTGGTTTGGAGCATAGATTAATTGTTTGTTTCGGCTGTATGCGAATGTTATGTCATCATCTTGAAAATTGAACAAGGTTGTATTGTACGCTGTATTAAAGCACGGACGTGTTGACTGAATTTGCATGGATCCTTTATAGACCCCAACTGCTGGAATTTCTTTTATCTGGATAACTACATTACAGTTAATCCTTTCCTCGATGGTGAATTTATCCTTCGTCCATTGCGTATTATTCATAATTTCAAATACGGCTTGTTTTAATTCGTCAAAAATTTCTTTTTCAACGGATGTTACTTCCAATTTAGCATCTGAGATTACATCTACAACACAATTCAATTCCTGCGCTTTTCCTGAAAAGACGACAAGACTTAGAAAAAAGACAAGTAAACTATTTTTCATTTTTTAGGTGATTTTTCAAATAATCCAAGATGTTTTCAGCAACAACTTTCTTGCTACTTAACTCATATTCCTTAGATTTATTGTGCTTATCGAAGATAGCAATTTTATTCGTGTTATGTGCAAATCCCGCGCCAGAATCATTCAATGAATTCAAGACTATCAAATCCAAATTCTTTCTCTCTAATTTGCCTAGAGCATTTGTCTTTTCGTTTTCTGTTTCAAGTGCAAACCCAACCAAAGACTGACTCTCTGATTTAGCCTCTCCGGCCCATTTCTATATGTCTGGATTTTTCACAAGTTCAATCGTTAATTCATCTGACTTTTTCTTGATTTTCTGATCTGCCTTCTCTTTTGGTCGGTAATCTGCGACAGCTGCCGAAAACACTCCTATTTGACATGAACTCCAGTCCTGCTGAACAGCTTCCAGCATCTCATGTGCTGAAACTACTTTTTTCAAGACTAAATTTGGATGAGCAATCTTTTCATGAGAGGGTCCCAGAACCAAAGTTACGTTTGCTCCTCTTTTTAAGAATGAATTGGCAATCGCAACTCCCATCTTTCCAGATGAATGATTCCCAATGAATCGCACCGGATCTATTCCTTCGTAGGTCGGTCCAGCGGTTATCAGAACTTTCTTTCCAGCAAAATCAGTTCCTTTTTCAAAAAAATCTTGAAGATTGTCTTGAATTTCTTCTGGCTCGGCCATTCTTCCTTCACCAACCAATCCCGATGCTAATTCGCCACTATTTGGCGGAATGATATCTACACCATTTTCGGTCAACTTCAATAAATTCTCTTTCGTACTTGGATGCTGATACATGTCCAAATCCATTGCTGGAGCAACAACAACGGGGCATTTCGCAGATAAATAAGTTGCCATAAGCAAATTATCCGATTGGCCTGTAATCATTTTACTCATACTTGAGGCTGTCAAAGGCGCGATGAGAAAAACATCTCCCCACATACCTAATTCCACATGATTGGCCCATTGACCTGTGCTTTCATCCCAAAAATCAAGATTGACTTCGTTTTTAGAGAGTGTTGCTACAGTTAGTGGGGTTATAAAATCACAAGAGGCAGGAGTCATAATACATTTGACTTCTGCCCCTGATTTAATAAGTAGTCGAATTAAGCTTGCAATCTTATAGGCTGCAATTCCTCCGGTAATACCAAGAAGGATCCGCTTATTTCGCATAAAATATTATTTTTCTTCGTCCTCCTTACCTGGAATGACGTGCAATTCATCTTTTAGCAATTGATCCATCGCCATAGCTACAGGCTTTGGCATTTTTTCATAAAACTTTGAAATTTCAATCTGCTCACGGTTCTCAAAAATCTCTTCCAAATTATCCGTAGAAGAAGCAAATTCTTGCAATTTTGCCGTCAACTCTTCTTTCATGTCAACGCTAATTTGATTTGAGCGTTTTGACATTGCCACAATTGCCTCGTAGATATTTCCGTAATTCTTTTCGAAATCAACAGTATCTCTTGTGATAGTTGTTTTTTCTGCTGGACTATTTTTGAAATTCATATATCTTTTATTTTCCTGTATTAATCTTTTGAAGCTCCTTTTCCAAACTATCGCTGAAGCCATCTAGCTCTCGTTTGTGCTCAGATTGAGGAAATTCGGAGACAAAGGTACGATATCTTTGAATAGTTTCCGCGATTCTTTCCTTTTTTTTCGTCTCAACACTGTTGATTGAAAGGAGATACGAGTTTTTCACTAGCAAATACATAACCTCTTCTCGGTATTCACTCAATGGATAAGTTTCCATAAATGACAAAGCCGATGTAACCGCAGCTCTGAAATATTCTGTTTTTGAATAATGTTTTACAGCTTCAAAATCTTTAATCTCTAGTTTAAATCGCAAACCATCGATTGTACTATTGCAACTATCAACTAAGGTTGAATTTGGGTATCTATTGATGAAAGCTTGTAAATCTTTAATCGCCAATTCAGTGTCATTCGGATCTAACGAAGGGTCTGGCGAATTTTGAACCGAACACATTGCCGATAAAAAGAGTGCCTCTTCGGCCTTCGGACTGAACTGAAAACGAGTACTGTATGACCCCAAGTAGTATCCTGCCATATAGTAATCCTTGGCTTCGTAATACGCCTTGCCTATTCTGTAATACGCTACTTCTCCTTGACTTGTTTTTGGGAAACGCTGATAAATCTGTTCGTACAAAACAATGCTTCGTTGCGCTTTACCACCCTCGTACAAATCGTTTGCAGTCTGAAACTTTAAATCGTAATCGTCAGAACGAATTACTTTGTTGTAACCATCGCAAGACGTGAATATGGTTAATCCGAAAATAACCAAGAAAAATCCCTTCATAGGGGGCAAAGTTAAGATATTTGACGTTAAGTATTGTTAAGCTTACACCATTTGTTCAACCTTAATCTTCATTAAGGAGAAAAGTCGTTGAAAATCGGCTTGGTGACTATTGATATAATTCTCTGTGTCTAACAAAAGAGATTCTATATTTTCTTTATTTGAGTCACTTTCTGAGCCCATTGGATCTTTTAGGTTTGGCTGAAAACGGAAATACAACAGATTATCATCTTCGTTAGACAAATTCAACATGTTGTCATGAACCCGCTCCATTTCTCTGTCAATGATATCCATTTCAGTAAATTCTGTTTGGCCTGTACCAATACTTAACAGAATAATTGGGTCATTTGGATAGAACATTCGCGCATAGTTATACGCTAATTCGGATGGGTTTTTGGCAGCCACAATTCCATCAGCAAGTAGAAGTTCACCCAATTTAAGTGGCGGATATATTCCTGGAAAAGCACTACAAGCAATCATTATCTTCGATAAAGGAAGATCCCGAAAGCGATCTGCAGTATCTGTAAATAAATACTGAGAATCAGAATTCAAATCATAGCTAACAAATAAAAATCGTTTGTGCAGTTCCGCAATCGTATAATCCCCAAAGAAGTGGTTTAACACGAAACTGAGCGGATACATAGAATTCTGAGGGTCAACCCCCACATTTTTACTAAAAATCTGTTCGCCTCGTTTGCAATAAATATCCAACAAATTGTTCGGTGAAAACTTGGCCTTACCGTCTTCATCCCTTAACATGAGAGCACCTCCAATAATTGAACCTGTGCTTGTAGCTGAAAAAAGATCGACCCATGAAGAAATATCTACATCACTATCCATAGCAGATATTTGTTTCTGAATATGCGACAAAATCTTTAAGGGTACCACACCCTTAATACCTCCACCGTCTAGAGAAAGAATAACCCGGTACTTACATTGCATGGTTCAATTTACGAAAATAAACTGAACTTTTTAAACGAAATTATAAAACTTGAAGGTTTCTGAAGGCTTACCTTACGCGTATAGTGCGCCCTATTTGAATCTTTTAATTGTATTTCAAATGGTTCAATTTACAGAGCCTCGACACTGTTGTACCATGTCTTGCGGCTATTC
>CBFIBY010000107.1:0-9318 GCA_965660955.1 Crocinitomicaceae bacterium | reverse complement strand
CATTCAGAAGTACAGCTACACTTACGATAAAAAGTATTCTAAAATCCATCAAAATCTCTATTTTCAATATTTTCTTGCATGCGCTTCTTGTAAATTTCATTCATATCCTCGTTGTCCTTTCCTCCGCGAACACGAGGTAATTTATGAAATAAAACATCCGTCACCTTCTCACCTCTGTGTGTAATCAACCCTATCGTCATGATGATACTCGTGATAATTATTGGGTACAAAAGTAATCCAGCATCAAAACCAGGAATATTTACCCGCTCATCTTTAAGAATGACGAAGAATAACAATACAGTAATCAATCCACGGGGTGCAATCCAAAGCTCAGGAAACACATGCTTTTTAGCAATAAAACGAAGCACAACAAACCGAACGATGTACAAAATGGCAACGATAGCAAATCCGTTTACAGCAACACGCCAATCGTACAGTGAAGAAAGCGTAATACTTATTCCAAACAATACAAAGAAGAACGTTCTAACTAAAAATGCTGACTCCAAAGTTAGGTTGTGAAAATCATGCAAAATTGGTTTCACGGCTTCGGCATCAAAATACCGTTTAAGCCTGCCTCCGAAGAAAATATTTGTATTGTTTAAAACGATACCAAAAGCTAGAATGGTTAGAAGTGATGACAAATGGAAGAATTTACCCGCTGCGAACATGAGCATCAAAACAGCGATAATTAAGAACAGTTTGACTTGCATTTTTAGGTGTTGGAAAATGTAAACCAATCCATACGCAACGATGATTGACATTAAAACTGTTATCCCTAAATTAGAAGCAATTCCTCCTGCAGTGGTCCCCATTTCAGCTCCTTCTTCTCCAAGCATAAAATAAAACACCATGATTCCCAAAATATCTGAGAAGGTGCTATCATACACCATAAATTCTTTTTTCGCTCCAGTCAATCCACCAACACTGGGAATAATAATAGCACTTGACATGATACTTAATGGAACGGCATAGATACATGCGGTGTAGAAATCCGTATTTGGGAAAATATAGTAGAACAACCCAGCAATGCCCAATATAGATAGTCCCAAAGAAAGTGCTGCCACTGCCAAGGATCGAAATAGAAGTCCCATTTTATGCTTCTCCAACTTCAAATCAAGGGCGGCTTCAAGTACAATCATCACCAATCCGACATTGCCCAAAACTTCTAAAAGCGAGTCTATTCCTAAATCCTTATCCCGCATCGAACTCATTTCCATAAGGAGTTTGATGATTATACCTAGCGTAATCAACATCAAAACACTCGGAATATTGGTCCGCTTCGATAAAATGTTGAAGAAGAAGCTAAGAATAATTATTCCTGAGCAAGCTATGATTAACAAATATGGATTCATGGAGATTTCTAATATTTACGAATAATTCTACCAAATATAACAAAAACTGCACGCGCGAATTGACTAACCGGCTCAAAGAACAAAAAACCTTGTCAAGACAGCTCAAGTTCTAAGATTGCCTGTTTTACTATTTTAACACTGTGCATAAGCCATTTGTTACATGAGGTGCGCTAAAAATTTCTTAACTTTACGACTCAAACTTTTTAGAAATTTAACAGAATGTCAGATACAACAACTTCCCTCGGAATTGAGGAAATGCTAAAAACACTCGGTGTTGAACAATTAAACAATGGGGCTTCAACCGGTTCAAATTGGATCAACACTTCCGGTGAAACGATTACTTCTTTTTCTCCAGTTGACGGGAAAGCGATTGCTGCTGTAAGAGGAGCACAAGTTTCAGATTATGAAACTGTCGTAACGAAAGCTCAAGAAGCGTTCGTTGAATGGAGACAAAAACCAGCGCCTCATCGTGGTGAGATTGTTCGTCAATTGGCTGAAAAATTAAGAGAATACAAAGAGCCACTTGGAAAATTGGTTTCATATGAAATGGGTAAATCTTTGCAAGAAGGTTATGGTGAAGTTCAAGAAATGATCGACATCTGTGACTTCGCGGTAGGTTTATCACGTCAATTATATGGATTAACAATGCACTCTGAACGTCCAGGACACAGAATGTATGAGCAATACCATCCACTTGGAATCGTAGGAATTATTTCTGCTTTCAACTTCCCAGTTGCTGTTTGGAACTGGAATACAGCATTGGCATGGGTTTGTGGAGATGTTTGTATTTGGAAACCGTCTGAAAAAGCACCATTAACGGCAATTGCATGTCAGAAAATCACTCAAGAAGTATTTGCAGCGAACGGTGTTCCTGAAGGTGTTTCTGGTTTGGTTATCGGTGGAGCTGACTTAGGAAAAACAATGGCGGAAGACACACGTGTTCCATTGGTTTCAGCAACAGGTTCTACCCGAATGGGTAAATCGGTTAGTGCAGCCGTTGGTGCTCGATTAGGAAAATCTTTGTTGGAATTGGGCGGAAACAACGCGATTATTATTACACCATCTGCTGATTTGAAAATGGTGGTTCCAGGTGCTGTATTTGGTGCGGTTGGAACAGGTGGACAACGTTGTACGTCAACTCGTCGCTTGATCATACACGATTCTATCTATGATAAAGTAAAAGATGCATTGGTGAACGCATATGGACAACTGAAAATTGGAAATCCACTGGATGAGAACATGCACGTTGGACCGGTTATCGATAAAGATGCTGTGAACATGTATTTAAAAGCTCTGGAGGACGTTGTAGCCGAAGGGGGAAATGTTGTTGTGCCAGGTGGTGTTCTTGAAGGACCTGGTTACGAAAGTGGATGTTATGTGAAACCGGCTATCGTTGAAGCGCAAAACGATTTCAAAATGGTTCAGCACGAAACATTTGCTCCAATTTTGTACATCATGAAATATTCAGGAGATATACACGACGCCATTGCGATTCAAAACAATGTGCCACAAGGTTTATCTTCTGCAGTTATGACAAGTAACCTCCAAGAATCCGAAGCGTTCTTATCAGCTGCAGGATCTGATTGTGGCATAGCCAATGTAAATATCGGAACATCGGGTGCTGAGATTGGAGGTGCCTTTGGAGGTGAAAAAGAAACAGGTGGTGGACGTGAGTCTGGATCTGATGCTTGGAAAATCTACATGAGAAGACAAACGAATACTATCAATTACACAGATAGTTTGCCTTTAGCGCAAGGAATTAAATTTGAGCTGTAAGCTAGTTAGGAAGTTACGAGTTTAAAAGTTGCGGGTTCTGTGTTTGTGGAGCCCGCTTTTTTTTGTACTTGCCTTCGACACCGCTCAGTCTGAGCAATTCCAATTGATATTCATTGAGGGTTGAGCGCAGTCGAAGTGCGAAACCCGCTCCAAAACTTTATAACTTTAAGTTCTGAAAGAACAACTTGCAACTCGAAACTAAATTTTAATCTCCGATTAAAATTTAAATGTAAACCCTCCCATTGCTTGGAAGCCCATAACAGGATAATTGTTCCAACGTAAATAACGTTGAGCTGCGACATTGTTCATTTGAAAGAAGGCAGAAATACGATTGTTGTAGATGTATTCCAATCCGACGTTTGCATCAGCTAAGAAACCTAGAGCGAGGACATATTGTCCGTTTTCTAGCTTCACATTCACACCATCTTCATAAACCAATGCACGACGTCCACCTTGAAGATTTACATCGACTTGGGCAACGAGTTTCTCGAAGAGATTATATTTTCCTCGGATAACAAATTCGGCTGTTGGCATGTACCACGCGTATGAATTGTTTAGTAGCGTGTACGAATTGTATCGACCAATTAAATCAATTTTCAATTTCTCTTGAATCTGGAAGAATATCGAACCTTCGACTTTCGCTACATTCATGGTATCATAACCAACGAAGAACTGGTTGTCACGAATGTGCAATGTGTCAGTATAGAAAAGTGCGAAATTCTTGATGTGTGCAAATCCTGCACCGAAGTTGAATCCAATCTGTTTCGAAATCGTTCCTTTGAAACCACCATATAACTCAATGGCTTTGTGCTCATTTCTTATTTCAATATTGGGTAAAATGAACTCGTTTTGTTGTGCCAAACGACGGAAGCTTTGCTGGGTCAACCCACCCCTTATTCCAACGTATGGAATGAAAATATCATTGAAAAGAGAATACTTAGCTTCCGCTAATGGATAAATATACGCCTTGGTTTTATCGTTCGCACCATCAATGGAAAGGTTCACACCTACACTTGCCTTCAAGCGATTATTGAAGGCGTAGGTTGCAATTCTTGGTGTTAAACTGAATATCGTATTGTTTCTAAACAAGCCCGTATCGGCAGGAGAAATAGCTTTTTGTTCTTCTCCGAAACGATACCCGTTGTAGTTGATTCCGATATCGACAGAATAAACCTCTTTGCCCATTTTGTACCAAGCGCCCCCGTCAATCGCAAAGAAATTTTCTCTTGCTCTCCAGTTGACCAATGAATCTGCATCAGGTTTACGACTTGTAAAGTTGTTGTACGTTAATCCGACTTTAAAATTAAGATTTGTGGTGTCTTTTCGCTCACGCAGGAAATCGAAATGGAACCCGACATCGTTGTATCGCTGACGAATACTGTCTTTATCTATCGTGTCGTTTTTGAATCCATAGTAATGTAAACCTTGTGATCCATAATGAAAATCACCATTCACTTGATATCTTTTTTGAATGATTGACCCAAAAATTTCACCTCTCGTGCGGTCAAATCCTGCCGGAGCATAATCCGCGATATTTCCAAAAGAACTCAAATGTTTCAAATGAACGCCATAGTGATACTTTCGGCTACGCGTATTGTTGAAATAGAATTCTCCCAAAGGCATGAACTTCGACCCAACGCCTAATTTCAAATAGCTGTTGTACAATTGGGGTAATTTGTCGCGAAGAACAACAGAAGCTGCTTCAATTTTATCCAATTCAATCTCCGTTGGAAAAAACAAATTCAAGGCGGGATAATCTATTACAGCAGTTGGTTTAGCCGTATCTTGAATCAACGGACTTTCCTCTATTCGACTTGCCTTTGGCACTTCTCTATTTCCCGTTGCCGTTAATACAATTGGATTTCCTGGATCGTTTTGTGCGCTCAAATTCAAAGAAAAGAACACAAGCAAACTTGCCAAAATATATGTTCTTTTAATTTCCATCGCCTATTTCTATAATTGGTTTCTTACCGTTATCTATGTTTTCGGGTTGACTTTTGAGAATCATCAATTCATCCCAAAGCGCATCTGCCTCTTCAAGTATTCCATCATCTTGGAATGGGTAATTGTCGCGAACCGATTTCAACTTCTGCTCGGCTTGCACCAAATCATCCAATTTCATGAAAATTCGAGTTTCCAAAATCAACGTTTTTGCCACATAAAAATCGTAGCTGGGTTTACGTTTATAGAATTCGGAAATATGCTTTTTAGCCTCGGTGAAGTTTTCTTGTTTGTAGTACGATTCTGCCAAAGTGAATTTCGCTTCGGAACCCATTAATTTGGTATTGTTCTTAGCAATCCATTCCAATGAACTCTGCGCTTTATCATAATCCGCTAAATTGTAGCTTCCCATCGCCTTGGCATATTCAGCTTCCATTCGAATCGCTGGATCCATTTGAGAACTCTTCAATATCTTCTCTGCATAATTCACAGCATCGGACCATTGGTCAATTAAAAAGGACGAACGCATGACACCCAATTGAGCATTGTAAATAACTTGTGGGTCCGTAGAAAACGTTTCTAGTTTCTTGTAATATGGAAGTGCCGCAACGTAATCTCCTTTGTTGTAGAAGTATTTAGAAACTTTCACAGCAGAAAATTCAGTGTAGGCATTATTTGGTCCTTCAAGTGACTTTTGGTACCACTTAATGGCCTCTGGCATATCACCCGTTTCTTCGTAGCATTTTGCTAAGTAAACTTCCATTTCTTGACTGTACTTACCAGTCGGGTAGGCATTCAAGTATTTTAAAATCATGGGAATAGCTTCAGAATACTTTTCTGCGCTATACGTTTCATAAGCTGGTGTGTAAAATAAATCTTCTACGTCATCTGCATCCAAATTGGCGCAAGGATATTGTTCAATAATCGTTTGTAATTTTTCCGGCTGACGCAATGCATTGTAGACATCCACTAAGTTTTTTCCAGCGGCTTCACAAATTGCTCGATCACTACTGTAGAGACCCAACACATTCTTATATTCTTTTTCTGAACGCAGGTAATCCCCCTTTTTGTAATAAATGTCTGCAATTTCAATCATTGCATTTTTAACCGAATTTGATTTTGGATATTCCGTAATTATTCGATTAAAATATGTCAATGATTGATTATAATTCTCTTGAAATTTATAGGTAATCGCTATTTCCTCAATGGAAGCTGGAACATATTTCGATTTCGGATATTTCGTTAAAATTTCTTTGTGCGCTTTAATTTCTTTGTCCAATTCTCCAACGTATCCATACGTTTTACCAAGATAAAACAAAGCTTGATCCTGGTAACCTCCATTCTGCGCCAAGGCGCTTTTGTAAGCATCTATGGCCGCTAAATTCTTGCGCATTGAGTAATACCCATCACCCACTCGCATATACGCATCAGCCAATTTTGTCTTGTTATACAATCCAGTTTGTTGCGTGTACAATTTGAATTCTTCAATCGCCTTTACCGTATCTTTAATAATTAAATACGCATAACCCATGTTATAATAAGCGTCGGCACGTAGATTTTTATTCTCAGGTCCGGCCGAATTAAGAAATACGCGATACCCTTGAATGGCTTTGTAGTGTTGACCTTTTTGATAGAGTGCATCGGCTGCCCAAAAAATGGCTTTTCCCGAAATCGATTGTTTAATCGGGTATTTATCCACTAAGCCAAACAAACGTATGGCTTCATTATAATCTGCCTTTTGATATTTTTCGACACCCGCATTGAACGCGATAAGTTGATATGCCGTTTTCAATTGAATGTCTTTATTCGGCAATCGATCCAAAGAATTTAATGCCTTCCCATAATTGTTTGTGGTGGTATAAACGTTCACCAAATACTGGTATACATCTTCTTTTCGGGACGAATTCGGATATTTTTTTAAATAATTCTCTAACGCGATAACCGCCTCATCGTATGGATTCAAATCCAACTTATACGACAAAACAGCAAACTGATACAAGGCATCTTCAGCAATTTCTGGTTTAAAATCCATATCCGCTGCTTGTTCAAACGCCGCCCTTGCTGGAATGGGCTCTTTCAGCGCCAAATAACTTTGGCCAATTTGATAATACGCAAACTGCGCCATTGTATCTTGAATTCGAGTAGTACGATCCAACATCTTTACAGCCTTATCGTACACTTGACTTTTGAAATAAGCATTCCCCAATTGGTAATCATTCTCGCGACTCGTCTTTGCTTTCAAGTCGTATTTTTCCAAATAAGGTATCGCCTCTTTGTACTTGCCCAGTTTGTAGTATGAATCGCCGATAAGTAGATTTATGTCAGCCTCATTCGAAACGTCCGATTCTGCCGTCAAAACATTGGCGAATTGCGGAACCTCATCATATCGACCTTGTAAATAATAAATTTGAGCAATGTAAAAAGGAACAATCTTCGCGAATTTTTCGTCTGATTTTAGTTTCTCAAAACCTTCCAAAGCAATCTGATAGGATTCAAATTCGTAGGCAATATGCGAGTAGTAATACAAACTTGGATTGGCATACTGCGAACTATCATCTTTTACTTCATGAAATGCATTACGCGCTTCAATCATCTGACCTTCCTCATAATGAGCGTAGCCTAATTTGAAATAAAATTCAGATTTATCCTCTGTATCGATTTCGTTTACCTCTGCTTGGGTCAACCATTCAATGACTTTATCATACTTTTTCTTCTGATAATAGTACCTACCCAATCGGAAGTATATATCGTTCTTATAAATGCTTTCGGGATACTCTTTGTTGAAATCTTCCAATAAATCTACACCATCATTCTGATAAAGTTCTATTGCAGAAATTCCTTCGTAATACTTGGCTTTGATAAAAAACGGGTCATTTACTTCCGTAAATTTTAAGGTGAAATCATGAAATTCTTTTCGAGCAGCGGAATATTGTTTCTTTAAAAATAGCTCCTCGGCACGATAAAAATCGGCGTACACGCTATTGTACTTGTCGGTCGACTGACCCCAAGCGGAAGTGCTGAGAATAAAAATAAAAGCCCAAAGAAATTGGCGCATTTTACGGTCGTTTTTAAAAGGTTAAAGTTAAGTTGCATTCTGCGAAAAGCATCCTGCCTCTTTAAAAGTTTTAAACGCGATGCTGTTGAGATTATTTCATTTTAAGCGCTATTTTTCAATTAAAAAAAAGGAATTTTACACTGATGGAAACAGAGGAAGGTAAAGTAATACGTATTTCTGGGGGGAAAGTCTTTCAACAAAAGGATTTGATTCTTGACAACATAACATTTGAGTTGGCCGAAAAGGAATTCGTATACCTCATTGGGAAAACAGGAACAGGGAAAAGTAGTTTCCTTAAAATGCTTTATGGCGAAGTTCCTCTCGGAGGCGGAGAAGGCAGTATTGCCGGGTTTAACCTCCAAAAAATAAGACGTTCCAATATTCCTATGCTTCGTAGAAAATTGGGAATCGTTTTTCAAGATTTTCAATTATTGACCGATCGTTCAGTTGAAGAGAATCTTCATTTTGTTATGCGCGCAACAGGTTGGGCAAGCAAATCTGAAATGAGAAATAGAGCCGTTGAGGTGTTGAAATTAGTTGGATTAGAACACAAGCTAAAAACTAAGGCACACGCTCTTTCGGGAGGTGAACAACAACGTGTTTCTATTGCCAGAGCATTATTGAATCGTCCAAAATTGATATTAGCCGATGAACCCACCGGAAATTTGGATTCAGAAACCTCTGAAGAAATTATGCAATTACTTTTAGCCGTTGCAGAAGAAGAGAACTCGGCTGTCGTAATGGCGACGCACGATATGACGATGGTTGAAAAATATCCCGGTCGAATTATTCGTGTTGAAAACGGTGGAATTCGTGAAGTACAAAATATCGACCGATTCAATCCTTTCACGCCATTTACGGCAGATTAATCTTCACACGCTTTTTTCCATTCACGCATTTGAGGTCCAGATGCGTTTTCGAATTGAGCACACATCTTTTTCTTTTCCTTACGAATTTTCAGCATTTTCCGTTTCGTTTCTTCGGATGCGCGTCCAGAAAGAACTTCTTGGGTTTTCGCGTTCAATTCTTCTCCTTTTTCAAGGCATTCACAAAACCCTTCGGGAGCACTTTTGCAAGAACTGGCAATTGATATTAGGATGATGGATAAGATTGCTAGATGTTTCATTGTTCAAAGATACTTTTTTTAGGCGGTTGGCGGTTGGCGGTTGGCGGTTGGCGGTTGGCGGTTGGCGG
>CBFIBY010000106.1:0-9323 GCA_965660955.1 Crocinitomicaceae bacterium | reverse complement strand
CTTTGAGACAATAAAGAATTAAGATGAACGCGTGAATAACTTACTTTTTCGCCGTCTTCTTTTTTGCAGGTTTCTTTTTAGCTGCCTTCTTCTTCGGCTTATTCGCTTCTATCATATCCTTAACCTTTTCTAAGGTTAATGCATCAACATTAAAGGTTTTTGGAAGTTCGATCTTTGTTTTGCCCTTCACAATATTGAATCTACCCCAACGTGCTTTTTGAACGGAAATACCCTCTTCTTCCCAATTGTGAATCATCTTGTCGATTTCTTTTTGCTTTTTCGTTTCGATTAGCTCAGTGATATCCTCTATTGAAAGGCTATCAAAATCATATTTTTTGTTCACATTGATAAACATCTCGTTCCATTTGATAAACGGTCCAAAACGTCCGGTCCCTTTTTGAACGGGTAGACCTTCATATTCTGCAATTGGAGCATCTGCTGCTAACTTTTCTTTTATCAATTCGATAGCTCGTTCTATCTCTACACTTCCGATTTCTTCGTCTTTTGGGATGGAAACGAACATCTCCTTGTATTTGACATACGGACCGAATCGACCCACGGCCACAACAACCTCCTCACCTTCGAATGCTCCAAGATTCTTGGGAAACTTGAATAATTCTAAGGCATCCTCAAACGAAATGGTATTGATAGATTGGCCTGTTCGCAACGAAGCAAATTGTGCCTTTTCACCGTCCTCTTGCTCATTCCCAATCTGCACCATGGGTCCAAATCGACCGATGCGAGCTATGACTTTTCGCCCAGATTCAGGATGTTCGCCTAACAAACGTTCACCACTCGCTCTTTCGGAATTTTCAAGCGTATCTTCGACTGTCTCGTGAAAAGGTTTATAAAAGTCGTGAATCATTGACGTCCACTCTTTTAAACCTTGCGCAATTTCATCGAACTCTTCTTCTACTTTGGCAGTAAAATTATAATCCAAAATCTTTCCAAAATGTTCTGTCAAGAAATCCGTAACTACGATACCGATGTCCGTTGGAGATAGTTTGTTTTTATCTCTACCCGTGATTTCAGTCAATTCTTCAACAGAAATACCGTCATTTGACAAGGTCAAGACATTGTACGCCCGCTCCTTGCCTTCACGCTCCATTTTCTCAACATACCCTCTTTTCTGGATGGTCGATATTGTTGGGGCATAAGTAGAAGGTCGTCCAATTCCGAGTTCTTCCAACTTCTTTACCAGTGAAGCTTCCACAAAACGAGCAGGTGGACGAGTAAAACGCTGTGTCGCTCTGACCCAATCTCTGTTCAATTTGTCACCCTTACTTACTGCTGGCAATAAGTTTGACGTAACTGTATTTTCTTCTTCGTCATCATCATCAACGCTCGATTCTAAATAAACGCGAAGAAAACCATCAAACTTGATTACCTCACCTTTCGCTTGAAATACTTCAGATACAGATGGGTTACCTATCTTTACTGTTGTTCTTTCCAATTTAGCTTGCGACATTTGTGAAGCGATTGATCTTTTCCAAATTAATTCGTACAAACGAACCTGGTCACTTTCACCACTTGTTGTGTGGGCAGAAAAATCTGTCGGTCGAATGGCCTCGTGTGCTTCTTGCGCGTTAGAGTTCTTTGAAACGTATTTCTTCGGGTTTGAATATTCGTTTCCGTACGCTCTCAAAATCTCTTTTTTCGCTCCTTCCCTTGCTGTATCAGACAAATTAACCGAATCTGTTCTCATATAGGTAATCTTACCCGCTTCATACAAACGTTGGGCAACACCCATTGTACGTGAAACCGAGAATCCTAATTTTAAACTGGCTTCTTGCTGGAGCGTGGATGTCGTAAACGGCGCCGTTGGTGATTTAACCGCTGGCTTCATTGTAACATCTTGAACACTAAAGTCTAAATTCTCTATTTTCTCAAGAAAGCTTTGAACTTCCGATTGATTATCAAATTGCTTATTCAGTTCACAGTTAATTTTCTCTTTTCCTTTTAAAAAAGCACCGTTTACTCGGAAGAAGCTTTTATTTTGAAAGGCAAGTATCTCTTTTTCTCGTTCAACAATTAAACGAACCGCAACAGATTGAACTCGACCAGCCGACAATGAAGGCTTTACCTTTCTCCATAGAACAGGTGATAATTCAAAACCAACCAATCTATCTAGAACTCGACGGGCTTGTTGCGCATTAACCAATTCTTGATTTATTTGTCTAGGATTTTCGATAGACGCTAAAACGGCCGATTTCG
Organism: Crocinitomicaceae bacterium; assembly: GCA_965660955.1. Lineage (GTDB taxonomy): Bacteria > Bacteroidota > Bacteroidia > Flavobacteriales_D > Crocinitomicaceae > UBA2040. The sequence continues at coordinate 7,109 of CBFIBY010000106.1, read as the reverse complement.
TAATTTCATTAAATGTAATTCGCCGTGTTTCTTTTTTATCCAAGTTTAAAGTCTCATATAAGTGCCATGAAATAGCTTCTCCTTCACGGTCCTCATCCGTCGCAAGCCATATAATATCGGCCGCCTTTGCAAGTTTCTTTAATTCACTTACGATTTGTTTCTTATCCGCTGACACCTCATAATTAGGTGTGAAATTGTTTTCAATATCTATTGCCGTACCTTTCTTAGCTAAGTCACGAACGTGTCCATAACTTGATTTCACAACGAAATCTTTTCCAAGATAACCTTCTATTGTTTTTGCTTTTGCAGGTGACTCGACTATTACTAGATTTTTTGCCATAAGTTCAATTGTGTGGAAAAAAGGGAAGTGCCCAATTTCGGTGCAAAATAATAGGTAAAAAAACGATTATGCAAGAAAGAATGTAAAACTTACTTTAATTTAACGTCCTTACGAAGTAAAAAAAATCAATAATTAAAAAATGGTAAATTCTCAATATTTCACTCTGCCATTTTGACATAGTTTAGATTTAATCCTATCTTTGTTCGCCGTAAATAGAACGATGCAGAACAAAAACGAAACATTCGAGAAGACCATAGACGAGAGCCAACAAGGTACCGCTTTGATGGTTGAAGTAGACGAGAAATCTGGAGATAAAAAATTATTTCTAGAAAGTTACGGTTGCGCAATGAATTTTGCCGACAGTGAAGTTGTCGCCTCCATTTTAGCGAAAGAAGGATTTTCTACCACGCAAAACAGTGAGGAAGCCGATGTTATACTGGTCAATACATGCTCGATCCGCGATAAGGCAGAGCAACGTGTTCGAAAAAGATTGACCGAATTCAGAATGCAGAAAAAGGAAAATCCGGAACTTGTAGTTGGAATATTAGGCTGCATGGCTGAGCGGTTAAAAAAGAATTTACTAGAAGAAGAAAAGCTGGTGGATATTGTAGCCGGACCTGATTCATATCGAGATTTACCAAACTTGATTGAGGAAGTTGGTACTGGTCAGAAAGCGGTGAACGTTTTACTCTCTCGTGAAGAAACCTATGCTGATATTTCCCCTGTTCGATTGGATAAAGGAGGAATAAGTGGATTTGTAAGCATTACAAGAGGTTGTGATAATATGTGTTCTTTTTGTGTTGTTCCCTTTACACGTGGAAGAGAGCGATCAAGAGCACCTCAAAGTATCGTTCGCGAGTGCAAGGAAATGTTCAATGCAGGTTACCGTGAAGTCACTTTATTAGGACAAAATGTGAACTCGTATAGATATAATCTTTCGGCCAAAGGAGAAATTCGCGATGAAAATTTACCGACAACCAACTTCGCTCAATTGATGGAGATGGTAGCCCAAGTTTCGCCTGATTTGCGTGTACGATTCTCCACTTCTCACCCCAAGGATATGGGTGATGATGTACTTGAAATCATTGCGAAATACGAAAATATAGCTCCATACATTCACTTGCCAGTACAAAGCGGTCACACTGAAATGCTAAAACGCATGAATCGTGGCTATTCTAGGGAATGGTTTTTGAACCGTGTTGCAGCAATCCGGAAAATTGTTCCTGATTATGCAATTTCAACTGATATCATAACTGGATTCTGCGGTGAAACAGACGAGGAACATCAAGCTACCTTGTCTTTAATGAAAGAGGTGAAATTTAGCTTTGCTTATATGTACCAATATTCGGAACGACCAAAAACCTTAGCCGAACGAAAATTTGAAGACGATGTGCCTGAAGCACTGAAAAAGAAAAGGTTACAAGAAGTTATTGAATTGCAATTGCAACATTCTTTACTTCACAATGAATCAAGAATTGGAAAAATAGGGAAAGTTTTGATTGAAGGATTCTCGAAACGAAGTGATAATGATTTGGTTGGACGAGACGAACAAGGCACCAAAAATGTATTCCCGAAAGGAGATTACAAAAAAGGTCAGTATGTTCTTGTAAAGGCCACATCATGTACATCGGCAACACTAATTGGAGAAGTGGTTGAAGCATTGCCACCGCATCCAATTCAACAGATTGAACTATAATGAATTTACAACAGATAAAACAACGATTTGGCATTATTGGAAATGCGCCTTTGCTCAATAGAGCACTAGAAATCGCTGCCCAAGTTGCCCCTACCGATATCTCTGTTTTGGTTACCGGAGAGAGCGGAACGGGAAAAGAAATAATACCTCAAGTGATTCATCAATTGAGTAGTCGCAAACATGGTGAATACATCGCTGTGAACTGCGGTGCGATTCCAGAAGGAACAATTGACTCTGAATTATTTGGGCATGAGAAAGGCTCTTTTACAGGAGCAAGCACGAGTCGAGAAGGCTATTTTCAAGTTGCCGATGGTGGAACAATTTTCTTGGATGAAGTTGCGGAATTGCCGATGCAAACACAAGTGCGTTTATTGCGTGTACTCGAAACAGGAGAGTTTATTCGTGTTGGATCGTCGAAAGTCATCAAAACAGATGTGCGAGTTGTCGCTGCGACAAACGAAAACATGCAAAAAGCCATTGCTTCAGGCAAGTTTAGAGAAGACTTGTTCTATAGATTAAGCATCGTACCAATTTCTCTGCCTCCGCTTCGCGACCGTAAAGATGATATCCATCTGATATTTAGAAAGTTCTCTTCTGATTTTGCGGATAAATACAGAATGCCGACGATTAAATTGACCGAAGATGCCATTCAACTATTGAATCAATACAATTGGCCCGGAAATATTCGCCAATTGAAAAACGTGGTGGAACAAATTTCTGTCATTGAAACCGAACGAGAAATTGACGCGTTAAAATTGGCCTCTTTTCTACCGAAAACGTATGACAACACGCCTGCTTTGCGAGGTGCTACGAATGACGAAAACTACTCTGAACGTGAATTGATGTACAAGTTCCTTTTCGATATGAAAGGAGATTTGAATGAACTGAAAAAATTGGTTCTTGAAATCGTGAAAAAGGATGGAGACATTCAACTGACTTCGGATCAAACGGCAATGGTAAAACGCATGTACACAGATGTTGAAGAAGTTCCTTCGAGAGCTCTTCCTCAACCTGTTCGACCAGAAGACCCCAACTATCAATTCTCTCACCCACCCGTGGAAGAATTTGAAGCGCATGAAGAAGTAGAAGAATCTTTATCTTTGGAGGACAGAGAAAAAGAATTAATTGAAAAAGCGTTGGAAAAACACCGCGGAAAACGCAAATATGCGGCCGAAGAATTAGGTATTTCGGAACGCACGTTATACCGTAAAATTAAAGAGTACAACTTGAATTTATGATAAAATTACTTTCCATATTGCTGTTGGGATTTATCTTGACTTCTTGTTGGCCGAGTCGCGTTTCTTTTCGTGATGGAAGTTTGCCTGATGAATGGAAAACATTTACAGTTAAAACCCTGGAAACGAATACGGCAACAGCACCGAACTCCTATTCTTCTCTATTGACAGAAGACTTAAAAGATGGGATTCAAAACAACACCCGTTTGCTGCTAAATACCAACAATACTGCTGAAGTCAATATTGAAGGTGCTGTGAACGGTTACTCTGTTTCGCCCATTGCCATTCAACCCGGTGATGTTGCCGCCAAAAATAGATTGACAATCAGTACCCAGTTTACAATTTACATTACGAAACCAGAGGAAGATAAAATGGAATTATCGCTTACGAAATTCATGGACTTTGATTCTGACAAGGATATTTCCACTGTGGAAGACGAATTAATTTCAGAAATAAATGCGCAGATCGTACAAGACGTTGTGGCTAAACTAATGTCGAATTGGTAATGACAGGAAAAGAAATCGCTCAACTTATCGAATCGCCTGAATTGTGCTCGCAAGAGGACTTCGCGGTAATTGAAAAATTGGCGGAGAAATATCCGTACGCTCAATCTTTTCCACTCTTACTTCTGCAATACTTGGGAAAAACCAATTCTATTGATTTTGAAGACCAATTGAGCAAACATGCCTTTAAAATAAGTGATAGAAAACATCTGTACTTTTTGATTAATGAAGGTAAAGAGTTTGCTCCGACTCCAATAGTTGAATCGCCTATTGAAGAACCTGTTCTATCAGTTGTACCGGAGGTTGAGGTTGATGATGACATTGACAAAAACTTTGACCTTGATGTTGATGAAGAAATTGTCACGGAAAAAGTGGAAGAAACTGAAGTAGAGTCAATCACAGAAGCTACCGAAGAGGTTTATGTTCGGGAAGAAGTTGATATCAACCCAAATGAGGACATGAAGGATTTTACCGTTCTTGAAGTGGAAGAAATGAACTTCGAACCTGTGACCATAGACTTCGACGAGGAAGATTTGGAGGAATTGGATTTGGATGAACCAATTACTGATGTTGACCTAGACATAGATGCTGTTGTTGAAGAAGACAATGAACTTGAAGAAACTGTTGCTGAGTTAACCTATGACTTCGACGATGCTGAAGTAACCGAAATCGAGACTGAAATTGAGGATACCGACGACCAAGGAACTGATGTTAACCGACAAACTGAAAAGGTCGAAGAAATCACTCAGGAAGTTGAAGAAACCGAAGATAATCTAGAGATTGAAACACATGAATCAGAAGAATACAGCAAGCATGATCAGCACCTTGAAAATAAGCCTATTGAAGAATCTGTCGAGGAAGATAGTACAGAAGAAGTTGATGAACATGAAGTAAAACCGCTAGCAGCATTCGACCCTACGGTTGACTTAATCAATCCTGCGGTTGACGCAGAAGATGAGAAAGTTTCACCTTCAACATTTGACGAAAAAAGTAAAGCCATTTCCTTGGATATTATTTCGGAAGAAAAAGAAAGTGAACCTGAAACTATCGAAGATGAATTAGAAAAAGAAATTCAACCGGACCCGATTGAGCAAGTTGTAGATGTCGAGGAGGAAATAGAACCGGTGAAAGAAAGTGAAGAAGTCACGGAAGAATACGAAAATCAATTGGCTGAAGAGAAACGCTCGTTCTTGGATTGGCTAAAAGTGAGTGCGACGACTCATTCCGAAGAGTACCAAGTCAAACAACAAAGAACAGTAGAAATTGTAGAGAAATTTATCAAAGATCAACCAAAGATCACACGAATTTCGAAAACGGAAGAACCGGAAAAAAAGGCGGCTGAATTCTTCAAAGTTTCCACAATAGCGAGGGAGAGTTTGAATGAAGAAGCCATGCCTGTCAGCGAGACTTTGGCACAGATTTATATCAACCAAGGAAATTTTGGTAAAGCAATTGATGCTTACAACCAATTATTGTTGTTTTATCCAGAAAAAAAGAGTTTCTTTGCAGACCAAATAAAGAAATTAAAAAAGAAAATAAAGAGTTAATCATGGATATTTTATTTCAAATCATCATTCTCCTTGCCAGTGTTTTACTTACATTCTTGGTATTCGTTCAGAATCCAAAAGGTGGAGGATTGAGTAGCGACTTTGGATCAGCTCAGCAGTTGGGTGGCGTTCAAAAAACAAACGATTTTGTTGTAAAAGGAACTTGGACATTGGCAGGAGTTATTGCTTTGTTCAGTATCTTGTTGACTTTGAGAAATACAACTTCTACTCCAACTGTTCAAGAGCAGCCTGCTCCAACTGAACAACCGGCAAATGGAGGAACACCGACTCCTCAATAAGGGAGAGTTAAACGAAATTTTAAATGTCAGTATGTCACTTCATACTGACATTTTTTTTGTCCAATTGTTTGAAAAAGGAAAAAATGTCGGGTTTTACCGAATGGCACAATATTCGGGTAATGCACAGAGTAAAAATTAAAACAAATTATATAGTAATATGTCAGTAAAATTTAAACCCTTGGCGGATCGCGTTCTTATCGAACCAGCGCCAGCAGAAGTAAAAACAGCGAGTGGGATTATTATTCCTGATACAGCGAAAGAAAAACCATTGCAAGGCAAAATAGTTGCCGTTGGCCCTGGAAAGCCAGATGAACCTGTAACGGTAAAAAAAGGCGATACAGTTCTGTATGGTCAATACGCTGGAACAGAAATTAAATTAGATGGTGGAACGTATTTGATTATGCGTGAAGCAGACATTTACGGAATATTTTAATCACGTTTAAACAAAAAAAAATGGCAAAAGATATTTATTTCGACGTAGAGGCGAGAGAAAAACTAAAGACTGGTGTTGATGCTTTGGCGAATGCGGTAAAAGTAACGCTTGGACCAAAAGGAAGAAACGTTGTTATCGGTAAAAAATTCGGTGCACCTCACATCACGAAGGATGGAGTAACGGTTGCAAAGGAAGTTGAATTGAAAGATCCAATTGAAAACTTAGGTGCTCAAATGGTGAAAGAAGTCGCTTCAAAAACAGCTGATATTGCGGGTGACGGAACAACAACTGCAACTGTACTTGCGCAAGCGGTAATTGGGGCAGGTATGAAGAATGTTGCTGCAGGAGCAAATCCAATGGATTTGAAACGCGGAATTGACAAAGCGGTAATTGAGGTCGTGAATAACCTTCGTGATCAATCGAAGGAAGTAGGTTCGGATAACAAGAAAATAAAGCAAATTGCTTCCATTTCAGCGAATAACGATGAAACAATTGGTGCCTTGATTGCAGAAGCCATGAAAGTAGTCGGAAACGACGGTGTAATTACAGTTGAAGAAGCAAAAGGAACGGAAACAACAGTTAAAACGGTTGAAGGAATGCAATTCGACCGTGGATACCTTTCTCCTTACTTCGTGACGAATACGGAGAAGATGATCACAGAAATGGAGAATCCATTGATCTTAATCTACGATAAGAAAATTTCAAACATGAAGGAATTACTTCCTGTTTTGGAACCGGTTGCTCAATCTGGAAAACCGTTGTTGATTATCGCAGAAGACTTGGACGGTGAAGCATTGGCAACTTTAGTTGTGAATAGAATTCGAGGTTCTCTGAAAGTGGCGGCTGTAAAAGCTCCAGGATTTGGTGATAGAAGAAAAGCAATGTTGGAAGATATCGCTATTTTGACGGGCGGACAAGTTATTTCTGAAGAAAGAGGAATGAACTTGGAAGGAACAACAATGGATATGTTGGGAACAGCCGATAAAGTAGACATCGACAAAGAAAACACTACAATTATAAACGGTTCTGGTAAAAAAGCAGATATCGTTGGTCGTG
>CBFIBY010000105.1:0-9344 GCA_965660955.1 Crocinitomicaceae bacterium | reverse complement strand
TCCGATTTCGTCGTTTGGTTTATCTTTTGTGGAGGAAAATGGAAAAACCGAATATGATCGATTTTGAAAAATATACGAACAAGGCGAAGGAAATTTTAAATCACGCGTCCGTTTTAGCTTTAAATGAAGAGCAGTCTGTTATTGATAACGGACATTTGTTGCTTTCGTTGCTGTTGAAGGACAAGTTTATTTTAGATTTCATCTTCAACGATCTCGATAAAGACATAAAAGTTTTTACAGAAGTTGTAAAAAGTCAAGTTGTTTCCTATCCAAAAACGCAGGGTGGACAACCTTCAATGTCCAATGATTTATTTCGAACTTTACAGTCAGCAGAAAAGATTTCAAGCGGATGGGGCGATAAATTTATTAGCTCAGAGGCTCTTCTCGTTGCATTATTTAAATCAGGAGCGAGTATCGGTCGCATGTTCAAAGATCAGAAGATCACTGAAAAAGAATTAACAAAAGCCATTATGAAATTAAGAAACGGAAATACAGTAAACGACGAAAGTCAAGATGCGAATTATCAATCGCTAAATCGATATGCTAAGAATTTAAACGAACTAGCCGAAAGTGGAAAGTTGGATCCAGTTATTGGTCGCGATGATGAAATCAGAAGAGTGTTACAAATATTGTCGCGAAGAATTAAGAATAACCCTATTTTAATTGGTGAGCCTGGTGTTGGTAAAACGGCTATTGCCGAAGGAATTGCACACAGAATTGTAGAAGGAGATATTCCCGAAAACCTTGCCTCAAAAGTTGTTTATTCACTTGACATGGGAGCGTTAGTTGCGGGAGCGAAGTATAAGGGAGAGTTTGAAGAAAGACTGAAAGCTGTCATCAAAGAGGTGACAGAATCTACAGGAGAGATCATTCTTTTTATTGATGAGATTCACACGCTGGTCGGTGCTGGTGGAGGTGGCGAAGGTGCTATGGACGCTGCGAACATTTTGAAACCTGCTTTGGCACGTGGAGAGTTACGTGCAGTTGGTGCCACTACCCTAGCTGAGTATCAAAAGTATTTTGAAAAAGACAAAGCTTTAGTTAGGCGGTTCCAAACAGTCTTAGTAGATGAACCAAATTTTGAAGATGCAGTTTCCATTCTCCGTGGAATAAAGGAAAAATATGAAAGTCACCACAAGGTGATTATTAAAGATGAAGCAATCATAGCAGCTGTAGAATTATCGCAGCGCTATATTTCAGATCGTTTCCTCCCAGACAAAGCGATTGACTTAATGGATGAAGCGGCGTCAAAACTTCAAATGGAAATCAATTCAAAACCTGAAGATCTTGATGAACTAGAAAGAAAGATTATGCAGCTGGAAGTTGAACGTCAAGCTATTAAAAGAGAAAAGGATGAGAAGAAAATTGCACAAATCGAAAAGGACCTTTCGGAATTAAAAGCTCGCAAAGACGAGTTTACAGCCAAATGGCAAAATGAAAGAAATGCGGCTGAAGCTGTGCAAACTTCCAAGGAGAATATTGAGAAGTATAAGTTTGAAGCAGAACAAGCGGAACGAAATGGAGACTATGAGAAAGTGGCTGAGTTGCGCTATGGAAAAATCAAACAAGAGGAGGATTTACTTGAGAAAAGTAAAGAGAAGCTAACTGAAATTCAGACCAACAGTAAAATGATCAAAGAAGAAGTTGACGCTGAAGAAATAGCCGAAGTTGTCTCCAAATGGACCGGTATTCCCGTCACTAAAATGATTGAAAGTGAAGTGGAAAAATTATTGCGACTTGAAGACGAAATAGCTAAACGAGTAGTTGGGCAAAAAGAAGCCATCCAGGCCGTTTCGGATGCAATACGCAGGTCAAGAGCAGGATTGCAAGATGATAAAAAACCAATAGGATCATTTATCTTTTTGGGCACCACGGGCGTTGGTAAAACAGAATTAGCGAAAGCTTTAGCTGATTATTTGTTCAATGACGATAACGCGATGACGAGAATTGATATGTCCGAATACCAGGAGAAACATTCCGTAAGCCGATTGGTTGGAGCACCTCCAGGATATGTAGGGTATGATGAAGGTGGACAATTGACAGAGGCCGTCAGAAGAAAACCCTATTCAATCGTTCTTCTTGATGAAATCGAGAAAGCTCATCCAGATGTGTTTAACGTATTATTGCAAGTTCTTGATGATGGACGATTAACAGACAACAAAGGACGTGTCGTCAACTTCAAAAACACCATTATTATCATGACTTCAAATCTAGGTTCGGATACGATTCATCAAATGTTTGAAAATAAAAAGGAAAAAGATTTTCCAGAGGTTATCGAGAGCACAAAAAGCGTAATTAACGATATGCTTCGTCAAACTATTCGACCAGAGTTTCTGAATCGAATTGATGAAATCTTGCTCTTCACACCTTTGACAGAAGGAAATATCCGAGAAATTGTCGATATACAACTTGAAAATCTTAAAGAAATGCTTCGCGAAAAAGAGTATCATCTAGTTATAACAAATGATGCCATCGACTGGATATCAAAAACAGGCTTCGATCCATTCTTTGGAGCGCGACCTGTCAAACGATTAATCCAAAAGCAAGTCTTGACTGAATTATCGAAAGCACTTTTGTCCAATACAGTTGACAAAGAACATAATCTTGTCCTGGATGTTTTTGATGGTAAAGCAGTATTTCGCAAGCCAGTAAATGAAATCGAGGAAATGCGTGTCGTTTAAGGCTGATTTAATAAATAAGCGGTATTTTTGCAATCAATTTAAGCCATAATGGAATTCAAATTAAACACGATTGCGCAAGCAATTGAAGATATAAAAAATGGAAAGGTTATCATCGTTGTAGACGATGAAGATCGCGAGAACGAAGGTGATTTTTTAACAGCCGCTCGAAACGTTACTCCAGAGATTATTAATTTCATGGCTACGCACGGACGAGGATTGATATGCGCGCCGCTTGTTGAAAGTCGTTGTGATGAGCTCGGACTTGATCTAATGGTCAAAAACAACACAGCTGAGTACGAGACGCCTTTTACAGTTTCAGTTGATTTAAACGGACATGGCTGCACGACAGGAATTTCAGCTTCGGATCGTTCGAAAACGGTTCTAGCTTTAATTGATCCAGAGTTGGACCACAAAGAATTGGGAAAACCAGGACATATATTTCCGTTGCGTGCTAAGAAAGGTGGTGTTTTGAGAAGAGCTGGACATACCGAAGCAGCCATAGATTTGTCAAGAATGGCGGGTTTTGAACCAGCGGGTGTGATTGTCGAGATATTGAATGAGGATGGAACAATGGCTCGCCTGCCACAATTGATGGAAATCGCCAAACGCTTTGATTTAAAAATTGTTTCGATTGAAGATTTGATTCATTATCGATTGGAGAAGGAATCATTGATTGATAAAAAAGTGAAGATTCAATTGCCAACCAATTTTGGTGATTTCGAAATGACGGCTTATCAAGAAATAAATTCAGGAAAAGATCATTTGGTCATTCACAAGGGAACATGGGAGAAGGATGAACCTGTGTTGGTGCGTGTTCACTCCTCTTGTATGACGGGCGACATATTTGGCTCATGCCGTTGCGATTGCGGTCCACAGTTGCACAAAGCGATGGAAATGATTGAAGCAGAAGGCAAAGGCATTATTGTGTACATGAATCAAGAAGGTCGTGGAATTGGTTTGGTAAACAAACTGAAAGCATACGAGCTGCAAGAACAAGGATTGGATACGGTTGAAGCCAATATTAAATTAGGTTTTAATGCGGATGATCGAGATTATGGTATTGGAGCGCAGATGATTCGCGACATGGGCGTAAGCAAAATGCGTCTAATGTCCAATAATCCAAAGAAACGAACGGGTCTGATTGGTTATGGGCTGGAAATCATAGAGAATGTTGCCTTGGAAATCGAAAGTAACGAGCACAACGATTTATATTTGAAAACCAAAAGAGATAAAATGGGTCATACCATTAAAATGGAAAAGTAATGCTCGTAGCAAACAAAATCTATAAGAAATACGGTGATTTAGAAATTCTGAAAGGAATTGATTTATCAGTGGAAGCTGGTGAAATCGTATCGATTGTAGGTTCTTCTGGTGCTGGTAAAACTACTTTTCTTCAAATATTAGGGACCTTAGACAAACCGGATCAAGGCGACATTATTTTCGATGGTGTGAATGTTTCGAGTTTATCGGATAAGAAGAAAGCTATTTTTAGAAATCAAAACATCGGGTTTATTTTTCAATTTCATCAACTTTTACCAGAGTTCACAGCAGTTGAAAATGTAATGCTCCCTGCATTAATCAAGGGTGATTCGAAAACGGAAGCGAAAGAAGCGGCATTGAAATATTTAGACATTCTAGGTTTAGCAGACCGTGCGACGCATCAACCAGCCGAACTCTCCGGTGGTGAACAACAACGTATTTCAGTAGCAAGAGCATTGATTAATCAACCCAAGGTAATTTTTGCGGATGAACCATCCGGAAATTTAGATTCGAAGAATTCAGATGCATTACATCAATTATTTTTCGATTTAAGAGATCAGTTTAATCACACATTCGTTATCGTAACGCATAACAATGGACTAGCGGATATGGCTGATCGAAAATTGACGATGTCGGATGGCTTATTTGTCTAAGAGTTTTTCGAAAAAAGAATTAAAGGAATTTCTTGATGAAAAAGTACTGGAATTCAATGAACCAAGCTTTTTAAAGGACGATCCACTCGGGATTGTTCACCAGTTCACCCGAAAAGAAGATATTGAAATAATGGGGTTACTCATGTCGACAATTGCATGGGGTAATCGAAAATCTATTCTTACGAGTGGGAAAAGACTTGTAGATATATTTGAAAACGAACCCTTCGAATTCATTAAAAACCATGTTCAATCGGACTTTAAGGATATTCACTTTGTGCATCGTACGTTTCAGAAAAATGATTTGCAATTCTTTTGCGAAGCCTTAAAAGATATTTATCGCTCACATGAATCACTTGAAAGTGTATTCAATACTAACCCTGAAATTCCAGGAGTAAAAGGTAGAATTGTAAACTTTAGAAACAAGATGCTTTCTTTCCCGCACGAGAAACGTAGTGAAAAACATTTGGCAAATCCTTTAAAAAACTCAGCGGCAAAACGGTTGAACATGTTTTTGCGATGGATGGTAAGGGACAATACAACAGATGTTGATTTTGGAATTTGGAATGGCATCTCCCCTGCTGACTTATATATACCCTTGGATGTTCATACGAGCACTGTCGGACGTAATTTTGGCTTAATAACAAGAAAACAAGACGACTGGAAAGCATTAGAGGAGTTAATGGGGAACCTACGAGAGTTTGATGGAGATGATCCATGTAAGTATGATTTTGCACTTTTTGGAATCGGTGCAATTGATAAAATTAAAGTTTAGTCAAACGAAATTACGATTATCTACGTTGTACAATTGAATGTAAATTTTGAATAGATTATGATTAAAAAAATGATATTAACTTTCGTCCTTTCCACAGGTCTGACCGCGGTTTTAATTTCGTGTTGCAGTGATAGTAAAGAATACTGGGTTATGACCGGTATGACGACCCAGTTCTTTGATCCGTTTTTACAAAGTACAATAAGCGACAGTACGGATATTGATTCCTTGAATATTCAAATTACAGCTGAACAGCAATATGTAAGTCAAAACCAGCCCAGTTTTTCTAGTTTTTTCGTCTCTCAAATTTACGCCCTATCATGTCCCAATCCAGGAGAGCAAGGACTGAAACACGAGCTCGTTGATGTTATAATTACTTCAGATGAAGATTTCAACCAATTCATTTCTGGACAAAATCTAAGTTCTATTTGCTCTATTAACAACAAAAGCGTGGATTATTTTATCAATTCTGAGTGGCACGCTTTTGAATCTCCCGAGATTACAATTTCGCAAAAACCTAGCCAGTCAGTTCTTCGGAATTTCACCATGACTTTCGTTTTTGACAACGGGTCTTCAGTTGTAAGTACAACAGAATCAATAGTCTGGCATTAAAACAATTAATTGACAATAGGTTGTTTTAAAAAAGTTCAACTATTTTTCTTTGAACTGAACTTCTCAGTAGTTTTGTAAGGAGACGATAAAACAAAGAAAAGAAAGACAATGAAGTGGATTTTAAGGGTTTTAATGGCACTACACATAGGTTTTTTCGTGTTTGGGGCCTATTGCATGGTTTTTAAAGAAGAGTATATTTATTCTTCTAAATATGTTTTTGTAGGTCTAACAGGTTTTTTTCTATTTCTAAATGCATTTCTTTTAATTCCGATGACAACCTTGGCTCGAAAAATTTTGATGATTTTTAGCCTAGTGATTTACGCAATTACCGTACTAGGTTTTCTGCGTCCTGAGATTTTGAAATCGTATTGGTTACTTCTTGTTTCAGGAGCCATTCTCATCGTCTTAAACAGCTTATTTGTTCGATTAGTAAAAGCAAAAAAAAATTGGGAGGCATGGAGCTTCCCAATTTTAAGTTTTCTAATTGTTTTTCCGTTTCTCTTTGATATATCTATTGCAGAGGTATTGTTAGTTTGCGCTATCTTACTTGGAATTTTATCGATTTATCTACTTTTTAAGGTAGTTAGATCTAATTAAGATAGGTGCCAAAGCTGTCCAATCGTTTTTTCCAATAGCTTGATGTTTCAAGGTTCGTAATTATAATTCCTTTTGAAGAACTAGCATGTATCATTGTTAAGGGTTGACCCTGCTCCGAAACAATTATTCCGACGTGACTGATTCCCGAACCATTGTTAAAGAAAACTAAGTCTCCAGGTTGTACATCTTTCTGCTTAATGCGAGCGGATGCCTTTTGTTGATCAGTAGCTCTTCTCGGCATCGTAATACCGAACTCTTTCATCACATACGTTGTGTATCCACTGCAATCAAATCCATTTGGTGTTGTTCCACCCCAAACATAAGGAACTCCGATTGATTTTTCAGCAAAAGCAATAATTTCAGAGCGTTCTTTTGTCGTCTGAATAATAGGACGGTTTACAGGTTTCGTATCTTTTTTCTCCGTTTTGGGAACATTAGAAAAAATGCGATTTTGAATACCTTGAACCTTCTTGGCCATTTCGGTTTGCCCTTGCTGACTAAGTTCTCCTATCCATTCAGTGATTTCATCTTGCAGTGCTGCAACCTCCATTTTGTGTGTCGTGAGGATCTTTTTTGAATTTTCACCTTGTTTGATCTCAACGAACATTTTCTCAGCTTTAGCTAAGGCATTTTTATTTCGTTTGAGCCAGTATTTGTTCTGCGCTAGATGAAAAGTACTTATACTTCTATAGAATTTTGGAACTTCTGTGAAATCATAATCAGGCTTATCCATCAGTTTTCCTGATCGTGCATACACCATTTTATAATGTTCCTGAGCATACAATTGCTCTAGGTTGTCTATCTTTTTGTCTTGACCAAATGCCGAAACAGTTATAAATGTGGCAATTAGAAAAGTAAATATTGAATTTCTGGTTTTCATCTCTATTGTTCTGTTGGGTTTTCTCCTTTTTTTACGGAGATTTCTAAAAAATGTTCCTGAATCAACTGTTTTTATGATAAATTAAGGTATGATGTTTGTAATTACTTTCTAGAAGTACATTTCTTTATATTTTTATACAAAACTAAACATGATGATTCATACCTTTTTTAAATCGGGCCTTTATAGCTTTATCCTTTTCTTCTCATTTTCAAGTATAGCTCAACTTGACAACAACGCTAATACGCGAAAATATGCTGAGATTCTTACATATGTCAATCATATGTACGTCGACGAGGTTGATCAAAAAAAACTTACGGAGCATGCCATACGATCTTTGCTCGAAGAATTAGACCCTCACTCCTCTTATATCTCAAGTGAAGATGTAGATGATGCAAATGAAAAAATAAACGGAAGTTTTGTTGGAGTTGGAATTCGATTTCAAATCGTTAAGGATACATTACAAGTAGTACAAACGATTCCAGGTGGGCCTTCTGAAAAAGTAGGCTTAATGGCTGGAGATCGAATCGTAGGAATTGATGATGAAGGTGTTGCGGGTATTGGATTGAAAAATTCACAAGTTCGCTCAAGACTTCTAGGTGAAAAAGGGACCAAAGTGAAAGTGCTTATCAACAGAAGAGGAATCAACAAACCAATATCTTTCACAATAACGCGAGATAAAATTCCTGTATTTTCAGTTGATAGTTACTACATGATTCGTCCAGGAATTGGCTACGTAAAACTAAATAGCTTTTCTCGAACATCATTGGCCGAAATTCAAGCAGGACTGAGTGCATTGCGCAAACAAGGTATGGAGCATTTGATTTTAGACCTTCAAGACAATGGCGGAGGTTTGCTTTATACGGCTCAAAAAATAGCTGATGAATTCCTTTCTGGAGACAAATTGGTGGTTTATTCAGAAGGAACCAAACAACCAAGAAGTGAATTGAAAGCAGGTCGAAAAGGTTTATGGGAAGAAGGAAAGTTAGTTGTTCTAACGAATGAATCAACGGCCTCTGCAAGTGAAATTTTATCGGGTGCTATACAAGATTGGGACCGAGGTTTGATTGTGGGAAGAAGAACTTATGGAAAAGGGTTGGTTCAACGACCAATTGATTTGTCGGATGGTTCTCAACTTCGATTGACTATTGCTCGTTACTATACACCATCGGGAAGATTTATACAAAAACCCTATATGGATAGTAAGGAAGATTACATCAATGATTTATCAGAGCGGTATGCTCGAGGGGAATACTCAAATGCAG
Source organism: Crocinitomicaceae bacterium (assembly GCA_965660955.1). Classification (GTDB taxonomy): domain Bacteria; phylum Bacteroidota; class Bacteroidia; order Flavobacteriales_D; family Crocinitomicaceae; genus UBA2040. The sequence goes on along the minus strand of CBFIBY010000105.1, from coordinate 630 downwards.
ATAGTATTAAATTTCCAGATTCTCTAAAACACAGTACTTTATTGACGAAACGAACGGTTTATGGTGGTGGTGGCATCATGCCGGATATATTTGTTCCATTGGATACAAATGGTTTTAATGATTTGTACAGAGTATTGGCTCGTGGTGGATATATCAATTCTTTTGGACTTCAATATTTGGACAAAAACCGTAAGAAGTTAGAGAAAGAATATCCTGACTTTCAAGCGTACAAAGCCAATTTTAAAACAGATAAAAAATTCATAAATGAGTTCTTCGATTTCGTAAAGAAAGAAAGTCCTGATTTTGAATATTCAGAAAAGGAATATAAATATTGTAAGCAATTACTGGACTCACGATTAAAAGCGACAATAGCGCAAGATATTTGGGGAGCTTCAGAGTTCTATCAGATATATAACGAGAACAATGAAATTCTGCAAAAGGCAATTGAAGTGCTTGAAAAGAATACCTATGATAAAATGAATTTAGCAAGTAATCTATAATTGAAAAAATAAGAATGAAAACAGTTGTTTTAGTCTCAATCGCTTTGTGTACATTGTACAGTTGCACAGACAGTAAGCCAAAAACGAAAAAAGGCAAAATAGTTTCTTCCATTGCGGAAGGTGACCAAAC
>CBFIBY010000104.1:0-9543 GCA_965660955.1 Crocinitomicaceae bacterium | reverse complement strand
CAACCAATGTTTCTATTAAAACAGCCGTTTGAATGGTCATGTGCAGACATCCCGCGATACGCGCTCCAGCCAATGGCTTAGATGCTCCATATTCTTCACGAAGTGCCATCAAACCTGGCATTTCTGCTTCGGCAATTTTAATTTCTTTACGACCCCACTCTGCTAGACTGATGTCTTTTACTTTGTACGCTAATTTTTCAGCTGTATTACTCATATGATGATTTTTCTAAAATTCTTATTTCTAAATCGGTTGCAAAGATACGGAGTACCTTTTACAATAAAAAATAAACAGCAAAGGAGGTGAAATGTTTAACATGCATTAGACCGATTGTGACCAACGGATGTGTAAAATAAAATCAGGATTAAAAGGATTTAGGGATTCAACAGGATGAGGTTAAAGATTTTTTAACCAAGATCTGTCCTTGAATTTTCTATTAATCAATCTTTTAAATTGAAGGCTTTCCGCTCCAAAATTGATCAACAACCCAACTTCTATGTTCTGCGTTTCTAGATAATTTAAAGTTTGAGCCAAATGAGCACCTTCCAATTCTGACGTTGCTTTTAATTCTACCGCTATTTTCTCATCTACAAAGAAGTCTACTCTCCGTGCGCCAATATGATGTTCTTGATAGTAAACTGGCATTTCAAATTCTCTTTCAAATAGAATCTTGTTTTCATTTAATTCAATTGCCAAAGCTCTTTGATAAAATACTTCTGGAAAACCGCGTCCAAGCGCTGAGTGTATTCTCATACTGCAACCAATTATTGCAGATGTTTCCTGAGAAAATTTCAATTTTGACTCATTCATGATTCAGTTATTTCTACATTAAGTTAGAAATAAATATCAATCGAATCAACCTGAAATTATAAAATCCTGAGTATCCATAAATCCTTTACATCCTGCCTTTCATCACATTCTTTCGCGAACCAATTCCTCTAATCCGTCAATAAACCTAGGGTGAGAGTTACTGGACGGCACCAATTGAACTTTCTCTCCGCCATTTCTTCGAAAATCTCTTGATATTCGTCACCGATTTCAATTAGAGTTTCTAAACAGTCGGCTACGAAAGCGGGACTGAAGGCCAAGAGTTTCTTAGCACCTTTCTTCCCCCACTCCTCAACAACTTTATCTGAAAAAGGCTCCAACCACTTCTTGTCCAAGCGCGACTGAAAACAAACGGTATAATCCTCTTCTTTTAATCCCAATTTTTCCGCAAGCAATCGTGTTGTGGCGAAACATGTGGCTTTGTAGCAAAACTTGTTTTTTTCATTGATTTCTGTTTCACAAGGTTGATCGGCGCACAAATCTGTATCCTCATAAACTTTATCCACCTGTCGTTCAGGCAAACCGTGGTATGAAAAGAGAATATGGTCGTATGATTTTAAATCAAATTCCTTCGTTCGTTCAATGATACTGTCGATATACCCTTTATTATCCCAAAACTGTGAAATAACTTTTACATCAGGAATTACCCACCATTTCCGTATGATATTCATCGCTTTTTCAATCGCTGATCCTGAAGAAGCACTCGCATACTGGGGAAACAAAGGTAAGATGATAATCTCGTCATAATTGGCTTTCTGCATTCTTTCTAAAACCGAATCCATGGATGGATTTTGATAGCGCATGGCCATTTCGATAGTTACATCATCCTTGGCGAATCGCTTTTCCAATTCCAATTTGACATTTTCAGTATGCGTCATCAACGGTGAAATTCCATCACTAATATCCCAGAGTTCTTTGTAGATCTTTGCAGACTTCGGAGCACGAAAAGGAACGATAATTCCGTTTACCAATAGTTTTCTCGGAAGCCAAGGAATATCAATTACGCGAGGGTCATTTAAAAATTCACTCAAATATCTACGTACATCTCTCGTCGATGGACTATCCGGGGTTCCCAATTGCAACAACAATAATCCAGTTTTCTTTTTAAGCATAATCAAGCAACAAATTTCGTTTAGAAAGGTTTAGTTTATTCAAAGAGTTTTTCACGCCAATTTTCAGACTCCTCCTCTGAAATGAGATTTAACTTCTTCAGGTAATTAATCGTTTTATTAAAGGCTAATGGATATTCAATTCCATCATAATTCCACGTCGTTTCGTTTAACCAATTCTGTACGTGACTTGATCGCAAATTGTAACGCCATGAAATAATATCTACAATATTAGGATTATCCAACATCTCCAGAGCACGAACGTTTACCGTTTTACACATTTGATCCAGCAAATTTTTATGTTCCGCTAAAACCTCATTTCTTACGGCAATTACAAAACATGGCCAAGGAGTAACTACTTCGCCCACATATTTACATTTTTTTTGTTCAGTAAACGGATACGTGGTGTATTTTTCCCAGAGAAAGGCTTGTGCTTCTTTGTTTTCTAAGGCCCAAAGTCCTCCGTAAATATCACCAACAACATTGAATTTCAGGTTATCCGTTGGCCAGCCCTGTTGATGAGCCAATACATAACTCATTAAATGAGAACCTGAACCATGTCGTGAGATGGCATAGGTACAATCTTTCAAATCTTCGATAGAATCGATATCTGAATTGTATGGAACGTGAACTCCCCAATGCAAAGGGCTAGTAATGTATACCTGTAAAATGGTCGCATCTAATCCTTGTAAAATCGCTTTTGTACAACCTTCAGTGAGCAGCACGGCAACGTCGATTGATTTATTCTCTAATCCTCGAATCATTTGACCTGTTCCACCACCCATATCGGCCCAGTGCAAGTTCAAACCAAACTCTCGAAATTTTCCATCTTCAATGGCCAATCTCCAGGGTAAATTAAAGTGTTCTGGTACTCCACCAATTTTTAATCCAACCATAATTTATTTTTCTTCTGAGAATTGCATGTCGTGCAGATTCTTATAAAATCCATTTTTTGCAAGCAATTCGGCATGTGTTCCTGACTCAACAATTTCTCCTTTTTCGAGAACAACAATTTTATCGGCCGATTGAATTGTAGACAAACGGTGCGCAATCACTATCGATGTTCGTCCTTTGGTCAACTCTTCAGTCGCTTTTTGTATTAATTCTTCTGATTGATCATCTACACTAGAAGTCGCTTCATCTAAAATTAGAACTTTTGGTTGAAACACATACGCTCGGATAAATGAAATCAACTGCCGTTGTCCAACCGATAAAACTCCACCACGCTCTCCAACATGATAATCATATCCTTCCGGTAATTTCATGATAAAATCATGCGCCCTAACTGCTTTTGCCGCCTCCTCTACTTGCTCTCTTGTGATTGAGCTATCTCCTAAGGTTATGTTGTTATGAACTGAATCTGAGAACAAAAAGACGTCTTGCAACACAATGGATATATTACTTCGTAAATATTGCAAATCAATGTTTTGAATATTCTGGTTACCAATGTATATCGCTCCTTTTTGGTAATCGTAAAAACGTCCAATTAAATTCACGATCGATGATTTCCCTGCACCGGTCGCGCCAACGAAAGCAACAGTAGACCCCGCCTCAATTGTTAAGTCAATATCTCTTAACACATATTCATCGTCTTTGTAGGCAAAAAAGACATGTTCAAATCGTATGTCCTTGTGAAAGTCAATATTATTTTCGTTTCCATTATTCTGAACGTGCTCATTTAAATCAAGTATTTCAAATACACGTTCCGCCCGAACCGTCCCCCTTTGCAAAACATTGAATTTATCCGCCAATTGACGAATAGGTCTGTACAACATGTTTATCCACAAGGTAAACGAAATAATCTGGCTATACATTTCTCGTTGATTCTCAGGTTGAACACCATCGATTTGAAAGGCGCCCCACACCAAAAGAAAAGCAATGGACATAGAGCTCAACAATTCCACGACAGGGAAAAAGATAGAGAAAGCCCATACGGCATTAATGTGTGCTTGTCTATGGCCTTTGTTTATTTCTTCAAATGAATCGTACTCTTGTTTTTCTCTAGAAAATAGCTGCACGATGGCCATACCGGATATTCTCTCTTGCACAAATGTATTCAGTTTAGTCACTTGCAACCTTTCCAATTGAAAGGATTTCTGCATGGCTCGAGCAAAAATCCGAGTTGCAAAAATCAAAATTGGGATCGGTATTAGGGCGAGCAAACTCAATTTTGCATTGATGATGAACATACCACTCAAAACAAATAGCAGCGTTATAATGTCACCCATAATGTCAATTAATCCGGATGAAAAAACTTGGCTTACGGCCTCCAAATCAGAAACAACACGTGTAACCAGAGCACCAATTGGTGTGCGGTCAAAATATTGCATTTTAAAGGACATTACATGCTTATACAGCTTTTTTCGAAGATCTCGAACGATATTCTGAGCCAATAAATTGGAGAAATAGGAACCTGTAAATTGAAAAACAGCTTCAAATACCAGCATCCCAATTATGATGAACGTCCACATCAATAACATATCGCCATTCTGTCCTTTCACGACATATTTGTTTACCATTCCACCAATAAAGTATGGGCGTAAGGCAGAAGATGCAGCGATTAATATTCCAGATAAAAATGCAAGCACCAGAATACCTTTGTATTTCTTCGCATAAGAAACCAGACGAAAAAATATTTTAGTATTGAGTTTTGCTTTTTCTGCCATTGAGGTGCAAATTTACCTTTTTTAAAGAATGAAATTGCGCAAATGCTCAATCTTAACAATCATTTTGAGCCATCTGTTTATTCAACTGAAACATTTACTTTATCTTTATAGAAACAAACAAAAAGCATGATTCACCATCTCTCTGACAATCATACAGTTTTCTCTACTTTCCTTGCAGAAATGCGCAATGTGAAAATTCAAAACGACCCATTACGGTTCCGAAAAAATTTAGAGCGCGTGGGAATTATCATGGCATACGAAGTTTCGAAAGTGTTGAAGTATGAAGAAAAAGAGGTCGAAACTCCACTTGGGACGGCAAACTGTACCTTGATTTCAGAACAACCTGTTCTTGCTACCATTTTACGTGCCGGACTGGGAATGCATATTGGTTTGCTTGAAATGTTTGACCGCGCAGATAACGCTTTTGTTTCAGCATACCGGAAACATTCAACAGCCGAAGATTTTGATATTCATGTCGAGTATATGGCATCTCCAGATTTGCATGACAAAGTACTAATCATTTCAGACCCAATGCTTGCTACGGGTGGATCTATGCATATGGTGTATAAAGCTTTACTCGAGAATGGGAAACCATCGAAAACAATAATTTGTGCTGCGATTGCTTCACCAGAAGCATTGGTCTACCTAGAAGATAATCTTCCGAAAGACACACTTTACTATGTTGGCGCAATTGATAAAGAATTGACCGCTCAATCGTACATCGTTCCTGGAATAGGTGATGCAGGTGATTTAGCATACGGACCAAAGAATTAAACAATGAAATGGGGCGCAATTACAGGCATTTTTCTAGCTGCCTTTGTTAAATTCATGTTCGCACCATTTGCTGCGGTTAATCTAGGCTTGCATTTCTCCGTTACCTGGATTACCGTTTTTAGCGGTGGATTAGTAAGCGCTTTAGTTTTTTATTTCGCAAGTGAATATTTCATGAAGCGAGCACACGATAAAAAAGTAGCAAAAATTCTTAAAGCGAAAGCTAATGGCACTCCCTTAAAAAGGAAAAAGAATTTTACGGTGTTGAACAAAAAACTGGTCAAGTTCAAACATGGAATTGGTCAAAAAGGACTTTGTATTTTGGCACCTTTGTTTTTATCCGTTCCCTTGGGCAGTATTATTTGCGCCAAGTTTTTTGGACATAAAAAGAGTACCTTTCCAATAATCGTTTTTGGGTTGGCCATGAATAGTTTTATACTTAGCTTTTTAGCCTACATACGGCATTTTTTATAATGGAAGATCGACACATATTCTTTGATTTAGATCATACACTTTGGGATTTTGAGAAAAATTCGAAAACTGCCTTGAGGCATATTTTCAAAGCGACTGAATTGGATAGTAAAATCAATGAATTCTCTACTTTTCATCGCGTATATAAGAATTCAAATCGAATTCTTTGGCGTCAGTATGGTCGAGGAAAATTGACCAAGGAAGAATTACGAACGAAACGATTTGAAGACACCCTCAAATATTTCAAGATTGAAAACTCAGCTCTGGTGGAAGAACTGAGTTCTAGTTATTTGGAGATTTCCCCATTTCAAAAGAATCTGTTTCCCTTCGCTTTGGACACATTGACGGACCTCAAGAAAGAAAAATACAACATGCACATCATTACCAATGGTTTCAAGGAGGTGCAACACATAAAACTGAGGGAATCAGGATTGACGCCATTTTTCGATGTGATTGTTTGTTCTGAGGAGGTGGGAGTTACAAAACCTGACCCGAAAGTATTTCTTCACAGTATGGAGCGCGCAGGAGCGGTTCCACAAAAGAGTGTCATGATTGGTGATGATTATCAAGTAGATTATATGGGTGCGCTTAATGCTGGCATGAAAGCCGTTTTTTTCAACCATCGAGGGTACCATAAAGTAAGGAAAGGTGATGAAGTCATTCATCAGTTGAATGAACTTCCAGAAAGATTATCGTGGATTATGCGAGACTAACTTAGTTCAATTTCCGAAGAATCAGCTTCGTTTTTTTGACATTTTCTGCCATATAGATAGAAATAATCATTTTGTTCTTATTGAAGAAACCAAAAGTATATTTCATGCGAATTGGCATTTGATTCTCTGTACTTGTAAAATCTAACTTACGTCGATTGGAAATGAACTGTCGTTTGGAATATGAATCGTATAATTCATGCATCCCTTTTCCCGTTTCAAAAGTATAGTATAGATATTTTTTAACGAGTGTAATCCCCAACGTTTCAACACGAACAGTATCGCCAATTTTATTCGTTCTATAACCTGCTCCAACTAAACTTCCGTTTTCCAATTCCCAAATTTCATATCCACTCCCTTGCTGATACACCCATGTACCTGGCAAGTGTTTCGCTTTTCCTTTTAATTGGGAAAATGAAAATGTACTACTCAAGAGAATAATTAATAGGATGATAATTGTCTTCAACTGCATAAATTTTTAAATTCTTAACCAAAATAGTTCCTTTTTTCGGATTCCAACAATAAATCTTTAATAGATCGGTATCCTTTAAATCTTCAGGAATTGAAAATGCGGTGTACATTGATTTTAGCGAATCACTCGAATTCAACCTTTGTTGGTTGTAAGCGCGATAGAAAAGCGGAACGTCACCATTCATTATCATTTGACCTTTTTCATTAGCTCCTTCAATAACAACATAAAATTCGTCCGTTTTCTGAACAACTCCCTCCAATTCCAACAGCACATAATCATTCTTCTGAAGACTATCACGAATCTCTTTCACAGGTACTTCATGGTCCATGAAAAACTCATCCCAATCATATTGATCACCTATCCTAATGTCCATGACTAGCCGTTTTGGATATTCAGTGCCAATATGTGCTAATTCCATAAGGGTGCTGCCATTTGCTGCATTCACTTCTCTTTCTTTATTAGCAGGTTTAGAAAAATAGTAAGAACCACTATTAAAATAGTTTATACCTCTTCCGTAGGCAAAATTCCGACGAATAACTTCTAAATACATTGGGACATGATAATTATTTATCCAACAATAGTGAAAATGTTGGGTCTTGGCATTTTTAACTCTATCCGACAACTGATATACAGTTTCCTGACTGGACCAATCTACAATTTCTTCCGACAATGGCGAGTTTCTCAGGTAGTAATTAAGGTAATCTACATTGTTGCTGTTTATAGCATAGGTAGTATTCTCCTTGCCATCATATCTTTGATTTAATTCTATGTCCCAAGCTATCTCACGGAAAACTCCGTAGTGAATCGGTTCAAATAGTTTGTAGACGAAAATACTGTGCAGGCCAAAAAACACAACAACTCCATAAGGAAGCAATCGTTTTAATTTATCAGTTGGTGCCACTTCCAATGGACCTATCAAACCAAAAAAGACGAATGGTAAAATGAACTGAAAAACTAATTCTCGTAGAATGGGTGTATAAAAAATAGAAATGAGGTAAGCAGCACTGCAAATCACTATCATCACAATCAGGCTAAAACCTTGAGCTGAATTGGAACGAGTCGTGCCCTTTTTGGCGTACAAGAGAACTCCAACACCAAAAAGTAATACCCAATAGGAATTTTGAAAGACTTGCTTTAAAAAATCGAAAAACCAATACCAATCTGGCGTTCCTAACCAACCTAAACCTCCGTGAGAAAGCTGTTCTTGCGTTATTGAAAAATGAAGCAGACCGAAAAGTCCAAAAGCGACAGCGCCAGCAACTAACAAATACTTGCGACCTTCCTTTCCTGTATAAAAAAGTCCGCACAGTCCCAAAAGCCCAACGCTTAAAAAAGCGAAATAATGCGAAGTCATCGCACCTAAAAAGGCCAACAAAAGCAAGGCTGTTCTTCCCCAACCAAATTGATTCTTCCGTTGACGAAGAATAAGCACTAAATAAAACGTGAGGAGCAGAAAAAAAACACCGCTGTTATATGGTCTTGCAGTGGTTGTGTTAACAATCAAAAAGCCAAGTGAAACGTACAATGCAGAGATTAAATTTGCCGAATGTTTGGAAAAGAAACGACTTCCAATTTGGTAGATCAAAGTCAGATTTGCAGCAAAAAAGAGAAGCGATGTTGCGCGAAAACTAAATTCAGAATCTCCAAAAAGGCGCACCCAGTACCAGAGAAAAACTTGATAAAATGCAGGATGCATATCTCCCTGACTAACACCCAACCTCCAGAAATCTTCGCCCATGACAAATCGCGTTCTGTACCATGCACTCAGCTCATCGTTGGATAAACCTTGAAATTCAATAAATAAAATGCGTAGAATCAGTCCAATCAAAAGCAGGAACAAAAAAGTCCCGTTTCGATAAAAGAAACTGTTTCTCTCGATTTTATCCATACAATTCTTGGCGAGTCTTTTCATAAAGTGCCATACCTACGGCTACACCGACATTTAAGGAAGCAATTTCACCACGCATGGGAATTCTTGCCTTGATATCGGATAAATTCAATAAATCATTTGTAATTCCATCTTCTTCTGAACCAAAAATTACCGCGACTGAACCCCGAAAATTTGCCGAATACAAAGGAACGTTCCCTTTTTCAGTGCACGAAATAATCCGCAATCCAGATTGTTGCAAATAAAACAAACTGTTTTTTAAGTCTTTGGTACGACAAACTGGAATTCGATTCAATGCTCCAGCAGATGTTTTGACAGCATCGGCAGTGACCATCGCTGAACCTTTCGAAGGAATTAGAATAGCATCAATTCCCTGACATTCAGCTGTTCTGGCTATCGCTCCAAAGTTTCGAACATCCGTTATTCTATCCAAAACGAGTATGGCAGAAGTTTTTTCCTCTTCGATTCGTTTGTCTATAAATTCTTCAACATTCAGATATTCAACTGGAGAAACGTATGCAATCACCCCTTGATGATTTTCAGGCGTAATCCGGTTTAATTTTTCAACGGGAACGAATTGCAAGAAATAATCCTTGTTGGCTAATTCCTCTTTTAGTTCCATAAACAACT
>CBFIBY010000103.1:0-9615 GCA_965660955.1 Crocinitomicaceae bacterium | reverse complement strand
TTCCACATCTCTAAAGCATGGTGATCTGGACAAATGTATGTGCAATTCGAAGCTGTCTCATCTGGATGAGAAGAAAACGAAATTGAATTTTTTATTTTCTTAAGGCCTTTTGCAAATTCTGCTCCATTAGGTAGCGTATATGCCGGGTTTACTCCGTAGAACAAAACCATATCTGGACCTTTTCCTGCTATTACGTTTTTCACGAACTTGTTCATTTTGTCATCTTCTGACATAAACATGTTCACTTTATCGTTTGCGTTGATCGTTGTGCTGTAAGCGCCCAATACCATGTTTAACTTATTCGCTAAAATCTGAACCGCCTTATTGTTTGATCCAGCGATTACAATCGACTCCTTTTTTGAAGCTTTCAAGGCACGAATAGCTTCTTTCGCAGCACTTTCCGCTTTCGCATTCAGAGTAGTTGATACTCCGCTTACTGGAGATCCCATTGCTTTTAAGATATATGCTAAAACGTTCGCTTGCTCAGAAGGCTTGATCATTGCGCGGCGGTCAGCATTTGAACCTGCTACAGACATGTTCGATTCAAATTGGAAGTGTTTTGACATCCATTCTCCGTCGGGATTTCTTCTTTCCCCGTATTGAGCCGTATATTGTGTTGAAAGCAACCACCCATTCATGAAATCAGCTCCAACTGAAACTATCGTTTTCGCTTTCGTGAAATCATAATCAGGGATAAAAGCTTCTCCGAATGATTCTTTGTTTGCTTGACGGATACCAGCAAAGGATTGCGCATCATATTGAATGTGCTCGAATGTATCATTTCCACCTTCTTCAGAAGAAGCTCCAACTGCTGCAGCTAATGCAGCAATACCGTTATACGTTGATGGGCTGATGATAGAATTTGAAACCAAGGTTACTTTTCCACCTTTCGCTTTCACTTTCGCAATAGCGGCTTTAATTTCTTTATCAACAATTGACCATTTCGTTTCTTCACCATTCTTAGTTGGTGATTTCAATCGTGAGTTGTCATACAAACCAAGAACAGATGCAATGATCTGTGCGTTTGTATTTCCTTTTGTGAAACCGTAGTCTTTATTCCCTTTGATAAAAATAGGTCGACCTTCACGCGTTTTCACCATAATACTCGCGTACGAATTCCCGTCGTAGTATGTTGATGCATACCATGTAGGCATACCCGGTGTTACGTTTTCAGGCTTATTTACATAAGGAATTGCTTTTACAACCGGCGCTTCACAAGCGGCAACTGTTGCAGCAGCAACACTAAATCCTAAAAATTTCAAAAAGTCACGACGTGCAGTTGAAGACTCAGCTACTCCTTCTTCGTTTAAAAACTCTTCGACAGATGTTTCTTTTGGAAACTCTTGATCTCTATTTTGGATAAATTCAGGCGTCTCATTTAATTCGTCAACCCCTTTCCAATATTTTTTTGTCAATTCCATAATCTATTACGAGTACTTCGATTCTTTAATCTATTAATAGTGACATTTAGCACATTCCCAACCACCCAATTCTTTCACGGTTACTTTACCATCTTTTAGGTATTCATCGTACAACTTACGGTCGTTGTTTAATAATCTTTTGTGTATTTCAGCGTAGTATCCGCCACCTTTTGAGTCAATTGGTCCCGTAGAAATTTCTTTCTCACCGTGACATTCAATACACCAACCCATTGTTAATGTAGGTCGAGTCAATTTGACATTTCCTTCAATCTTGTTCAATTCTTCCACAGGTTGAACTTTTGCAACTTCTTTTTGCTGCGTCATGTCACCGTGACATTGCTTACAATCGATTCCTCCGACAACTACGTGCTGAGAGTGTGGGAAATAAACGTGATCTGGCAATGCGTGAACTTTATTCCATTTGATTGGCTTTGTTTTGCCCGTGTACTTACCAGCACCTTCTGGCTCATAACCTGCAGCTTCATATATCTTAGCGATTTTCGCTTGTTGCTCAGGTGTATTTCCGTTGATCTGCTTGTGACAGTTCATACAAACATTCACTGTAGGCAAACCTGCCGATTTAGATTTATCAACTGAATTATGACAATACTTACAATCAATCCCATTTACACCAGCGTGAACACTGTGTGGGAATTCAATAGGTTGAGATGGTTGATATCCTGTAACGACTCCAATGTTTCCTAGGCCTTGAAGACCCCATACGGCCAATGTCAAAATAACCAACATGGCAACTAAACCAACTTTACCTTTATTGTGGTATGCGTATGATTTGAATTCACCCCAAAACCCTGGAGCGTCTTTAATCTCTTTTCCTTCTCCTAGCGCTGTTGCTTGGTTCAACTGGCGGCGAACACCACCCACAGCAACGACAACAACGAAGAAAATCGCACCTAATAATACCCATATCCAAGTATTCGACGTTTCTTGCGTTTCACCAACTGCGACAGGCATTGCTCCTGCTTCACCCGCTACAGCAGCTCCCGGTAACGGTTGCTCGTCAACCCAATCCAAAATTCCGTCAATCTCTTCTTCGCTTAACTCTGGAAAAGCGTTCATGGCAGTAGCTGACCATGCCGAAACCGACTTCGCATAAGGATCACTTGCAGCAGCATTCTGCCAATTGTTTACCCACGTGTAAATAGAGCCTTCCATTGCTCCGCCGTCCGCCCATTTCGCGCGAACTTGGAATAACTTAGGACCTGTTCCATCTTTGTGAGGTTGGTGGCAGCTTGCGCATTTCGCTTTGAAAAGAGCTTCTCCTTGTGCCGAGGAATTGAAAGTGAAGGCCGTCAACGCTAACGTGAGCAGACCAAAACACCATTTTGTATAGTTTCTAAACATCTGATTGATAGATATTTTCATTTAAAATGCTTCAGTTAAAGAGCAAAATAACACTTTTTAACGCTTGCAAATTTAGCAGAATCAGAAGACCAGATGACAGTTTTGTGACACTTTTTGGAGCTCACTTGTCTAATTTAAAATGATTCTAAATAAGGCTTCTTCCTCTGATTTTTGCTTGTGTCATTTAATTCATAACCTTTTCCTTATTTTTAACACTGGACATAGTGAAAAGTTTTGGCAAGGTTATTGAAATTCTCTGTTCGGATTTAATATTACCCCAAGGTTCAGACTTAGTCATAAATTATGGGGCATTATAAGATGAGAAAACTTGCGCGAAATACATTCCTTTTCCTTGTGATTGCAGTCATGGGTAAGTTCAGTATTGCCCAGAAATCTGAAGTAGAGGTGGTAGCAGATCCAAGAATTGATTCTTTGGTTCGAAGCCAGGCCAAATCCGATCATATGATGGTGCCAGGTTTTCGAATTCAAATCACTACGGAAAGATCAAAGAAAGAAATCGACAAAGTGAGAACTGAATTCATTTTGACCTATCCGAATGTTCCTACCTATGTTTTTTTTCTCTCCCCAAATTACATATTAAAAGCAGGTGACTTCCAGTTTAAAGAGGATGCACTTGAATTTTTCAACAATCTTACCACCTATCCTTACTCTTTCTTAACGGAAGAATTGGTGAATTCTAATTGAAATTAATTAATTTTGCAGAAGCATATATTATAAACAGACATGCACAAAATGAAACGCTTACCCTTTTTTCTTCTTTTGATTATCACATCATTTGGATACGCACAAGAAGGAAAAATTGAGATTATTAAAGACCCACGTTTGGATGCCTTAGTTCGCAACCAAGCTGATCGAATTAATGTTACAGGGATACCTCAAGTACCGGGTTATCGAGTACAACTCATATTTGATAACGACAAGAATAAAATTGACCGTTTACGTGCCCAATTTATCTCTCAACATCCAGGTGTCGACACTTACGTAGTTTACAACGCACCCAATTATATGTTGAAAGCAGGTAATTTTATGGAAAGAGGAGATGCCTTGCGATTACGTGATCAATCTTTGAAACTGTTTCGTACTGCCTTTGTTGTAAAAGAAATGGTGAACATGCCTCGACTTGAGGATCAATAAATCCGTACCAAAAACTTGATATGGCACGTGCAAACGAAAAATTTGGCAAAGCCTACAAGTTGTGTTCTGTAAAAGAAATTCAGCACCTTTTTAAGAACGGCAGCAAAATATACAAATTCCCTTTTTCGGCGCAATATGAAGTAAAAGCGCAAACTTCTTCCACGCCTTTTCAAATCGTTATTTCTGTTCCCAAACGGAGTTTTAAACAGGCCGTAGATAGAAATCGTTTAAAAAGGTTAATTCGTGAAGCGGTTCGAAAGAATAAATTAATTTTAGAATCGTTTCTTATTAAGGAGAACATTGGCTTAACTTTTGTCTTGATTTATACGAACAAAGAACAATTAAGCTTCAACGAAATTAATAACAGAATACCTGTGTTTTTCAATCAATTAATACAAGAATTACAGAATGATAAAAATAATACATAATACAATGCGTATTCTGGCACTCCTGCTGATTTGCTTTGCGCCTCTTAAAGGCTTGCACGCTCAATCCAATGGTTTCGAAGTAATCAAAAACATGGAGTTGCTGGATTTAATATATCAGCACTTAGAAATGTACTATGTGGATGAGCCTCAACCTGGAAAAATGTCAAAAACGGGAATTGATGCCATGCTTAAAGAACTAGACCCGTATACTGTCTACTATCACGAAAACAATATCGAAGATTATAGATTATTGACGACTGGGCAGTACGGAGGAATTGGTGCAATCATCCGAAAAATGGGTGAATTCACTGTTATTATTGAACCGCATGAGGATAAACCGGCTCAAAAGGCAGGAGCGAAAGCTGGCGATGTAATTCTTTCAATTGATGGAAAGGAAATGAAGGACATTCCTTCAGATAAAGTTTCCGATGCCTTAAAGGGTCCAAAAGGAACGACAATTGAAGTTAAAGTCAAAAGAGGAAATGAAACCAAAACTTTGTCCATAACGAGGGATGAAATTAAAATGCCCGATGTTCCTTATTTCGGCATTGTAAAAGAAAATGTAGGTTACATCAAACTCAACAGTTTCATGAGTCAGACAACAAGTTCAGATGTCAAAAAAGCGTTCACTGAGTTAAAAGAACAAGGAATGACCGAGCTGATTATAGACTTACGTGGAAATGGCGGAGGACTTTTAATAGAAGCTGTGAAAATCGTGAATATGTTTGTTGAGAAAGGACAATCCATTGTTACTACTCGTGGGCGCGTAACAGAGGAAAACAGAGATTACAAAACAACAGAGGCACCGATGGACCTAAAGATTCCTTTAACCGTTTTGGTTGATGAAAACAGCGCGTCCGCTAGTGAAATTGTTGCGGGAAGTTTACAAGATTTGGACAGAGCCATAATCGTAGGGAACACCTCCTTCGGAAAAGGTTTGGTGCAACGTACGTACGATCTGAAGTATGGTTCAAAAATGAAATTAACCATTGCTAAATATTATACCCCGTCGGGAAGATGTGTTCAACGTTTGGAGTATTACGACAAAGAATTGGGCACACGTCCAGAGGAAATTGCCGATTCGCTTGTGAAAAAATTCAAAACGACCAATGGTCGAGATGTTATTGACGGTCGCGGTGTTGAACCTGATTTCACCGTTGAAAAAGGCGAACTAAGCCGCTTGACCACAAAGCTTTATGTTGAAAACATTCTTTTTGATTTTGCAACGCAGTATGCTGCAAATCACCCAACAATATCTGACGCAAAAGACTTTACACTTTCGGATAGTGATTATGCTGCTTTTAAAGCTTTTGCGCTCTCCAAAGAGTTCGAATATTCGACTGCTTCGGAAGAAGTTTTAAAAAAAATGAAAGAAACCGCAGAGGAAGAGGGTTATTTTGAAGATGCAAATTCAGAATATGAAGCATTACTTGCTAAGGTTGTTCCGTCAAAAGAGCGTGATTTAGAGAAGTTTAAAGAGGAAATCAAGGAGCTTCTGGACAACGAAATAGTTTCTCGATACTATTATCAAAATGGTCGAATAATAAATTCATTCCGTTACGACGACGTTGTACTAAAAGCGATTGAGGTAATGAAAGACAATAAGACGTACAACAATACGTTGAATCCTTAAAATCCCTGTATGCTCGATCGTTGGTTCGGTCCAAAAACTCATCATTATCTGCATATACTTGGCATGATGATCCTTACGTTTGGATTACCATTCAACAAGGTACTTATGTCCATTGGTTCCATTTGGGGTGTGGCGAACGTACTCCTTGAGGGAAATTTTCGAACGTATTATCAAAACATTAAAAAGAACAAAGCCTTTCTGTTCCTTTTGGGATTTTTTATTCTTCATCTCGTTGCGCTTCTTTGGACATCAAATTTTGAATACGCCTTTCACGATCTCCGCATAAAACTTCCTATACTCGCCGTTCCCTTAGCACTCGTGGCACATCCAATCGTTCTCAAAAAAGAAATCCATCTTTTGTTGATTACCTTTTTAAGCAGCTTACTTCTGATTTCGGTGGTGAATGGCATTAACTACCTTCAAATGTCCGATATGGAAATTGGCAATAATTTCCGTGAAATTTCTGTTTTTGGTTCGCACATTCGGTTTTCAATCCTAATTGTTATCGGATTAATTATAGCTGGATACTTTGTAGTGGTCCTTAGAAGATGGCGTCTATTCTTTATTTCTTTGATGCTTTGGTTTCTCTACTACACCTACATCAGCCAAGTTCTTTCCGGACCACTCTCCATTTTGGTGATGGGCGTTTTTGCTTTCATCTATTGGATTTGGCCTAAAAAACTAATTCGTTATTCTGTTTTGTCGGCGTGTATTGCTTCTTTTGGTTTTGCCGTTATTTCCGTGCAAAAAGTGCAAGATCACAAACGATATGACTTCTCCAATTTAGATACTTTTTCAATTCACAATAACCGATATTACCACGATACCCTGAATCCTTCTGTGGAGAATGGAAAACCCATTTACATTTATATATGCTATGATGAAATCGCGAATGATTGGTCAGACTATTTCTCTGTACCCTACGATGGCGTCGATAAAAAAGGAAATGCAATTCAATGGACTTTCTTAAGATACATGACGGCTCTTGATTTGAAGAAAGACCGCGAGGGGTTGAAGAAGCTCGACAAAAAAGACATTCGGAATATTGAAAACGGGATTGCCACTCCTGATCATTTACAAAAAGGGTTTACCGGTAGATTTGCCGCAATAAAGTACGCACTTGAAAACCAAGATGACCCGAACAATTCAACCATACTGCAAAGGATAGAGTATTGGAAAACAGCCGATCAAATTATAATGAATCATCCAATCATTGGTGTTGGAACTGGTGATGTGCAAGACGCGTTTAATGCTCAATATGAAGAAAACAAATCCAAATTGATTCCATCCAATCGGCTCCGTGCGCACAACATGTTTCTTACTATTCAACTGACATTCGGAATACTTGGCACTTTGGTAATTCTCTTTTTCATTGGTTCCTTTCTTCGATTCAATCGAGGTGTTCAGAATCTTTTCGCATTTTGTGTTTTTGGAGCTATCATCGCCTCCTTTTTAGTTGAAGACACACTTGAAACCCAAACCGGTGTTACTCTATTCTCTTTCTTCATCGGTCTATTTCTAGTTGATTGGCAGAAAAATAAGGTCAAATCTTCGTAAAATAAGTTTACATTTTCAATTACGGGATTTTTAAGGATTTCAATGGTTAAGAATTACGGACAATTCACGACTGTAATTGACTTGCCTAAGTCAACATGAATAACATTCTTCCTGTTTGTTGTATCTTTGCCCAAACTTTTCTCCATGCGTTTTGAATTAACAAAGGACTTCATCGAATTGCTCTGCGATAAACTCGCCGTGAATGATGGTGCCTGGGTGGAAGAAAATGTTCTCAATCTGCATTATGCCGATATCGCGGAGATCATGGACCAATTGGACAATGATAACGCGAAAATTCTCTTTCAATTTTTAGACGAAGAGACCCAAGGAGACGCTTTAATGGAATTGGAAGAAGATGTTCGAAATCGCTTCCTAAAATCCTTGTCTTCGAAAGAAATGGCAGATCAATTGGAAAATCTTGATTCCGATGATGCAGCCGACATTCTTGGAGATTTATCCGACGAAAAAATTCAGGAGGTCATTTCCCAAATGGAAGATGATGAAGCTGCCGAAGACATTGTCGACCTATTAAACTACGATGAAGATACAGCCGGAGGTTTGATGCAAAAAGAATTTATTCAAGCTCGTCTCGATTGGCCTGTCAACCGTTGTTTAGTGGAATTGCGGCGACAAGCAGAAGACGTAGAAAAAGTTTACACTATCTACGTAGTTGACGGTTTAAACAAACTAGTTGGACTTCTGTCCCTAAAGCGTTTACTTTTCGCCAACCCGAAAAGCAAGATTCAAGAATTATATACTGAAAAAAATGTCATCTCCGTCAAAACAAACGATAGCAGCGAATCCGTTGCACGCGTCATGGAGAAATATGATTTGGTAGCTATTCCTGTCCTAGATATTCAAGGCAAGTTGGTCGGACGTATTACTATCGATGATGTTGTTGACGTGATCAAAGAAGAAGCAGACAAGGATTTTCAATTGGCCTCAGGAATCTCCGAAAAAATTGAAAGTAGCTCTTCTGTTTGGCGTATTTCACGCGCACGACTCCCTTGGCTATTGATTGGTATGCTTGGAGGAATTCTCGGTGCCCAGGTAATTTCTGGTTTTGAATTGGGTATTTCTCAAGTTCCCGCACTCGCTTTTTTCATTCCGCTGATTACCGCCATGGGAGGAAATGTTGGTGTACAATCCTCTGCCATTGTAGTACAATCTTTGGCCAAAGGAAACGCACAATTTGGCACGATTGGCAAACGAATCGCAAAAGAGACAATCGTTGGTCTCATAAATGGTGCACTTCTCGCATTATTAATATACGTAATCGCTTACTTCTTTGCTTTCCCGAAACTTGGTCTTGTTGTGAGCATATCCTTGTTCATCGTAGTTTTGTTTGCGGCCATTTTTGGAACCTTAATTCCTTTGGTATTGGATCGATACAAAATTGACCCTGCTTTAGCAACCGGACCTTTCGTTACAACCCTAAATGACGTACTGGGATTATTTATTTATTTCAGTGTGGGCATGATCCTATTCAATTCCTAACATGAAAGTATTATTTCTTGATACAGTTCATCCCATTTTAAGCCAAAGACTTACAGAAAAAGGCTTCGATTGTATCCATGCCGAAACTCAATCTCTGGAAGAAATTCAACCTCAACTCTCCTTTATTGATGGATTAGTGATCCGATCTCGATTTCCTGTAACAAGCTCTTTTCTAAATAATTGCACCAATTTAAAATTTATTGCACGATCGGGGGCTGGAATGGAGAATATTGATATTCCTTATTGTGAAAAACGAAATATACATTTATTCAATTCACCCGAAGGAAATTGCAATGCCGTTGGTGAACACGCGCTCGGCATGCTATTGAGCTTATTCAATAACTTGCATACGGGCAATTCGGAAGTAAAGAACAGACTATGGAAACGAGAAGAAAACAGAGGAATCGAACTCGACGGAAAAACGATAGGAATCATAGGACTTGGAAACAATGGAGGCGCTTTTGCTAAAAAATTAAAGGGCTTTGATGTACAAATTTTGGCCTTCGATAAATACAAATCGAACTATTCCACCAATCAAATTCAAGAAAGTTCGATAGAAGAA
>CBFIBY010000102.1:0-9740 GCA_965660955.1 Crocinitomicaceae bacterium | reverse complement strand
AAGGGAAGGAGTAAGGCAAGACAATCACATCGTATTGTTCCCATTGGTATTTGCCAAAAAGCTTTTCGGCTGCCAATTTCATGTTGGGTAAGTCTTCAAATTCCCGAGCTGATTTATTAATCAATTCTGGCTCGGCATAAACTCCGCAATTCTCATTCAAATCCTTGTAACGCAAATCTCCAACTGCGATAGCAATCAAATAGCAAGGTATCGCTTGCTTCATTTCAAAATGATATTGTCCAAGGGAATCTAGTTCTCGCGGGTTGTTTGCACTCATTACAGCCATTAACTCTGTAGGCACCTTAACATCAGCTGAGTATGTAATCCGATTTGAAGGCGAATCTTGAATTGGAATCCACGACCGGGTGAGAATGGCCTGTCCTTGTGAATATAAAAAAGGATGCTTCTTTCCTGACGTCATTTTCGGTTCGAGCCAATCCAGTGCTTCACATTTGTCGGTAGTTTGATAGTAAATATTGACAAATCGCGTATTGGAATCAATCGTTACTTCTAAAGGTTGTCCCAACAAAGTATCGGATTCACCCAAGACGTAGGTCGTTTCTATTTCGTTTTCAACGTCATTCCCTAGTGTTACTTTTTGAATGGCGACGTTTTTCACATCAAAAATGGCCGTTTTCACGCCTTTATTGATCATTTCATGACGAGCAACTCCATAGATCGTCTGTTTTTCAAAGTCAACGTCCATATCCAAATGCAAATGTTTCGTATGGATTTCATCGGTATTTGAATAAGAATGATCATTTGGTTTTTCCTTTTCAATAACCTCAGGAACCTCCTCTTTTTTAACAGGGGGTTTATCCTCTTCGCAGCTTAGGATTGCCGAGGTTAATAGGAGTATGAAAGCGTAAAAAGTTATTTTCATCTATTTGATGCAAAAAAGTAAAGATAATAAAATGAACGGACGTATAGATTAGTAGTTCTGCAAGATTCGTTAAAATTGAATCGTTCGGTTTTCACTGCATTTTTTCCGTACCTCAAATATGTCCATTCAACCAATTTTGGTCAAAATAGAATATTCAAAAAAAAATCTCTATTTTCGGGACTTAAACTGTAAAATCGAACATGTCGAATCAACCCGCCTTATCTAAAGATAGTCAGAAAGAACTATTCGGACACCCAATTGGATTATACGTTTTGTTTTTCACAGAAATGTGGGAACGTTTTTCGTATTACGGAATGCGCGCCATATTGGTAATTTATATCATCGCAACAGCCGAAGATAAAATTGGTCCTGGTCTAGGATGGTCGAAAACAGAAGCCTTACAATTGTACGGCTGGTATGTAATGCTAGTGTATGTAATGAGTATACCTGGCGGAATTTTAGCCGACAAATGGCTCGGTCAGAAAAAGGCTGTTATGATCGGAGCGCTGATTCTTTGTGCGGGCCATGGTGTCCTCGCTATAGAGGCAATGTGGGCATTTTTCTTAGGATTGGCACTAATCATTTTGGGTGTTGGGATGTTGAAACCCAATATATCTACTATGGTTGGAGGATTGTACAAAAAAGGTGATATCCGACGAGATAAAGGGTTCAGTATTTTTTATATTGGTATTAATCTCGGTTCACTTTTAGCTACAACCTTTATCGGCTTGGTTATAAGTGCCTGGGGATGGCATGCTGGTTTCGCTATGGCGGGAATAGCGATGTTATTAGGATTGTTGGTTTATGTATTTGGTCAGAAATATATCGCTCACGTGGGAAATAAACCCGTGAAGTCTTCTGATAATTCTGATGTTTCTATTGGTAATCTATACAGTCAGTTGTTCAAATCTCCTATGCATTTGGCGATTGTCGGTGTTCTAGTTGCGGTTTCGTTGAGCGCAGGATTCTGGATGGATGGTGTCGACAAATGGGGATACGTAGCCTTGTTCATGTTCATCTCTGCCGTGGTAGGATTGATGATGATGGTGTACAAAGATTTGGATAGCCAAAAAATGAAAGATCGATTTGTTGTACTATTGCTTTCTTTCTTGATTGTAATCGTATTCTGGGGAGCTTTCGAACAAGCTGGTGGATTGATGTCTATCTATACGGAGCAAAAAACGGATAGAATGTTACTAGGTTGGGAAATTCCAACACCAATGTTCCAAGGTTTGAATGCAGGATTTATTCTATTGTTAGCCGTTTGGATTGCTAATATTTGGGCAAAACGAAAACTGAAAGGAAAAGAAGCATCTTCTATTTTTAAAATGGCCGTTGGGACCATGATTATGGGTGCTGGATTTGTCTTCATGGTATTTGCCGTAATGGATTACGAAAAATATGGTGCTTCTTCCATGATTTGGTTGGTTCTGGCATATTTATTCCACACAATTGGTGAACTTTCTTCATCCCCCGTTTCACTTTCATTTATTACAAAGTTGGCTCCTGCGAAGTACGCTTCGTTAATGATGGGTGTTTATTTTGCAGCAACAGGTTTTGGTGGGAAGGTAGCTGGAATCATTGGTGAAAAATCTGAAGGTTTAGGTGAATACACCATTTTTATCGGAATCACAGCGTTCACAATACTCTTTGGAACCTTGGTTTTACTTCTTTTAAAACCTTTGAAACGCCTTACACATGGCGCTGAAGATGACGAAGCCGTTCTTGACAAAGAAACAGAAGGTTTTGAATTAGCCGACGAATAAAAAGTAAATAAAACCCGAAATACAAGTTTATGTCAAATAATAACAATGATATTTTTAAGTCCACGGTGTTAGGTCACCCTTCCGGATTGTTTGTTCTTTTCTTTACAGAAATGTGGGAGCGCTTCTCTTATTATGGAATGAGAGCACTATTGGTTCTATTCTTAGTAAGTGCTTTCGGTTTAGGCGGATGGGATTGGCCAAGAGAGCAGGCACTCGCTCTTTATGGGACCTATACAGCACTTGTTTATATTACACCCATTTTAGGTGGTTATATTGCCGATAAGTACATGGGCTACCGAAAGGCAGTGGTCGTCGGTGCTATTATTATGACTTTAGGCCATGCTTCCATGGCTATTGAGTCAGCGCATATTTTCTTGTATATTGGGATTGCTTTATTGATCATTGGTAACGGTTTCTTCAAACCAAATATGACGTCAATAATTTCACATATGTACAAAGATGTTCCGGAGAAAAAGGACGGAGCATATACAATTTTCTACATGGGTGTAAACGCCGGAGCCTTCTTGGGAATTCTTTTGTGTGGTTACCTTGGAGAAAAAGTTGGTTGGGCATACGGATTTGGACTGGCAGGAATTTTCATGTTACTGGGAATGCTGCAATTCCACTTTAGTCAAAGTATTTTTGGAGATATTGGAACGAAACCAACCAAAGTTGATAAGAACGAAGAACAAGAATCTAAATTAGAATTTGAAGGAGATAGATTGAATCCTTTCACCAAATTGGATACAGCGCTGATTGCAATTAGTGCGATTATTGGAGTTGTGTGGGTTTTGAATGACCCAATATCAAAGATTGCAGGGACTAACATATTAATGATTAATGATGTCGATTATTCAAATCATTTCATTCTTGTGGGATTATTTGCATTCTTGTTTTTGATTATTTCAAGGATTTTAAGATATCCAAAAATAACTAGAGATAGAATGATTGCCATTGTGGTCTTTGCAATAATGACCGTCTGTTTCTGGATGAGTTTTGAACAAGCCGGAGGTTCCATGACAATCTTCGCAAAGGATTATACCAATCGAATTATGACGGGTAACTATTATTACATATATGTGGTAGTGAACATTTTAATTACTGTCGTACCTATTGCTATTATCTCTTGGGTTTTGTTCAAGTTATTTAGACAAACCTATACAAAATACAAACTAGCCAGTTTAATCCTTGCAAGTAGTTTCTTAATTATTTGGGGCATCGTTTTTTGGATGATTAACCGTGATTTGAATTCATCCTCTTACGTAGCTTCTTATAAAGCAGTTAAAACGCAGTTGACTTCCGAACAATTTGGACTTTCGGAGGAACGCACCGATGCTTATAAATCAAAAATGACGGGAGGTGCTACATTTTTAACCAGCACTGATGATGAAGCTGTGATTGACAGTATTCAAGTCGGAAATGATTTTATCATTCAAAAACACTCTTCTTTAGTTGCAGTAACTGCCAAAAAGAAAGAGCAAGAAAAGTTTGATAAAGAATACTTAAAAGCGATTATGGCGATTGAGGATCCATCAAAGGCAACTGTATATTTTAGCGAAAAAGATAAAGTGAAAACGGCCAAGTTAAAAGACTTGAGTTTTGAGACGATTGTGACAGAAGAAACAGAGGTTGCGAAAGGTGAAAAATTAGTCGATAAAACAACTACACTTATTGAGCCTTATAAGTTCGATGTTGGTGAAGAAATTGCGCTTCTAGATGTGGATAAAAAGGGAAACCTTATTTATCTTAACGAAAACAAAGAGGAGAATGTGAGGACTATGGCCAAGAAAAACGACGCAGCTACCACAATCATTCCAGCTTCAATTAAAGAATTGAAACAAAATGAAGTGAAAATACCAGCAACTTGGTTCTTGATATTAAATTCTCTCTTCATTATTGCATTTGCACCTTTATTCTCTAAATGGTGGGAAAGTAAATACAACCCAAGTGCAAGTGCAAAATATGGTTTAGGATTAATTCTTTTAGGAGTTGGTTTTGGAGCATTGGCTTTTGGTTCAATGAGCATCGAAGCTGGGGCAAAAACAGCATCTGTAAGTTTAATTTGGCTTGTTCTAGCGTATTTATTCCATACGCTGGGTGAACTTTGTCTTTCTCCAGTTGCGCTGTCATATGTCAGTAAATTGGTGCCTGGAAGAATGATTGCAATGATGTTTGGGGTTTGGTACATAGCCGTTGCCATAGGTAATAAATTGGCTGGATTGCTCGGAGGTAAAATTGATCAGATCACTGAAAACTACGATATGACCACCTTCTTCCTCATTTTTACGATAGTTCCTGTGGTTCTTGGCTTATTAGGAATTGCATTGAATCCAGTTATCAAGAAACTAATGCATGGCGTACGCTAAAAATTAATATATCACAACGTAAACAGTCTGTCTTCTTTCGAGTGACAGACTGTTTTTTTTAAACAAGATAGGATGAAAAATATTTGGTTAGTTCTAATTGGTCTATTCTTTATAGGTGGAGTATCTGCGCAAGAAAGTAAAATAACGTGGATGGATTCATCCGCCGTTTCAAAATTAGAATCAGGTGCGTTCACGTATTTCAATGCAAGTGCTCAGTCTGATTTGCATTTAGAAGCTAAAAGGGATGTTTTTGTCGATTTTGCCTTAACGGATACAAAGATAGATGTAGATTACGCCCATTTAGTTGTGGATTCGGACACAATTAAAATGGAATGTCTACAACCCTTTATGCTGAAAGGACTTGAAACAGGTGGACAATATTCAGTTCAACTTTTTAAAGGTGGTAAGGCGCTTAAATTCAATTCCCAAGATTCGGATAAACTCGCCTTTAAAGTAAAATACACCGAACGACCAGCCATCGTGAAAGATGAAATCGTTTTTGGTCTTCTTGCTATTGTTTTGGCCTTTATCTTTTTTACAGCGCATAAGGAAACGAAATTTTGGAAAAAGTTTTATATGATTGTACCGGCTTTGTTGCTGTGTTATGTCGTACCTGCGTTGCTCGTTTTCTTTGGGTTGATATCACCCGAATACTCGAAATTATATCCAATGGCGAGAGATTATCTATTGCCTGCCGCTTTAATCCTCATGACCTTAGGAATTGATTTTAAAGCGATTTTAAACCTTGGACCGAAAGCACTAATCATGTTCTTAGCTGGAACGATTGGGGTTGTGATTGGAGGGCCAATTGCTATTTTGGTTTATTCTCAAATCGATCCAACGGTTGTTGGTGGAGAAGGGGCAGAGGCCGCTTGGAGAGGAATGGCGACGATTGCTGGAAGTTGGATTGGTGGAGGTGCCAACCAAGCTGCGATGTATGAAACCTACGAATATGCTCCACAGCTTTATGGTAAAATGATCGTGGTGGATATAGTGGTGGCCAATTTGTGGATGGCCTTCTTACTTTTTGGAGCGTCTAGAGCCAATAAAATTGATAAATGGTTGAAGGCGGATAGTTCATCCATCGAAGATTTAAAAAAGCGGGTTATGGATTATCAAGAGTCCATTGCAAAGCAGCCAACATTGACAGATTACATGATGATTCTTGGAATTGCATTCTCTTTAGTGGGAATTGGTCATTTTGGAGGTAAAATGATAGCCAATGGATGTGAGCAACTCTTTGGGTCAGAATCACCAGCAGCATCCTCGTTTCTTTGGTTGGTTGTAATTGCGACTGCGGGCGGATTGATTCTGTCTTTTACGAAGTTGAGAAAATATGAAGGTGCAGGAGCCTCAAAAATTGGGAGTGTATTCATTTATATTTTGGTTGCAACGATTGGAATGAAAATGGAATTAGCCGAAGCTGTAAAAGAACCTCAGCTTATTTTAGTGGGTGTAATTTGGATGATTGTTCACGTAATTATCATGATAGGTATTGCCAAACTCATTAAGGCACCTTTCTTCTTCTTGGCCGTAGGTTCACAAGCCAATATTGGTGGTGCTGCATCGGCTCCGGTTGTTGCGGCAGCTTTCCATCCGTCTTTGACTTCAGTTGGAGCTATTATCGCGGTGCTCGGATATGCTTTGGGAACGTACGGTGCAATTCTTTGTGCTGAGTTGATGGCTTGGGCCGCGCCTTGATAATCAACACTTATTTTTCAGAATCTACGTTTTCTTTCATCTTTTTAGCGATCTCTTTCGCTCCGGAAAAAGGACATTTTTCTAAGTCAGAGATAATCGCCATTGAATCTGTTTCATTTCGGTTCTGAGAAAGTTTAAACGCACCCTCAATTTTCGTTACCTCAAGTCGAAATCCTATGATTTCTATTTTGTAAGAATCGACCATTTTTGACGAAAATTGAGCATAATCGAGTGGTTTTTGACGGTTTTTCTCAAATAATTGGACTAATTCGGCCAAATGTTGTTCTTTTTGGTTTTCGTCTAAAACGACTATTTGACCATATAAATGAACCGCCTGATAGTTCCAAGTTGGCACATTTTCATTTTCGTAAACCGAAGATGAAATATAAGCATCAGCTCCTAAAACTGTGCACAATGCTTTTTGATTATTGGAGAGTTCTTGTGCTTGTTGATTAGCCAGAGCTAAGTGACCTTCAAGCATCCATTTGTCCTCATTCTTCTTCGCGACAACAGGAACATGTGTAGCGATTGGAAATCCGTCTTTGGATGTTGTAATTAGTGTAGTAAAAGGATGTTCGAGAATAAAAGCATCGAGTTGCTTTTTATCGTTTATCGAGAATTCCTTAGGTACGTACATCTCATTTTACCTTCGTGAACTTGAAATCTATGCGCTGCGGTGAACCATTTAAGTCACCTGATATGAAAGCGGCCATGTGGTCGTTGTCCTTTAATTCGTAAGTAATTTGTTGCGGGAAGTCGTGTTCTTTGTTTTCAAATACAATCTTATTGTCCGTCCAACTAATTTCCTCAAAGCTAACTTCTTCGGCTTCGTTTTGATCAGAAACAGCAGAAACAAACTGCATCTTTCCTTCCTTAACACGGATGGCCATTACTTCTGTGAACAAGGTTTTTCCTTCTTTGATAAAAGCACTTTCACCAACCCACAGCGAATCGCTGTCTTTTCTCCACGTCTCAACGACGTCATTCCCTTGCACTTTTGCCGTCCATTTTCCCTTTAGCCAATTCAATTTGTCCAATTTTTTGGCGTCAGAGTTACAACCTGCGGCAACAATAATTAAAACGAGAAGTACAAAGTAGTTTTTCATCCGATTAGTTTTCCATTCCTTGTAAGTTAACCAAATTAGAATACGTTCCCGTTAATTTCATGAGTTCATCATGCGAACCCATTTCCTCGATTGTACCATTGTTTAAAACTAAGATTTTGTTGGCTTGTTTAATTGTCGATAAGCGATGTGCAATTACAAATGATGTTCTTCCTACCATCAATTCATTTAAAGCATCCTGCACCAGTTTCTCGCTTTCAGAATCCAATGCTGAAGTCGCTTCGTCCAAAATTAAAATTCTCGGATTTTTCAAGATAGCTCTTGCAATGGCAATTCTCTGTTTCTGTCCACCAGAAAGCTGGATCCCTCGATCACCAACTTCAGTCGAATATCCTTCAGGGAATTTATCAATAAACTCGGCAGCATTTGCTTTTTGAGCGGCTGCAATAACTTCTTCATGCGTCGCATCTGGTTTTCCAAAAGCAATATTTTCTTCAATCGAACCCGCAAACAAGATTACTTCTTGCGGTACAACGGCAATTTGTGTACGTAAATGATTTAATTCAATTTCCTTCGCCGAAACACCATCAAATAGAATGGTACCTTCATTGTTTTCGTAATAGCGAAGTAGGAGAGAAGCTATAGTTGATTTTCCTGCTCCTGATGGACCGACAATGGCTATCGTCTCGTTTCTATCAGCTTCAAAAGAAACATCTTTTAAAACAGCTATGTCTGGGCGTTGTGGATAGTGAAAAGCAATTCTGTCAAATTGAACTTTGCCTGCAAACTCTGGCTTTTTCTGACCATCGAATAATTCGTTCTCATCCTTCTCACCAATAATATTCATTAAGTTCTCTGTCGCACCAATCGATTTCTGGATGGAAGCATAAAGATCAGGAATACTGCCAACAGACATGCCCATAAAAACCGTAAACATGACAAATGAGAAGAAATCGCCTGAGTTCAAATCAGGATTCGGGCCTTGTGTCATTTTCAATCCCTGCCAGATGATAAATACAATTGCACCAAACAAACAGAAAATGATAAACGAAACGAATGCACCTCGCCACAATCCACTTTTCACATTCAATTGTCGGATTTTTTCTATGGCAGAATTGTATTTTTTCAGTGTGAATACTTCATTCGTAAAAGATTTGATATTCGAAATTCCCATCAAGGCTTCTTCAATTATCGTATTTGATTCAGCCGTATTGTCTTGTGCCTGTTTGGATAATTTTCGAATAAATCGACCGAAAACAACGGCTACAATTGCCATAACGGGAACAGTGGCAAGCATAATCAAAGCCAACTTCCACGAAAAGTAAAAGATGAAAAAGATGGAACCTACGATGATGATGATTTGTCGGAAGAATTCAGCTATTGTAGTTCTTAGCGTCTCTTGAATTTGTGTAATATCTGCCGAAATTCGACTGGCTAATTCCCCAACCTTGTTTTGGTTGAAGAAATCCATCGGCATATAGATAAGTTTTGAGAATGCATCGTGACGCATATCTCGCATGGCATTTTCTGTCACATTGGTGAAGATTACCACCCTGAAAAATGAAAATACCGATTGGGCCACAAACAAAAACAAAAGAGCAAGTGCTACAGAATTGATATTGTCCAATGAAATTAGTTTAACCGCACTCGACATATCGGTCACCTCACCACTTTTCCCTAATAGTTGCCCCATTAAATAAGGAAACAACAAACCAGCTGAGGAAGAAAGGAGTAAAAATATCCAACCAATGATGAATATACCGCGATAAGGTTTCAAATAAGAAAAAATCCCTTTCGCTTTGGCTATACTTTCTTTCGAGAGTTTCTCTTTTGTTTTTTCTTTGTTCTTTTTTGGCCGAAGCATTTACTGTATTTTTGTACAAATTTACATCGAATGTGGAGATTGACTTTAATTTTTAAGTTTTTTATTAAAGTCTTTGTAATTCTGAAAAATAAAGTA
>CBFIBY010000101.1:0-9752 GCA_965660955.1 Crocinitomicaceae bacterium | reverse complement strand
CTTGGTGTGTACTTGCAAAGTTAAGTACTAAACCACGCAACTACTCATAGCCGAGACCGTTATAGAGCATGAGGTATGGTAAAGAGACATCGTTTACAAAGTTAAAGGGACATAGTTTACACTTTTTGTAGCTTTAATTTGATCATAAAATCAAATTATATGCCTTGGAAAGAAACAACAACTATGGAACAAAAAATTGAGTTCATATGTGAATGGCGCACGGGGAAATACACCATCACAGAATTATGTAGAAATTTTGAAATTTCAAGACCTACAGCGTATAAATTAATCGATAGGTTCGAAAAACAAGGCTTCGAAGGCTTAAAAGAACAGTCAAGAACTCCCAGGAATCATCCTCGTGCAACCGCTCAAAATATTGTCGAAAAAATACTAGAGTTAAAGTCGAAATATCCTCGCTGGGGAGCAAAGAAAATTAAGGTTTTAATGTTTAACGACTTTACTGAGGACGATATTCCATCTGTTGTTACTATTCATAACATCTTAAAGAAAAACGGATTGGTGTGTCCTCAAAAACGAATGCGTAGAGTCAAGCCTGTTTACCCAATTTTCGACCCAAAAAAATGTAATGAGGTCTGGAGTGCAGACTACAAAGGCAAGTTTTTAATGGGTAATAAAATCTATTGTCATCCACTAACCATTGCTGATTCTAAAAGCCGGTTTTTATTCACCGCTAAAGGACATTATAAAGAAAACCTAAAATCAGCAAAGGCCGAATTTACAAGGGTTTTCAGAAAGTTTGGTATTCCAGAACAAATCCATACAGATAATGGAAGCCCATTTGGATCAGTACGTGCCATTCAAAGATTTACACGACTTTCCTACTGGTTTATTGAACTAGGAATAACACCAGTTTTTTCAGATCCAGCCCATCCAGAACAAAACGGCAGACATGAACGAATGCATAGAGACTTAAAGGCGGCATGTGCCAAGCCTTCAGCTTTTGATTTAAAGGCTCAACAGAGAAGGTTAAATCACTTTGTCAAGGAATATAATATCATAAGACCTCACGAGGCTTTAAACATGAAAACACCCGCACAAGGGCATGACTTTTCTACCAGACCTTTTCCTGAAAGAATACCCGATTTTGATTATGAATCTGAATTTAAAATTTTGAAAGTGACTAAAAATGGGTCGATAAGATGGAAATCCTATTATTGGGTTTATCTATCAGTTGCCTTAAAAGGTAAATACGTTGCCATTGAAGATATAGGAAATGGAATTTGGAAAGTATTTTATAGAGATGTATTTTTAGGATACTTTGATGAAAAGAATTTAAGACGTAAAGAACAATCAACAAGGTTAGAAACAAATTTAGTGTAAAGTCTAATCTTTAACTTCTGTAAAGGATGTATCTTAACGAACATGTTTGTGTAAGGTCGAAATAATTAACACTCTATTTATTGATTTTAGTTTGAAATTCCTTAATTTTGTATCCAACTAGATACAGTCTTTATGTTCTTTATTGAGAAAACTGATGAATTTGACAAATGGTTAAGAAAACTAAAAGATCTTAAAGCCAAAGCTAAAATTCTATTTAGAATTCAAAAAATTGAAACTGATGAGCATTTTGGTGATTGTAAACCTGTTGGTGACGGAATTAGAGAATTAAAAATAAATTTCGCCAAAGGTTATCGAGTTTACTTTAAAGAAAAAGATGGCAAAATAATTGTTCTTTTAATCGGTGGCGATAAATCATCTCAACAAAGTGACATTAGCAAGGCAAAAGATATTTGGAAAAAATTAAATAAATAAAGTTATGGGAACCACAAAATTTGAAATAGCAGACTATTTGGATAGTAAAGAAATGATTGCGGAATATCTCAACAATGTTTTGGAAGAAGGCAATAATTCAGATATAATTAATGCAATCGGACATATCGCGAAAGCAATTGGTATGACCAAAATATCCGAAGAAACTGGTTTAAGTCGACCGAGTTTGTATAAAGCCTTGTCAGATGGTGCTAAACCTCAATTTGCGACAATTATGAAGGTTTTAAAGGCAATTGGTGGACAAATTCAAGTTAATCCGACCTAAGAAAGTACGACACCACAACACGCAGTATAAAGCCACTTCGCCGGCTTATACTGCTAACGTTAGGCTTAACTATATATCGTCGTATAAGCTGTCAAGAGCATTTTTACCTACAACATAAGCGTATATACAATTTGGAACAATTAGTAAATCAGCTCCATCTTTAAATGTAGTTTTACTGGTTATCACACCCTTATGAATGTTATTCTTATCCATAAAGTATTTTAATTTACCGACTGTAGGTGAATCTGACCATTTTACCTCAAGAGCCCAATGTGCTTTTTGAAAATTTGGACTTAATTGTATAAGATCAACTTCTCCTTCCTTTCCATTCCTTTTCCAGTTAGCGTATCGTAAAAAATTATGCTCTCGGTGGAGGTACTGTGCGAAAACAGCTGTCTCTACCAAATGAGGGAAACGCTCATCGTCTACACCAATTTTTCCGAACAGACCAGTAAATAAACTCGGATTGGTTAAATATACTTTGAACTGAGTAATGTTTTTGAACCTCTTTGCGGTAACATCGACTCTGTGTAGGACTTTAATTAGAAATGCAGATTCCAAATATTCGATATATCTTTTTACTGTCTTGTTATCGGTCTTAGTCTCTTCTGAAACATTCTTATAATTAAGTATTTCACCAGTTCTGTATGCCAAAACGTTAAAAAACTGTTGTAACTCTAATGTGTTTTCTATACCAAACAAACCTGGGAGATCTTTCATTATTACTTTGTCGGTAATATCTTTTTGAATTACTTGCTCTGGATTTTTTACTTGCTCTGAATTAAGAGCTATTTCAGGAAAGCCGCCAAAATTTATATAGTCGTGGAAATGTTTGTTCAATTCCTCTATATTATGTGTCTTGTAAAATCTTCTAGGCCCTCCAAACTCAACTTCTATCTCTTCAAGCAAGTTATCATATCCGTTCAGATCAATGTATTCTGCAAATGTAAGCGGAGGAAGGAAAAAATCACTGAACCGTCCAGCTCCACTTTCTACACTTTTCATTCTTAGTGCAGCTGCCGCACTTCCGCTTGCAATGAATTTTGTATTTCGGTTTCTGTCAACGAGAGATTTTAAATGAATCTCCCAATCCTTTAAATATTGTATCTCGTCAAAAAATATGTAACACCCATCAATAGTTGTTCCATATGGCTCCAATGCTTTCTCTACTAATTCTTCAAGTGAAACATTAGTATATATGGGCGTATCCAAACTAAAATACAATATTTTATTAGCATCAATCCCTTCATCAAGCAGGTCTTGAATCGCTTGGTACATCATTACAGTTTTTCCAATGCGTCGAGGCCCCATAAGCACAACTGCTCTATGCAAGGTTGTTTGCTTTATCAATGAATAAAACCCTTTATAATACCTCCGTTTACTAAAATCATCATAGAAAGGAATTTTATTGTTTTCCCACCAAACATGATCCGTTCTAATTCTATTTTCTAATATGTACTTATCAAACACCACGATGCAAATTTACGTATAACTATCCAATATTTTGCATTGTAAGTGCATTTTTTGGTATCGCAATACTAAAATAAGCCTAACATCACCTATACGCAAGCGCAATAAGGGTTTCAAGACTGCAACTTTTTTGAATTACAATAATTTCTTACCTTGAACTTATATTTTTTGCAGTTTGCGTCAGCCTATAGCTGTAGAACACTAAAATCAACAAAGGACCTAGCCAAAACGAAGTCCCTTGAGGTGTTCGGATTGCCGTGGCGCTCCAAAGTCTTACTTACCAATAAACACCTCAAATTTCATCCCCTCCAAAAAAGCTTTTGCTTCAGGCGTTAAAAAATTGTCGGTCAAATCCAGAGTTTCGAGTTTCTCAAATTGGTTGATTGTTTCAGGTATTTCAGAAAGTTGATTGGATGAGATATCTAAATATTCTAGCATTAATAAATTGCCAATGGAAGCGGGTAGCATGCTGATTTGATTGCTGCACAATTCAAGCCAAACGAGCATGTGCAAATTCCCTATGCTTTCTGGGATAGAATCGATATCGTTGTTGCACAAATACAATTCTTCCAAGTTCCAAAGTGTGGTCAAAGTATCTGGAATGTTCTTTAGTTTATTGCCTTCCAGTCCGAGATAAACAAGGTTTTTTAAGTTTCCTATGCAATCAGGTAATTCTTCCAATTTATTGTCGTCAAGACCTAAATCTTCTAATTGCGTCAATGTTCCAAGACTTTCCGGCAAGGAGCGAAGAAAGTTATCTTCGAGGTACAAGCCTTTGAGATTTTTCAAGGTGCCAATCGATTCAGGAAGTGAAATTAAATCTTGCGAAGCCAAATCCAAATATTCAATTTGCAAAGGATGTTTCAAGGCGAAATCGAGTGATGTACAGGTATTGGATTCCAGTTCATCTTCCTCGTATATCTGAGCAGATAACTGAAAAGCGGATAGTAAAACAAAGAATATTAGAAGCTTTTTCAAGGGTTATTTATTTCTGAGACAAATATATATCAAAAAACAATTCTAGATTTCCTTTCGTGTCGACAGGAGAAATTTCTAAAATTCGGTGTTCCGCTTTTTCTTGAGAAGCCCACGGATCCTTCGTTATATGCGGATCGCCTTTGAAATAGATTTGTGAAACCAATTCCTTGTGCCCTTCAGCAGTAACGCGATAATGAATGTGTGATGGACGGAACAATTTGCCGTTTAGGTATTTTCCGGGGAGTATGGTTTGAAAAGCGTATTCTCCTTTTTGGTTGGTCGTCCAAACAGCTCGTTGACGAAATTCCTCCGAATCGTTGTCGTAATCACCTTCAGCGTTGCAATGCCAAATCTCGACGAGCACATTTTCCAATGGAGTCGTGCAATCGGAAGTGAAAACACGTCCCGTCAATTTGATGCGTGTTCCTTTCAAATTTGGTGTCGTCAAATCTTGTCGTTTCGGCGCTCCTTCTCGATAAAATGGACCAAGAATGTCGTTGGTTGTTTCACAATCACCTGTGAAGGATTCGTTGTCAGTTTTCAAAACCGAACCGCAAGCCGTAATAGAGAATGCAGCTAATCCCGAAGTAAGTAAGAATTTCTTTCTGTCCATAATGTATATTTAACGTGGAATAGGCACTTTTCGTGCCAAATTAATAGAATTAGATGCAACGATGTCGATTGTCGAGATACCAGATGTGGTTTCGGTCCATCCCCCAATTTTCCCTTCGCCATTTTTGAAACCACTTTTCCGTCGCAACGGGGTAGGATTTGTCCTCGTCGACCAAGAACCATTTTAGATCGCGTTGCACTTCCTTCGTCAAATGCATGATGTTTATCTGACTTTGGTCAACATATCCCGAATAGCCTTCGCAGTAGACGGTAAAAGTGTCTTTAAGTAAGAATAAATCTGCTGTGCAGAAATAGGCTTCTATGGTTTTTTCGAGGTTGACCGTGTCTGTTTCCACCACATTTGAATACATGGGGTAGATGGTGCAATATAAATCGTCCCGCAGAAATACGGGGCCGTTGAACTCTTTGTAGTACATGTCGAAAGCAAAATCAATGGACCCAACATGAATGGGAATTCCAGTGAATCGAACCACTAAAAAACGGTAATGCAGACTATCCGGCCAAAGTCGGACTTCGTTGGAAATTTGAACATTCCAATTCGTTTCATCGGGCTTGTTTTCAGGGTATCCTTCGAAAGACTGGGCATTAAGATGAACAATAATTAAGGCAAAAAAGAAAAGGCAAAGTGTACGTGTTAATCTCATGGATTAACCGTACAACTCTGCCAAGTTTTGGTTCATCTATTTTTCTAATTGTAATCCGCGTAAGCTCGAGCGAAATACTCGACTTTATGCGATGGAGTTGATCCGGTCATTTCAATCTTCAATTCCTTGTTGGACGAAATGAAAAGTTTGTCTCTGGATTTTCCAATATCCAAGCGCAAGCGACCTCCGGAAACGCTCAACGATTTGTACGTTCCATTCGCTTGTTTCTCGTATACTTTGTACGAAACAGTTCCTTCTCCAACCAATTTGTGTATACGAACAACAACTTTGGAAGAGCAGCTGCCTTGCACTGCCAATTTCTTCTTTTGGTTGTGTGAAAGTATTCCTGCAATTCCGTAATTTTTGTATCCCGTTTTCGGGTTTTGCACTACTTTACCACCTTGGAGTAAATTATGCGTTATCCCGTCAACCGTAACTTTGAACATGAAATTCGGTTTCGCCGTTTTGGAGGTGATTACTACTTCTATGTCTTTATTTTTGACAAAACTCAAGGGTATCCGTTTTATGGGGAATGCACTTCCCGATTTCTCTAGGAGAATTTCTTTTTTGTTGTATTTCACCCCTGCCACAAAAATGTTTGCAACAGCCGAAGTTGTTCCTCCAGTCATTCTAAAGCAGACCTCCGCTTTATCATACTGAAAAGAATTCAACCAATAACTTGCACTTTGTGTGGAACTCAAAGATCCTGTTCTCGTTAATTTGTTAATCGTGCAGAGCGACTTTTGTGCGGTTGAAATGTTTGCTCCAAATAAAAATAGAATAATGATAAATATACCTTTCATAACAGTTGTTTTTTGTTCCTGTCAAAGGTAAAAGCACGAAGAACTTTAAACACTGCGAATTCATCGAAACGAATTAAATATAGGATTTCATAGAGCTCTATTTTGGCTTCATCAATGTTATTGCGTAATCGTAACTTTCTAATTCCGCGAGTACTTCGTCTTTCGTCATGTAGCTAAAATACGAAAAAAGAAAAAGGAGGACAACGCGCCCTCCTTTCGGTATTTCATGCTTTTTTACTTAACCCGGTGTAACTTTGACAACATAAGAAACCGTAAGTTGCGATTGGGTGGAATAGAAATTTTTGAACTCAATTTTAAGCGGACGTGAAGAGGATATTTGTTTCGAATAGTTTGAGTTACTTTTATCAATAACGGATCCGCCAGTGATGGGAAGTTGTTTCCACTGCCCATTGGCTAACTTTTCATACACTCGGATTTTAACGTTTGCCTGTCCCCCTAGTCGGGTAAAAGAAATATTTGCTTTTCCAGTGCACGAAGCATAGGTGTAAATTGTTTTTTTTGTGTCATGAATAATCCTTCCCCTATGTTCACTTTTACCAATAGTTAATCTATCCGTTTTCCCTTGGATTCGACAATCATAAGAAAAGGTGTTTCCGATGGATTGGTTTATCACTTTGACTGTTACTTTTTTACCTTTTACATTGGGAATGGTATAGGTAGACCAATTCGGGTTTTTGTAGGTACCGTTCTTAAAATTGAAAACCTCAGCTTTCATCACGCCATTGACGTAGAAGTTGACTTGAGTTTTCGCTTTTCCGGCCGTTTTTTTGATTCGTATGGTAACGGTTCTCGCTTGACAATTCCTAACCTCAATCACGCCGGGAGCAGAAGCATATACTTTACCGGTTTTTTTCTTTAGCGTAACGCTACATTCTCTCGCTTGGGAATTGAAAATGGTCCCGATCAAAAATAAAGTAGACAAAAATAGTTTCATATGTATATATTTTAAATGATTCATATTCTAAGAAAGGAGAACAAAACGTCCTCCTTTCCTATCTAGATTGATTTGATTTTGGTTAACCTACTCTTGCTGTCATTCGATACCCGAAGAAATTTCCTACGGATACATTTTTGACTTCAATTTTTAATGCTCTGTTGGTTGGAATGTTAATTACTTGAATACTTTCTGTTTTTTCAATTGTACCATTTTGGTTCAACATTTCGCTCCATGAACCATTTGGCATTTTTTGCCATACTCTGTAGGTTGCTCTTGCTTTTCCTGATGTACGTCTGATGGTTACCTTCGTCTTATTGGTACAACCTGATTTCGTATAGATTGTTTTTTTCGTGTTCCCAGCTAGATTTCCAGTTACCGTGCTAGCACCGTTCATCAGATTTGATGTCTTCCCAATAATTCGGCAAGTGTACGAAAAGGTATTGGCAACTGATTGGTTGACAACTTTCACTTTTAAACTTTTACCTTGCATGTTCGGAAAGGTACGCACAGTCCAATTTGGATTTTTATAACTTCCATTTTCAAAATTGGCAACTTTCGGTTGCATAACCCCATTGATATAAAAGTTAACTTGAGTTTCCGCTTTTCCACCTGTCTTTTTGATTTTAACAGTTACTGACTTTCCCTTGATATTGGAAACTTGAATAACACCCGGAGATGCGGAATACACTTTTCCACTTTTCGACTTCAAAGTTGTGTTACATGTTTGCGCTGTTGAGCTAAAAGTTGCTGCTAAGAAAAGCGCTGCTGATAAGAATAATTTAATTTTCATACTTCTTGTTTTTAGTTATTTACTTTTTTGAATTGTTTGCAGGACAAAACTACTTCAGTCGTCTATTATTCGAGTCAAGAAATCATAGGGGGGATCAAAATCTATGATTTCCATGAGTATGGAAAATTCGTTGATAAATGTAGATTCCCACCAGTCAAGTGAAAAGTGTTTTTGACTAGTTTTGATGCATGAAACTGATTCTGCTAATTTCGTTTCTCTTTATCTTTTATGTCTCGAGTATTGGGCAAATAAACGCCTACGCAAAAGTGACCTCACAAACTGGTACTACCTTGTCACTAGCGAATGTGAATCAAGCTAGCCATACTTTTAACGTCGGAGATTGGTTGGTTTTGATGCAGATGCAAGATGACATTATTGGAGCCAACACAGCGGATAATGTAAACTTTGGCAATCTATCTGCCATTTCGAGTGCTGGTTTATATGAAATTCGACAAATCGTTTCAATAAACGGGAATTCAACAACAGGTTTTTCAACTGGATCTCCGACCACCATCGTAGTAGATGCCGTTTCAAATACCTTCAATACAGGTACAAACCATAGTGTTCAAATCATCTCTTTTAGACAAATGTCGGCTGGTAATTATACAACAACGGCCAACATTTCCGCGTTGGATTGGGACGGTAATGTGGGTGGTGTTGTTGCCATGGAAGTTCCAGGTATTTTGACATTAAACCATAATATTACCGCAGATGGGGCCGGTTTCAGAGGTGGAGCAGCCTCTGCGAATTTGAGCGCAGGATTTTGTGAAGCAACACCATATCGTTCAAACAACGGACAGGCGGGTTGGAAAGGCGAAGGGATATATAAATCGACCAACACCTTATACAATAATTCACGCGCTAAAATCTTGAATGGTGGCGGTGGTGGTGTCAATCACAATGGCGGTGGCGGTGGCGGCGGAAACTTCACTACAGGCGGAATCGGTGGCGGTGGCTGGAACGGTGGCGCTTCTTGTCCGGCAAACACAGGATACGGTTTCGGTGGAATCGGGCTTTCAACACATATTTCGGGCAATCGAGTGTTCCTCGGTGGCGGCGGTGGCGGTGGTCAAGGAAACAACAGTGTTGCCACGGCTGGTGGCGATGGAGGTGGAATCATTTTGATTAAAGCGGATGAAATTACAACCACGGGCAGTTGCGCTGGAAGAACCATATCGGCAAATGGTGTAAACGTGCCGTTGGCTGGAAATGATGGTTCTGGTGGAGGAGGTGCGGCCGGAAGCATTGTGTTTTTTGTAAACACTTGGTCCGTAGGAAGTAGTTGCGACTTGACCATTGAATCAAATGGTGGAACTGGAGGCTCTGTAAATTCTGGAATACACGGAGGCGGCGGCGGTGGAGCTCAAGGTGTTGTGATATTTAATGGAGCACAACCGAATACCAACGTGAGCGCGACTAC
>CBFIBY010000100.1:0-9805 GCA_965660955.1 Crocinitomicaceae bacterium | reverse complement strand
GTGAATGATGTACAGATGTAGTAAAATAGATTTAAATCAAATGATTAAAAAATGAATTTCAGTCTCATCTCCTTGTTCTGCCTGTCCATTATTCTTGGTGCTTGCAACGACCCAGTGAAAAGTAATGAAGAAAAAATAATGGAGGATATCAATTCTGTCATAAGGAGAATGAAAGAATTAGGCGACTCCATGGATAGCATGAAGATTGAAAGAGAACAAAGGGATTACAAAATTAATCCAAGTAATTCGGATGATTTTAAATACATTCGGAAAGAAAAGTTTGATACGGATTAGTTTCCCTTTTATGGACAACATAATCAAATGAACTTTCTCGGAAGACTGGTGTACAGCAAGGGGTAACTAAAAATCAAAGTCATGATCAAATTTCTGAGTACCTTTTCTGTCCTTTTTGCAGTATACTTTACAAATGCTCAAACGGATTCCGTTAACTATGAACCTTCTCTTGTGGACTACGAAGCCTTTATGAACCTCGCAAATGAAGTGCATGCCCATAGAGCGGACCGATTAATTTCCGTGGAACAAATGAACATTATGAAGGGTGAGGAAAACACAATAATCCTCGACACTCGTTCAAAAGAAATGTACGATGCAAAGCATGTGAAAGGTGCAATTCACTTAAATTTTTCCGATTTCACCCAAGCGAATTTGACAAGACTCATTCCTGATGTGAATACCAGAATCATTATTTATTGCAACAATAATTTCATGGATGATCAACTGTATTTCGCTACGAAAGTCTATGTGCCGACAGATCTGGAAAGAGCGCAAATGTCGGTTAGTCGTGCGGCTAAAAGCGAAGGAAAAGAAGCCCCAGAAATGGCGAAACCTTTGGGCATCACAATGGCCCTGAACATCCCAACGTACATCAACCTGTATGGTTATGGATATAAAAATGTGTTCGAATTAAGAGATTTGATCTCTGTTTTTGACGGACAGATTCAGTTTGAAGGGACGGAGGTTATGGGGAATTAAATTCAAAATATTTCAAAATAAAAAATCCTTTGTGAATCAACACAAAGGATTTTTTTGTGGTCCCACCTGGGCTTACCGATGGCTATTTTACTACGGGTGTTACCCTTGAAAATATGCATCGGCATCTTACTTCTCGCCCAAATCCTTTTATGCAAAAAGCCCCAACTGATGTTGAGGCTTTTATTGTGGTCCCACCTGGGCTCGAACCAGGGACCACCTGATTATGAGTCAGGTGCTCTAACCAACTGAGCTATAGGACCAGAAACATTCGGAAATGTTTCGCGGTTGCAAATATACTATTCCGATTCTGAATTTTGCAATTTTTTCGAGCGGTTTAAGACAATTGAGATGATTTTTTACTTCGCAACCAACTCATCCATAAAATTCCTAGTATGATAGTAGCAAACAGCAAGTGGGCAACTTGCACAAGTCCAGGTAAATCGAAGTAAGCTAATAACACACCTGAAATCAATTCAATCGCCAAAACAATAAAAGCCCATCTAAAGATTCCCTCCTTGTTCGCTTTCTCGTTTCTGAAGGCAAGAAACGCCAAAAGTCCTAGAACCAACCAGGAAAAACTGCGGTGAATGAAAAAGACCAATCCCAATTTTTCGCTCCAAGTTTCTCGACCAAACCCATCTCGTGTCAAGGCATCAATATACTCGCGGACTTGTGTTCCGAGAAACATTTGAGCCACAGTAATCAACAAACACACTAGAACCAGTCCTTTCATTCCAGACGAAATAGCAATGTTGCGTTGTTGACTGGGTGCAATATTGCGCAACAAATAGATCTGAATACTGAGAATCAGAACCGCAGCAAACATGTGAACGGTTATCGTCCAGGGAACCAAATTGGAGGCCACTACAATGGAGCCAAACCAGCCTTGAAACCCCATTAGGACAACGTTAATGAAGGAAAGCCAAAGAAGTGCTTTGTGTTTTCGGTATTTTAAAAGCGTCCACAGAAATAAAGCGAGTACGACATTACCAGCTAAGAATCCAACGAGTCGATTGACGTACTCCGTCCACGTTCGTCTTGCATTGAAAGGTTCTTCTTGGTACAAATACGGATCGTTTTTCAACCTTTCGGCTGTCTCGTCCATGCCCAAAGCAGTTAACAACTTGGCAAAACGTTTGGCCTTTTTAATCCGTTTTTCGAGCAATGGATCTCTGTAATTATCCGCCAATTGAGTTTCTTCCGTAGGAGGCACCCATTGTCCAAAACACTTCGGCCAATCCGGACAACCCATTCCAGAGCCTGAAGTTCTCACCACGCTACCTGCCACAAAAACAAGTAAAATAAGCACCAAACTAATCCAGTGCAACTTCACAAAAATCCGATTGAATTTCATACTGCAAAATTAACATATCAAGTGGAATAAATGTTGTTCAAATTGTCTACGATTCTTAAATTTACAACCATGCAAAGCAAGGGTAGAGTCGGAGTAGTTAGTTTAGGTTGGCTAGGTGAAAGTTTGGCTAGTTTTCTACTCACTCACGGATACTCCGTTTGGGGCACCACTCGAACTTCAGAAAAAGCGGAGAAGATTAAGAAAACGGGCATTGATGCAATGCTTTGGGAAAGTTCATCGCCGATTTCTGCGTCAATTCAAAAGGAAATTGAGGCATCCGATATTTTAATTCTTAACCTTCCTCCGAGCGTATTTTCAGATATCAGTTATGCCTCAGGATTAAGTTCTTTCGCTCAGCATTTATCCCATGAAGGAAAATTGATGGTGACGAGTTCGACGGGTGTTTATCCAAATCATTTGGAAGATGCGCGGGAAGATTACAGGTTCAAACCAGAAGAATCCAATGATTTATTAGAAGCCGAAAAGGTCTTGAAGCAACAAGTAAATAATCGTCTGTGCATCGTGAGATTGGCGGGATTAATTGGGGAGGATAGAAATCCAGTTCATTATTTGGCAAAAAAGGAGATCAATGACAATCCTAATAAAAAAGTGAATTTAATTCATAGAAAAGACATCCTGAAAATCATGCTAAAAATAATCGAGGATAATCATTTTGGCGAGGTGATAAATGTCTGTCATCCAGATCATCCAACTCGCAAAGAATATTACTCAAAAGTGGCTCAGCAATTCAAGATTGGACCAATTCATTTCACCGATGATTCTGATGTTTCACAGCAGAAAATTGTAAATTGTAGAAAATTGCAAGAGGAATTGAACTACACGCAATTTGAAATGTTATAAAATGATACGAGGAATTTAGGCATCCTTTTTGCTATAAAAGCGTCTACAAACTATGAGATTCAACATGAAACATATTTGGTTTTCATTGTGGCTGTGTTTTTTCAGCCAGTTCTCAGCACATGCAGCACATATTGTTGGTGGAGACATGTGGTACGATTATTTAGGGAGTAATAATTATCAATTCTTCATTGCACTTTATCGAGATTGTAACACAACGACAGGAGCTCAATACGATAGTCCATTGCCTTTGGGCGTTTTTAATGCAGCCAATCAGCGCGTAATGGATGTCAATGTTACATTTCCAGGTTCGGTTACACTTCCAATTATATTCAATAACCCCTGTGTTCAGGCTCCCACTGGAATTTGCACAGAAAGAGCGATTTACACGACAATCATAAATTTACCGCCAATTCCCGGAGGATATAAGGTTGCATATCAACGTTGTTGTCGGCAACCTCAGATATTAAATTTGTCGAACGCACCAGGCGAAGGTTTAACGCTCGTTGCTGAAATACCAGGTTCCGAAACTGGGGCAACAGTGAATTCTTCACCCCGCTTCAACAACTATCCGCCACTTGCCATTTGCAACAATGATATTTTGAATTTCGACCATTCGGCCACGGATCCTGATGGTGACCAATTGGTTTATTCACTAATTACTCCGTATGGTGGTGCATCCTCTTTTAATCCTGCACCAAATCCAATTCCCAATCCGAATTACCCTTTGGTGGGGTGGGAAGTGGGCTATGGAGCCACAAATCCGCTCGGTCCAGGATCATCCATTTCCATTAATCCAGCAACGGGGCAATTAACGGCCAGTCCGAATCTAACCGGATTGTATGTCGTAGGTATTCGCGTGGATGAATACAGAAATGGTGTATATCTTGGTGGTAACACAAGGGACTTTTTATTTACTGTAATTAATTGTGTGATTTCGCTTCAAGCGGCACTTCCACTTCAAACGGATTTGTCAACTTTTAATGGGTATTGTGACGGATTGACAGTGAACTTTGAAAACAATAGTTTCGGTGCAACGAATTATTCTTGGGATTTTGGAGTGCCAGGAACGTCAACTGATGTTAGCACCCAGTTTGAACCTACTTTTACCTATCCTGCACCGGGTACATATTATGCAACTCTGGTAGCGAATCCGGGTTGGCCTTGTACAGATACCGCGGTAATGGAAATAATACTGGATAATACTTTCTTAGTTGATTTCACAGCGACGGATTCCGTGTGTTTTGATGGTCACAGTATAGACTTTGTAGGAACGGCAAGTGCGCCTGTGAATCCTAGTCAAGCAAGTACCTATTCTTGGGATTTTGGTACAGATGCGACCCCACAGACGGCAAGCAGTCTTATTGTAAACGGGGTAATATATTCGGGGCCAGGAGTATACCCTGTGACCTTATCGGGTGTTAGGGGACAATGCACTGCGGATACAACTAAGAATGTTACAATCTTTGAACCTCCAATAGCGAATTTTTCATTACCAAGTGACTACGAGTGTGACGGACAGACCATTTCGTTTACAAGTACGTCAACGGCAAGTATCAATTACCTGTGGGACTTTGGAGATCCGACGACTACCTCAGATGTGAGTACGCTAGCTAATCCGACATATACATACGCTGGTCCTGGAAATTATACGATTCAGTTAATTGCCGGTTCAACGGGAACGTGCTACGATACAGTCCAGTTTACCTATGAAATATATCAAGATTTACTGCTTTCCTTTACACACCAAGATTCATTGTGTATTACAAACAATAGCTTTGATTTCGTCGGAACGGTTAGTGGCCCAGCGGGAATAACGACTTATTCTTGGGATTTGGGTGCAGCTGCGACGCCGTCAACGGCAACTG
The DNA here is from genome assembly GCA_965660955.1 of Crocinitomicaceae bacterium. Classification (GTDB taxonomy): domain Bacteria; phylum Bacteroidota; class Bacteroidia; order Flavobacteriales_D; family Crocinitomicaceae; genus UBA2040. The sequence goes on along the minus strand of CBFIBY010000100.1, from coordinate 4,732 downwards.
GTTCGGATGCACTTGGGGTAACCTACGCCACCCCAGGAAATCACACCATTGTTTTGAGTGGAAATTATCTAGATTGCTCGGAATCCGTTAGTTCGAACATCTTTATTTACAAAGAACCTACTATTGATTTCACAATCGCTCCCGGTTCACAATGTGTTCCATTTGCTGCGGAATTCATTGATTTGAGTTCTTCTGATACACCGATTCAATATCAATGGGATTTTGGTGATGGGGGAACAAGTACCGTTCAAAATCCAAGTCATGTGTATACCGTTCCTGGTGTATATCCGGTAACACTAAATATTAGCACGAACGAGGGTTGTATTGCTGATTTGACATTAACCAAAGGAGACTTGGTGGATGTAAAACCAAGGCCCGTTTCTAGCTTCACGACTTCAACAGAATTAACTGATATCTGTAATGCCGAAGTGATTTTTATTGACCAATCGATTGGTGCGAGTTTGATATCTTATTTACCAGATGACAATGGCGTTTTTGCGAGCAATGTTCCACCGAATTTTGCCTATCAATATCAATCTTCAGGTAATAAAGAAGTAATCCAAATCGTGCAAAATGAGTATGGATGCGAAGATAGAAGCACACAAAATCTGTACATAGAACCGTTTACCGTATATATTCCAAATGCATTTACACCCGACGGTGATCAATACAACAACAATTGGACGCCTGTTGTGGCCTTAGAATCACACGAATGGCATCTAGTGATTTACGACCGATGGGGAGAAATTCTTTGGGAATCGTATGACCAAAATGCAGGTTGGGATGGATTCTACAAAGGGCGAAAAATGCAACAAGGGGTTTATGGATATACCTTGCGCTACGTTTCTTGTGGGCAAGAAGACAAATACAATGTATTAACGGGTCATTTCTCATTATTGAAATAATTATCCGATTTCATTTTCCTAATTTTACCGCATGTCCAAATGGAGCGATTCTTTTCGTCTAGTAAAGCATTTCACTTTTTCTCGAATGTGGAATTTCGGACGGTTAGGAATTTCTTATCAAATCCAAAAATGGACAAAAAACGGTAAGTCTTCGGCACTACCTTTTTCACTTTCTATTGAACCCACTACGGCGTGTAATTTGGGTTGCCCAGAGTGTCCAAGTGGGTTAAAACAATTCACACGACCAACAGGAAAATTATCCCATGAATTGCACGAAAAAATACTAGATGAGGTAGAATCACACGTCACGTACGTCAATTATTATTTTCAAGGCGAGCCCTTTTTACATCCCGATTTTCTTGAATTAATTCGAGCCGCGAAGAAGCGAAAGATATATACGGCAACATCCACAAATGCCCATTTTATTGATAAAGTGAAGGCGGAAGAAATTGTCCAATCGGGGCTTGACCGTTTGGTGATTTCAATTGACGGATTAACTCAGAAAAGCTACGAGCAATACCGCATCAATGGTAAACTCGAAAAAGTGCTAGAAGCCACTAAGCAAATGGTCGAAGCCAAGGAGAAGTTGAATAGTCGTACACCACATTTGATTTTCCAGTTTTTGGCTGTTGCACCAAATGAGCAAGATATTCCTGAATTGTTTGAAAAGGCGAAAGAGTTGAAAATTGATGAGGTGCGAATAAAAACGGCGCAATTGTATGACTTTGAAAATGGAAATCTATTGATGCCGAAAAATGACAAATACAATCGTTACAAACTGGGTTCAAATGGTAAGTACCAATTAAAGAACAAACTCAAGAATGAATGTTGGCGCATGTGGTCCGGATCAGTTATTACATGGGATGGAAAAGCTGTTCCTTGTTGTTTTGACAAAGATGCCGTTCATCAATTGGGTGACATGACGAACTCTTCTTTCAAGTCCATTTGGCAATCGGAAGAATATACCTCATTTCGAAAATCCGTTTTTACCAATCGGCAGGAAATCGATATTTGTAAAAATTGTACGGAGGGAACCAAGGTCTATTCATAAAGAAACTCCCAAGAGAAATCAAGGGAGTTGTCTTTATTTGAATTTCAGTAATTAACCAAAAAAGGCGTTCTTACACCTCATTAATCAAATTTTACAGAATCTTATGTACCGAAAAAGAATTGTAAGCCCCACTGCTGCCAAAGAGGTTATACGTCGTACTCGCATTTAAATGGAATAGTCGAACTCTCACTTGGGCTCCCGCATTGAGATATACTGTTGTTGAAATTGCATTCGACCATCTTGTTGATCCGTTTTCATTTAATAAGTATCGCGTTAAGCTAAGGCCTGGGCCATTTAGGCTTAAAGTTGAAGCTAAAGTAGGAGCAGAGCCACTTGTTATAAACGTACAGTGTGCATCAATATGATACAATCCAGCGCTAGGAGCTGTAAAAATCCCTGTCGTAGGATTATAGTTGTTGCCTTGGTCTGTAACCTCTGTGGGAAATACAATCGTATTGTAGATGCCGTTGGTATAATTAGCACTATTGCTCGGTGCTTTGGCATGGAAGCCAACCGCTGCGCCAATCACTCCTGGAGGTCCTTGCGGTCCAGTTGCACCCGTTGGTCCTGCTGGACCGGTAGCACCTGTTGCTCCAGTATTTCCTATTGGACCTTGTGGTCCTGTTGGCCCTGCAGGTCCTGTTGCACCCGTTGGTCCTTGCGGTCCCGCAACACCAGGTACTCCTGCTGAATCAGCATAAGAGGCATGAAGTGCATAGGGTACACTCATCAATTGTGTAGTTCCTGAAATAGTATAAGTTGTTCCACCTGTTGGATCCGTTTCGGTTTTCATGAAGTAAGGTCCAGCACTCCAATCAATTGCAGCCATTGAACCAGAAACAACTGTTCCCGAACCGATAGTTAGACTCATCAACCCGTTGTTGTTGGTAGAAACGTTGTGAGTTTCTACATAAACATTTGAACCGGTTGTAGAACCTTGAATGATACTAATGCGAGTACCTACCGGAGAGCTTGATACCAAAGCGCCTGAAGCGTCTCGAACTACGGCTTGATAGCTCATTTGTTGAGGAGTCTGGGCAAGTAGAGTCGTGCCCATAAATAACATTGCGAATAAAAGTAATTTTGTTTTCATCTTGTTGAATTTTAATTGTTTAGATATTAATTTAATTTTTTATCACTTTGTATGAACCCACGACTTTACCGTTTTGAACAAAGTTTAAGAAGTAATTTCCTCGGTTGTAATCCACCATGTTGATGGTCAATTCTGCCGAGGATACTTCTGATGTTTGAACTTGTTTACCTGACGCATCTGTCAAAATGTAATTCAACTGATCCAAGGAAACTTTTTTTAAATCCACATGAAGTTCGGCCACCGTTGGATTCGGGAAAAGTAGAACGGAGAAGTTTTTCACATTTTCTTCGATGCCTACATTAAAGAATTCAAGGGGTTGTTGAACGCCTTGAGAGACAGATCCATTCGTTCCGCTTTGTGCAGAATAATCGATTTGACCAACTGTGAAACTAACCGTTCCACCCGTACCTGTGGCCTCTCCGCCTGTTGCAGCTGTGTTTTCTTGCGCCCACAAACTGCTTCCGAAGAAGAAGGCAAACAAGAAAAGCATAAATTGTTTTTTTGTTTTCATATTGTTACATTTTTATAGTTACTGAATTTGTCGTGTAAAATCGTTGTTGTCAAAGGTATCGCGACTTGTTCGCTATAAAGTCAAGAATACCGTGACTATGAGAAAATCTATGATTTCATGGATAATTGAAATTGGACCAATTTACGATTGAGAGGAAACCTAGATTATGACTAACTTTGCCGCTTCCAGTAAAAAGAGGAAAACGAATTTTGGCGAATCGTGAAAAGTAAAATCAAATATATCTTACAGCGTATTTTAGGTTTCAATCGATATTTGAAATGGTTTTCGTTGTATAAAATAGCCACACTTCGTTCGGACAGAAAGGAAGGAGATTTTTTCCACTTTATGTCGCTTTTGAGTCAAGAAGGTGATATTTTAGATGTTGGGGCCAACATTGGAATAATGACTGCTCATCTTGCCAAAAAATTCCCTAATAATACCATTCACTCCATTGAACCAATGCCAGAGAACCTAAAAGTACTTCGGAGCATTATTGAAAAGAAACGATTGAAAAACGTGGAGGTAATTCCCTGTGCTGTTGGCGCTGAGGCAGGTACATTAGATATGGTCATGCCAACCGATGGCAAAGCAAAATTGCAAGGATTAAGTCATGTCAAAACACCAGAAATTACCGAATGGAATGATGGGGAAGAATTCGAAGTAGAAGTTAAAACACTGGATGACTTGTTTACAAGTCACAAGATTCAGGGAATTAAAATGGACGTTGAGAATTATGAATTTCATGCATTAAGGGGTGGAGAAAAACTCTTGAAGCAACAAAGACCGATTGTTTATACGGAACTGTGGGACAATGAAAACCGCACGAAATGCTTTGAATTCATGACGAATCTTGGATACAAAATTCAGGTTTTAATGAACGGAGGACTTGTAGATTTTGACGAAACGAAACACAAACACCAGAATTTTTTCTTTCTCCCCAATTAAATCAGGATTTGGACGTTTAGACAAGTAACATGCAGAAAAAGTTTTTCTCAAACCTTCTTTTGTTATTGGTTTTAAACCTTTTGATAAAGCCAATTGCCATATTTTGGATAGATACTGGCGTTCAAAATCGAGTGGGTGCAGAAGAATATGGAATGTATTTTACCTTGTTGAATCTATCTTTCTTGTTCAACATTATCCTCGATTTGGGGATCAATAATTTTACAACC
>CBFIBY010000099.1:0-9831 GCA_965660955.1 Crocinitomicaceae bacterium | reverse complement strand
CTTGTAGAAACGTTCCGAAATAACGTGTACGCCAAACCTGCGGACAGGATAGACGTTGCGTTTTTAGATTCCATCTTGCGAAATGAATTCAAAGTGGATGAATTGCCGGAAGAGTATCAATTTATGATTGAGGACGAGAATACTTTACCTGTTCTGTTCAAGCATGCACCAAAAAACTACAGCACCAAAATTGACACAACATTAACGAAATCCAGTAGAATTGGCTTGTTCCCCAACAACATGTTGGACGATCACTTGACATTACATGTTTTCTTCCCAAAGAAGAATGCTTTTATTTTGAAAGAGATGGCGGGAACAATCGGTTTCAGCTTGGCCTTGATGTTAATCATCGTTATCACCATTGTATTCATGTTCCGGACGATACTTGCACAGAAACGACTTTCGGATTTAAAAAATGATTTCGTCAGCAATATGACACATGAATTTAAAACCCCGATAAGTACAATTTCCTTGGCATGTGAGGCAATGGGTGACAATCAAATGATGGGTACGGCAGTAGAAAAAGCTTCCCCATATGTAAAGATGATTTCGGAAGAAAACAAGCGATTAAGTTTATTGGTGGAGAGTATTCTTCAAAGCAATGTGCTTCAAAAAGGAAAAATCAACCTACAGGAAGAAACAGTAAATCTCAACGAACTGATCTTTGATATAACACAAAATGTCCAGTTACGTGTTCAATCATTAGCTGGAAAGCTGGAAACCAAAATAACACAAGACCTAGTTGAAGTTCAAGCCGATAGGATGCACCTATCAAATTGCATTAACAACCTGATCGACAATGCGATAAAGTACAGCCCAGAAAAACCAGAAATAACGGTTGCACTTAAGAAGTCGAAAGGAAAAATCAAAATATTAGTTAAAGACAGCGGTGTTGGGATAAAAAAAGAGCATATAAATAAAATATTTGATAAATTATACCGTGTACCTACTGGAAACGTTCACAACGTAAAAGGATTCGGTCTCGGATTGAGTTATGTAAAGTCCATAGCAGAAATGCACGGATGGAACCTCACAGTTAAAAGCAGTTTCGGTCAAGGATCGACATTTGGAATAGAAATAAACGAAAACAAGTAAGACCATGAACATATTATTAGCAGAAGATGATTTAAATTTAGGAGAGTTGTTATCTAACTTCCTAAAAAGCAAAGGGTATACTGTTGATTTAACCAGAAACGGTAAAATAGCATTTGAAAAATTCAATCAGAAAAAATTTGACTTTTGTATTTTCGATGTAATGATGCCAGAAATGGATGGTTTTACTTTAGCAAAAGAAATTCGTGAGTTGGACAAAAAAATCCCCATTCTCTTTTTAACAGCCAAAGCGATGAAAGAAGATAAACTGGAAGGCTTTGCTCTTGGCGCAGATGACTACTTGACAAAACCTTTCTCTATGGAAGAGTTATTAGCACGGATTACGGCTATTTCAAGACGATCGGATGCGGATAAAAACGATGGTGAAGAGAAATACATGGTAGGTAATATTGCTTACGAACCGACTTACCGTATTCTTCACCTCGCCGAAGGTCAAAAGAAGTTGACAACCAAAGAAAATCAACTTCTTCATTTGCTTGTAAAGAACAAAAATGAAATCTTAGACAGACAAGCTACCTTGCGCGCAATTTGGGGCGATGATAATTACTTCAACGGAAGAAGTATGGATGTATACATCGCTAAGATTCGTAAGTTGTTGCGAGAAGACCCGAACATTGAAATCATGAATGTACACGGAAAAGGTTTCAAATTAGTGATCAAGGAATAGCGCAGGATATTTGATCATTTTAGTTGTGTTTATCACAAATAATTTCTAAATTTCATGTGTAATTTACATGAATGAAGGGAATTAGAAGATTTCAACGCACCATGATAGTCGCATTAGTCGGCTTAAACATTCTTGTCTTTTCCAGCTCATTTTATGGTGATATAGGTTCTGCAGTTGGCCATGCATTAATTGGAATGGCAGCCACAGGAATCATTTTACTTGGAATCGGTTTACTTCGCCGAAATCAAATCAAAAAGAAATCCGCCGAAGGAATTCTCCAATCTCGCGAGAATTAATAACTTCACAAGACCAATTTTTTATTATGAAATTTACACTCCTTCTGGGAATAGCTTTGTTATGCCTTCCCGTTCAAGCACAAGAAATATTTAGTCCAGAAAAACTATGGCAATTAAATCGTCTCGGAGGCGGTGATCTTTCTCCAGACAAAGAAAATATCTTGTACAGCCTTTCAAGTTATGATGTTGAATCAAACAAGGGGAACACAGATTTGTACGTTTATAATTTCGAGGAGAAAAAATCGATTCAATTAACCAATACGCCTTTTTCAGAGTTCGAAGCGAAATGGACATCAAAAGGTGAAATCATCTTTCTTTCAACAGAAACAGGAAGTGTTCAGCTTTGGAAAATGAACGCAATAGGTGGAAATAAAATTCAATTCTCCAATCTAAAAAGTGAAATAGAAGGATATGTACTTTCACCCGACGAAGACAAAATTATTCTTTTGCAACCAATAAAAACAGAGAAAACAATCCATGATATTCACCCAGATTTGCCTTTGGCGAATGCACGAATTGAAAATGATTTGATGTATCGTCACTGGAACCGATGGGAAGATGAATTCAAAACCCACCTGGTTTTATATTCCATTTCGAACAACAAAGTTGCAGACAGTGGTTTAGACATTCTAGACGGTGAGGGTTACGACGGAATCGTCCCTCCTTTTTCGGGAAGTGAAGGCGTCATATTTTCAAAAGATGGCAGCAAAATTTACTATACGTGTAAAAAAATGCGGGGCAAAGAATTTGCTGTGAGTACCAACAGCGATATATACGAATATAACATTGCTACGCAGACCACGCTGAATTACACAGCCGATGGTTTAGGATACGATAATACACCAACGATATCACCTAACAACATAAAGTTTAGCTGGTTGCGCATGGGACGGAACGGATTCGAAGCAGATAAGAACATTATCCATTTAAAAGACTTCAATTCTGGAAAAATAATGCCCGTTAAACTGAGTATAGACCTCACTGTTAGTAATTTTCAATGGGAAGAAGATGGGAAATCAATCGTTTTTTCAGCGCCATATCGTGGTGTACAGCAGTTGTTCTCACACGATTTAAAATCGAATATTACCACCCAACTTACAACCGGACGGAAAAATGTTGTGCACTACAGCCTTTGTGACAAAATAATAGTTCTTGGGATGCAATCGATGCTTGATCCAACAGATTTGTATATCTACAACCGAAAAAAGAAAACTGTCGAAGCGATAACACAAGTAAATCGTGATGAAATGAAAAACATCACCAAACCTACAATTGAAGAACGCTGGATAAAAACTTCGGATGGAAAAGACATGCTTACATGGGTTTTATTCCCACCCAATTTCGATCCCAACAAGAAATATCCAACCTTGTTGTATTGCCAAGGTGGACCGCAAAGTATGGTGAGTCAGTTCTTTTCTTATCGCTGGAATTTGATGTTGATGGCTTCACAAGGCTACATTATTGTTGCTCCCAACCGAAGAGGTTTACCAGGTTTTGGACAAGAATGGAACGAGGCCATTTCAAAAGATTGGGGCGGTCAACCTATGCGTGATTATTTGTCCGCGATTGATGAGGTGGCAAAAGAATCATATGTTGACAATGACAAACTCGGAGCCGTTGGCGCCTCTTATGGAGGATATTCCATTTATTACTTAGCGGGTATTCATAACAATCGTTTCAAAACATTTATTGCACATTGCGGGTTATTCAATTTAGAAAGCTGGTATGGAACGACAGAAGAACTCTTTTTTGCGAATTGGGATATTGGAGGACCATATTGGGATCCGAAGAACAAAGAACTATACGAGAAAAATAGTCCGCACAAAATGGTTAAAAATTGGAATACGCCAATGTTAGTCATTCACGGAGGTATGGATTTCAGGGTTCCAGAAGGTGAAGGAATGCAGGCATTTCAAGCTGCTCAACTGATGGGATTGAAAAGTCGCTATTTGTACTTTCCGACAGAAGGTCATTGGATTCAAAAACCACAAAACGGGATGCTTTGGCAACGCGAATTTTTCAAGTGGTTAGAAGAAGATTTGAAATAAGTGAAACTTGGCTGGAACAAAGGAAATAAGTACTTTTATCGCCTTTAACAGATAAAAAAAGAACATCCTGCATGTGGCAAAAAATTGCTAATTTGATACTTAGAAATCGAGTCTTTATTCTCGGTATCATCACTTTACTGACCGTCTTTTTTGGATATTTTGCCCTAACAGGATTAAAGATTGACAACAAATATGGTAATATGTTGCCGAAAGAATCTCCGGCGCAATCAGCTTATTTGAAGTTCAAAGAGCTTTTCGGAGAAGATGGAAGCTCACTTGTATTGGCCATCGACAACGATGATCTTTACAATGAAAAAACCTTCTTAAAATGGAAAGAATTAGGTGATTCTATCCTGCAATACAAAGGAATTGAGTCCATCATTTCTGAAGCTACACTTTTCACGATTTCCAACAACGAAGAAGAAAATAAATTCGAAGCCAAACGAATCTTTTCGGATGTTTCCTTCCAGGAAAAAAGCATAGGAGATATCAAGAAGGAAATTCGAAACAATCCCGTTTACAAAAACATACTGTACAACGACGAAGAAAACGTTTCCATCATGATGATTGGTATCGATGAACGATACTTGTCGGATCAGAAAAAGGCGAATGTTGTCGTAGACATTGAAAAGGTGGCAGCATCGTATGAAAAGCATTTGGGGAAAATCAGATACGCCGGTCTCCCGCACTTACGAGTAATTATAGGTAAGAAAGTAATCAATGAAATGTACATCTTCATTGGTCTTTCCATCTTCGTCACCTCTCTTCTACTCTGGCTCTTTTTCCGCTCCATTCGCGTAGTGTTGATATGTAATACCGTAGTGTTCGTTGCGGTGATTTGGTCGATGGGTTCCATTGGTTTAATGGGCTTCAATATTTCCATTCTGATGGCCTTGATTCCACCACTAATGATTGTCATCGGCATACCCAACTGTATATTCCTGATGACCAAATTCCATCAAGAAATTCGAGAACACGGGAAAAAAACCTTAGCCCTCACACGGGTGATTCGAAAGATTGGAACCGCAACATTCCTGACCAACTTCACAACCGCGATGGGATTTTCCACTTTTATTCTTACCAACTCAGAGAAATTGACTGAATTTGGAATCGTTGCTTCTTTGAATATTTTAGTTGTTTTCTTACTTTCGATTACAATTTTACCGATCGTTGCCTCTTTCTCCAAAACGCCTAAGAAGAGACATTTAAAACATTTGGATAGAAGAATGGCGGTTGGGTTTATCAATTGGATTACAAATCTTGTTCAAACAAGAAGACCTATCGTCTATGTTGTTGTAATTTTCGTAGTTGTGATGAGTTTTATTGGACTCACGCGTATTCAAGCCACAGGGAATATTACAAGCGATTTACCTGCTGGTAATCAAATCTTAGAAGACATAGAGTTCATGCAAGACAAATTCGGCGGATCGATTCCTTTCGAAATTGTTATCAATTACAAGTCAAAAAACAAACTTTTTTCGAACGAAACGATGCGAAAAATGGAGGCTGTTCAGGATACCTATGCCAAAGACACGCTATTCGGAAAATCCATTTCAATTGTAGATTTCATCAAGGTGATTAACATGGCGTTTCATGGGAACAACCCAGATCAATACAAATTGATTTCGGGTAGGGATAAATTGCGCTTGAAGAAATACATGGATAACTTCAACATGACCAACGCCAATGGTGGTGGTTTCTCTTTGAATGAATTAGTTGATACGAACGCTCGATATTTGAGAATCCGGACACAAATGATGGATTTGGGTTCCTATGAGGTTGCGCTAAAAGTTGATTCCATGCGCGTGAAGATTGATTCTATTTTCAATCCCGAAAAAGCACATATAGAAAAACTGTATGCAAAATACGATGGAAAAAATAACAAATATCTTGACACGTTGATTTTCCAAAATTCTGGGGTGTATAACAATCTGGCGGAAGCGATTACGAGTGGTGATGAAGAATTGCAATATGCGTTTGACGTAAACCCTGAGAAACTAAAAGATTATTATTCGTCCAAAGGATTTAAAAAGAAGTTACGCACCGCAATTGATGATCATTATTATGACGTAGCATTGACGGGGACGGCTGTCGTAGCGTCCGAAGGAACACAATATTTGGTTATCAACCTTTTCACAAGTCTGCTTTTCGCGATTATCGGTATTGCGATATTGATGTCTTTACTTTTCCGTTCATGGCGAATGGTACTTGTTTCATTGATACCCAATCTTATTCCTTTGCTTTTCACTGGTGGAGTGATGGGATGGTTTGGAATAGCACTAAAACCATCTACTCTTTTGGTCTTTAGTATTGCCTTCGGTATTTCTGTCGACGATACGATTCATTATTTGGCAAAATACCGTCAAGAATTAAAACTTTATCCGCACGATTTAAAACGTTGTATCACCAAAGCAATTTACGAAGCTGGTTTAGGGATGTTCTACACCTCTATTGTATTGTTCTGTGGATTCTCCGTATTTACTTTATCAGAATTTGGCGGAACAAAAGCATTAGGTTTACTTATTTCATTGACCTTGCTGATCGCCATGTTAACGAACTTAATTGTTCTGCCTAGTTTACTATTGTCCTTACAAAGAAGAATTACCACCAAAGCCTTTCAAGAACCTTATTTTGATGCTTATGATGAAGAAAGCGAAATAGATTTTGGGGATTTACAGGTAAAAGATACGAATCCAAACATAACAGAATGAAAGGAATAATTTTAGCTGGAGGTTCTGGAACACGACTACATCCACTTACGCTGGCTGTCAGCAAACAATTGATGCCCATCTACGACAAACCGATGATTTATTATCCTTTGTCAATTTTAATGAGTGCGGGAATTCGTGAAATATTAATCATCTCTACACCTCACGATTTGCCTCACTTTGAAAAACTTCTAGGCGATGGAAAAAATGTAGGTTGTGAGATATCCTATGCTGTCCAAGAAATTCCAAATGGATTGGCACAAGCATTTGTGATTGGAGAGTCTTTCATCGGCGAAGATGATGTTGCACTTATTCTTGGAGACAATATTTTTTACGGTACAGGAATGGACAACCTTTTACGTGAGAATACGAACCCGGATGGTGGAGTTGTTTATGCCTATCACGTGAGCGATCCAAGGAGATATGGTGTTGTAGAATTTGACGACAACATGACCGCTATTTCTATCGAAGAGAAACCTGAACATCCAAAATCAAAATTTGCAGTACCAGGTTTGTATTTTTATGACAACGAAGTGATTGAAATTGCTAAAAACTTAAAACCATCCGCTAGAGGTGAATATGAAATCACCGACGTAAATGCTGAATATTTGCGAAGAGGAAAATTGAAAGTGGCCGTCCTGGATCGAGGAACAGCTTGGTTGGATACTGGAACTTTTGAATCACTTATGCAAGCCAGTCAATTTGTTCAAGTGATTGAAGAACGACAAGGTTTGAAAGTAGGATGTATAGAGGAAATTGCATACAAAAACGGATGGATTGATGCTGGTAAACTGAAACAAATAGCTGAACCCTTGACGAAAAGTGGATATGGAAATTACCTTCTTGAATTATTGAAATGACCGAAAGAATTAAACAGCTCTCAAAGTTGATTGAGGAGCAAATTAGCACGTACGATTTTCCAAAATCGCCTGAAAATCTCTACGATCCACTCAGATATTTCATGACACTCGGAGGAAAACGCATTCGTCCAGTTTTAACTTTACTCGGTGCTGAATTATTTTCAACTCCAGCAGAAAGTGCCATTCATGCTGCTTTGGCTGTCGAATTGTTTCATAATTTCACCTTGATTCATGATGACATTATGGATGTAGCACCTTTGCGAAGAGCAAAACCTACGGTGCATACTAAGTGGAACGAGAACATTGCGATCCTCTCCGGAGACGTCTTGATGGTCAATTCCTATCAAGAATTATGTAAACAAAAACCTTCAGATTTAGCGGATTTAATGGCTGTTTTTAACCGTACCGCAGTCGAAGTTTGCGATGGTCAACAAATGGATATGGATTTCGAAAGTCGGGATGACGTTACGATTTCGGAATACATTGAGATGATTCGTTTAAAAACTTCCGTTCTTTTAGGGTGTGCTTTAGAGCTCGGTGCAATCGTTGCGAAGGCCTCTGAAAACGACAGGAAACTATTGTACACCTTTGGCCAAGAGTTAGGTTTAGCCTTCCAGATCAAAGACGATATTCTGGATTTATACGGTGACCCAGAAAAATTCGGCAAGCAAATCGGTGGTGATGTAATAGCGAACAAAAAGACTCTGTTATACTTACAGGCTTTAACCGATGCGAACCAGGATCAAAAATCCAAATTTAGAACGCTAGAATCCGAAACCAATTTGGATAAGAAAGTGACCGAAGTAAAGTCACTTTTCAATGAATTAAATATTCGCGAAAAAGCCCAGAACGCAATGGAGCAACATCGTCAAAAGGCAATGTCTGCAATGAAACTTATTTCAGTTTCTGATGAGAACAAAAAGGATCTCGAAGGTCTCGCTGAATATTTGATGCAACGGGAAAATTAATCTTCACTAAACTTATTCCAGAAAAATAACGACCTTAGTGGGACTAAATTCCTGTACCATGAAAGTATTTTTTTTCCTACTGTTTGTTTTTTCGTTTTCTATAGTTGTTTCGGCAAATGAAGATGTAATTATCGCCAAAAACGATTTGATTTGGATAAAACCGCAAGGAAAAGCGTTTGTTGCCAATCAAAATCAAACGATGGAACTTGGCTTCAACCTCGGCAAAGTAATCGATCAAAAAATTCAAGACTTTGTGAATTCTCGAAAAGGAGCATGGTTGAATCCGTATGACCCCAATGAAGTTGATGTTACAGCTATTTTCTCTTCGCCGAACGGAAAACTCAAAAAAGGAATAGGTTTTTATTATCAAGAATTCAAAGAAGATTTGAGACAAGATCTTTTTGTTGAGAAATTTACTGAAAATCCGTGGCGTTTGCGATTTGCCCCAGACGAAATTGGAAGTTGGACAGTGGAAGTTGAAGCAAAAGTAAAAGGAGAAAATAAGCCGATCATTTACACTGCGCAATTCACTTGTATTTCATCATCGCATAAAGGACCGTTAACTGTTCTGCACACAGGCACAGACAAAGACCGATTTTTGTATTATGCACAATCCGGAGAACGTTTTATTACCAATGGGATGAACATTTCAAGCGGAGGATTCACCACCTACAAACCCTCTCAAAACCGCCGACAAATGGGAGGCGTGGAGAAGTTGGCTGCCGTATATGGCAACTTCGTTCGCTTTGAAATAGGCGCGCAAGGATCGCTTCCCGATTGGTACAATATTTTTAATTATCAAAACAAGCAAGATGAAATGTTTGGATTTGATAGACTGATGGACTTGGCAGAAAAAAAGCATATGTATGCTATTCTGTTTCGTCACCATGTCGAAATACTTGGTGCAGCTTGGGATGTTCCAAACTGGAAAAACAATCCGTATCGACAACATTTTAACTTAGAAAAAATCAGTGAGTACTTCACAAACGAAGAAGTTCGAAAATTGCAAAAAAACAACCTGAGATATATGTATGCAAGATGGGGATACAGCCCATATTGGTCATTCTACGGTTATTCTGAATTAGAGAAATTCTTCGACCCGATTATCGAGCAAGAAGGCATATCAGATCAAGCAGCGCTTACCATTTTCAAAGAATGGTTTGAAGATCAG
>CBFIBY010000098.1:7339-10013 GCA_965660955.1 Crocinitomicaceae bacterium | reverse complement strand
GAAAAAGAATTTCCGGAGTCCTTGTATTTGCATCGGATGAAGGCCCAATGTTGGTTGGGACTATCCATAATGAAACAGGGAAACAAAATCAATCAAACGGTTATTGCACGGCGTGATTTGGAAGGTGAAGGTGCAGGAATGCATGTTTTCATTAAAAATTTGAAAGAGCAAGAACTGACAACGCTTGCCGTTCGTGTCGTTGAAGATTGTCGCATAAAATTCCCCAATGACCCAGAAATAAGGGAAATTAGCGAACGTACCAATCGCTCACTTTTCATGAATGATCGGTTTGATTTTGGAGATTATTAGACTTATAATTTTGAAGAAGGTGTTCGTAAAGCGAATACAATCGATACAACAGAGAAAGAGGGTGGCTTAATAATTGAAGAGGATGAAAATTTATCTAAATACGAAAAAATTCGTCGAAAAAGGAACAAGGACAAGTCACCAACAGAAATAGATAGTTCAGACTTCTATCTCTATATGATTCCCGATTTAATGGAACAGGAAGATTTCATGACTTTATATGAAAATGTTAAGAGAGAAATAGATGACAAAGAAGAATGGGATGAAAGCTTCAGTAGGATGTCCCGAACTGAACAGAAAAAATTCCTCAAAGAGGAACGAGAAAGTGATGAAAGTAAAATTGATTTATCGAAGTTCATTTTAGTTGAACCTGCCGTAATAAGTTACAAAAAGGGTAAAGTAGATCACAATGGTTCAGCCGAAATGGAAGACAAGGTCGTCGACGGTTTTGAATTTATTGCGGATAAACTAGACCTAAAAATGACGACAGTAGGGAAAGCCAATTTGGATAAACTTGGAACTAATGGCTTCAATCAAAAGAGCTTTTTTACATCCATGCTAATTCAAATTGCCAATGCAGATGGAGAAGATGTATTTCCCGTTGATTATTCAAAAATTAACGCTATCAAACAGGAGTTTAAAACCACTAAATTGGTCTTCTCCGTGGCTGAACACTATTATCGACCTCAGTTCAATCCAAGTGCATTGTGGCTTGTATTCACAGGTCCTGGGCTTTTAGGTTATCTACCGATTCCTTTTATAAAAGGAAATGAAACCGAATTAAACATTGTGGTCGTAGATTTAGAAGAAGCCAAAATTGTTTCAGGAGCGTATTATTATTTCAAAGAACCATTGAGTCAATATAGCATAGAAACCAAATTGTACGACATCTTCTCCAACCCATACAAAACAACACAATGGTAAATTTCATCAAAGTTTTTTGTTTGGTAATTGTCTTGTTCACAACGCGTCACATTAGTGCGCAAAACTCAGGATTTATTGGTAAACGCAACATTATTAGTGTTGATGGACGTTTATTTTCACCCGCATTTTACAACATTTTCAACAATGAGGATGACTATCGAAAAGCCACGGATGGAACGAACAATTTCAAGGATAGCAGAAATCTACTGACTTACGGAATGAACTTTACTTTGGGAAGAACTGTAAGCAACCGCGTAGCTTTTCTCCTTCAGGGAAGTTTTCTACGCTACAAAACGGTTCTCCATCCATTCAACGCAAGTGGTACTTTACAGAGCAAGAATGTATTGAAGTCGACTTTCTTTCGGAATCAATCCGTGGGGATAATGCCCATTATTGAATTTACCAATTCAGGAGGAATTGTTCCCTTTGGTCTTTCCAATCAAATTGGCTTCGGTATCTATACAAATAAACCATTAAAAGACGATTATTTAATTCTTACACAAGGCTTTCCAGAAGTTACCTATCACGACGAAGACAAGCTTTTTGATTATGACACCTACAAAATCAGAAGTTATTCTTTGATGTACAAAATCAATCTTAGGCTGCCCATTACGCGAAGTTTATTATTCAATATAGGATTTCGATACAATTTGAACATCACAAAGTTTGCTGCATTCTTTGACAATAAAAGTGATGAATTTGGCTTTGCGTTAGCCGATTATCGTGATCAGGTCCGAAGAGCTCAAATAACGAATTTTGTTTCCATGGAAACAGGTTTAAGCTTCGTATTCTAAATTAAGCTTCAGGCGCTAATCGAAGAACAAGTCCATCAATAGCGTCTTCAACATGGATTTGACACCCAAGTCGACTATTGGCCTTCACAAAGAAAGCTTGATCCAACATATCCAATTCCGCGTCTGATTGTTCAGGCAATTGGTGATCTGACTCTAGGTAACATTGACAAGTAGCACACATGGCCATCCCACCGCATTCTCCCAAAACGGGCAGTTCATATGCTTTACAAACTTCCATGATGTTCATGCTCATATCAGTAGGTGCGACCAATTCATGCGATTCACCTTCTCGATCAATTATAGTGATTTTAACTTCTTTCACGGGTAAAATATTTCTGCAAAAATACGGAATCCTTCCTTAATTGAATATGCGAAGAGACGAAGAACCATTCCAAATTGTCTGATACACCCTTAAACCAAATTCAGAATTCGAAATCGGAGATCCGTCATACATAGAAAATGAAGCATTATTGCACGTGTCAAGCAAGGTTAAGAAATTATTCACATCAGGTGTTAAAGGTTGCGGACAAGTCCCGTTTGGATCTGCTGGAGAATGTCGATCAAATGCCAGAAATTCATCTTGACTTCTTCTGTACACAATTATACCTCGAGAACCACCATTCACATACACCCAGCCGCTGACTCCAGTT
>CBFIBY010000098.1:0-7329 GCA_965660955.1 Crocinitomicaceae bacterium | reverse complement strand
TTAATATACGAGGGCAGATTAATGTTGATGGTCATATCTACGGGAACACTAGGCACAGGGTGATTCTGATTCTTTTTGCACGAAAGAGCAAAAACAAAAGGCAACAACAATAAAATAATCCTTAACTTCATATCGTTAATACAGGGAACAAATATAAGATGAAAACGCTATTTAAATTCGCTTTATTGCTTTTGTTGGTTTTTAATAACCGATCCATCGTCTATGCACAAAAAAGTAAAAACCCTTCATCAGTAGAAGAGGCAGAAAAACTTCTTGCCAAAAAGAATAAAAAGAAAGAAAAAGAGGCGAAAAAAGCAATGAAAGAGGCGAAAAAAAACTTTGCTGATATGCAGTCCAAAGAATTTAAAAAGTCCTTAAAACGTAATGAAAGACGACACAAAAAGGAGGCGCGAAGAAAGAAAAGAAGGAATCGTTAATCTTCGACAGCCAATAACTCTTCCGTAGCCCTCTCCCACTCCGTCATCGTTTCATCCAAATCAGATTTTTTATTTGCAAAATCCCCTAAAAGTTTAGCCGATTTATCTTCATCTGAATAATCCATTTTTTCAACTTCTTGTTGCAACAGGTGAATTTCTTGCTCCAATTTTTCGATTGTATCCTCTGCCTTGCGAATTCGAGTTTGAAGTTGGTTCTTTAGACGTTTTCTTTCTTTCTGCTCCTCGTAGGAAAGGTTTGATTTTTTAGGTTTGTTGGCTTCAACTACCTTTTCAACTTTCTTTTTTGCAACAGGCTTTTCTTGAGGTCCATTTTGCATCTCCAGTTTCCGAACCAGGAATTCTTTAACTGAAAAATGGTGAATCCGCAAGCCTTGGTCCTCGATGTCCCAAATTCGATTCGTTAATCCTTCGAGAAATTCTCTGTCGTGTGAAACGACAACAAAAGTGCCCTGATAGTTAATCAAAGCTTCTTTTAAAACTTCTTTTGATTGTAAATCGAGGTGATTCGTTGGCTCATCCAATATTAAAAAATTAGATGGGCTTAATAACAACTGGCATAGCGCCAATCGCGTTCGCTCTCCACCAGAAAGAACTGCTACTTTTTTATCTACGTCTTCTCCAGAAAACAAAAACGCGCCGAGGATACTTCGCAAGTCTTTTCGAATATCACCTTTGGCTACTTCATCAACCGTTTCATAGATCGTCTTTGTTTTATCAAGCGTTTCAGCTTGATCTTGAGCGAAATACGAAATATTGACATTATGACCGTACTCTACAGTTCCCTCTCCTGGAAGTCGATTCATGATCCGTTTCAGTAAGGTCGATTTACCAACTCCATTTGCACCCAACAAAGCAATTTTCTCTCCTCTACCAACCGTTAGATTTATGTTTTTAAATAACACCTTATCGCCAAAAGTCTTACCCATATCCGCCATTTCGAGCACCCATTTACCAGGTTGGTGACTTAAGGGAAAGGCCACTTTCATCTTCGAAACTTTATCGTTGTCGACCTGAATGATCTCCGTCTTCTCTAATTTCTTGATGAGAGATTGAGCAAATGCCGCTTTATTTTTTTTTGCACGGAATTTATTGATCAATTCTTCCGTTTGCTTTATGTCCTTTTGTTGTTGCTTCTGGGCGCTTTCCAGACGTTCAAGTTCTTCAGCACGCGCTATTTTATATTTTGAATACGAAAAAGGAAAGTCCAATAGTTTTCCTTGGGTTATTTCCAATGTTCTTTTTGTGACGTTATCTAAGAATAATCTATCGTGCGAAATAACAACTACTGCTCCTTCAAATTTTTGTAAATATTGCTCTAACCAAGCTATTGAAAGTATATCCAGATGATTCGTTGGCTCATCGAGAAGTATAATATCTGGCGTATTCACGAGGATTCTTGCTAATTCTGCGCGCATTTTCCATCCTCCGGAAAACGTATTCAACGGCATTTTCAATTCTTCTTCTTGGAATCCAAGTCCCTTCAGCGCTGCCGTTATCTTTTCTTCCCATTGAAATCCCTCTAGAATATCAAAGGAGTGGTTCAGATCACTCATTTCATCCAACATGGACAGATAGTCTTCCGACTCGTAATCTGTTCGTGTAACCAGCGATTGATTTCTTCTAATCGCGTTCGGATTCTATTCAATTCCGGATTGGAATCATTTAAAAAATCAAATACAGGTTTGGGGGTGTCTAGATGTAAATCTTGACTTAAATACCCTATCGTGGTATCTTTTGGACTGTGAATTCTACCTTCAGAAGGTTTATCATTACCCGCAACGAGTTTCAATATCGTTGACTTTCCCGCACCGTTCTTCCCAACAAGACCTACTTTGTCTCCTTTGTTGATTTGAGCCGTTACATTTTTAAATAAAAATCCCTGAGGTAAAAAAACACCGAGATTGTCCAATTGAATCATGCGGGCAAAGGTACTACGGTTTTACCCATTCGGAAAGTTTTTGATGTAGTTTTATTCATCCAGCTCTGCAGTCAGCGATTGGTTATTGGATGTTGGACCAGGAAGATCCCAACAACCAATAACCAAAGGCCAACAGTTTCAATTGAACTGAAGACATTTACCACTGCCAGACATCAGACTCTAAGTTTCGCATCTTTTCTTTAATGCGTTCGCTTTCCATGAGTGCATCAACGCCTGTTGCGTATGACTCAATGGTTCTGTCGGCGGTATTACTTTCTTTGTAAGTAATGGAATGGAATTTACGTTTCCAAAATAAGTCATCGAAACTCATCCATTGAGAATCATTATGTGGATTGTAAACATTGTAATTATTGATGATGTATCTCAGGTGCGGAAAATAAACCCAAAACAACTCTTTCGTGCCAACGATAATCTCATTTCCATTGGCATCTACTTCAATTTTGTTTACAACTGGTGCGATAGCAATTATTCTTCGATCAAGCATTGAACGATTCTTATCAAAAAACCAATCTTCCTTTATTCTCCATTGAACTATATCCTTGCTTGTATACCATAAGGTATCACGATCAGCATATTGATATGTTCTCTCACCATTTGCCAGTTCTACCTCAATTGGTTCTCCATATTCATTGGTTAATGCTATGTCACTCTGTGGACCTAAACGCCCGAAGTAATACAGCAAACTTTCTCGATAAGCTGAATCCGTGTAAAAATTACCCCCGGCAAATCCAGACTCCACAGGATATTTCAGTTGATCACCATCATAATTTCCGAATAAATTGTTCTGATTATAAGGAGAAAAAACCTGGATATCTCCGGCAAGTGCATTGCATCGAATGATAGTCCAGAGACTTACTCGATCATTTCTTTTAATCCAAGTTCCATTGGACGTAATTTCATCCATTGGAAAAAATAAAGGGTGATTGAACTTCTCGCGAACATCAATAAAGGACCACACGCGTTTACTCCAAATTACGTCTGCTTCTCGAACAGGAGTGTACGGAACCAATTGTTTGGTTGCCACATTTGATTTGGCGTAGATACCGTCTTTTATTCCTCCATCTGTGAAATTGGTTTGGCCACAAAAACAATCTTGGCTATATCCTGAACTAAAACTGAAAAGGAAGAAACTAGTGAAAAGGAAGAATCTCATGGCGTTGGGTTTAACAGCATAACCTCAATATTCCTGTTTCGTTACAAATTCCACGTGAAAAAAGTATTGACATAAAAAAAGGAGACCTTTCGATCTCCTTTTTAAATTTTATGAAATTACAATTAGAATTGCCAAACATCGTGCTCGATTGTTCGCATATCTTCTTTGATTTTCTGACTTTCCATCAAGGCATCTATTCCAGTTCGGTAGGTTTCAATCTTACGATCAAAAACACCACTTTCCTTATAAATTGTTGCATTGAAACGACGTTTCCAGAATAAATCATCAAAACTCATCCATTGGGCATCATTTTGCTCGTTGTATACTAAATAGTTATTGAATACAAATCGACAGTGTGGGAAATACAACCAGAATAACTCTTTCGTTCCTCTGATTACTTTCGTGCCATCAGGCTGCTCTTCAACATCATTCACAACCGGTGCGATTGCAATGATACGTACATCCAAAACTGAACGCTCTTTATCAAAGAACCAATCTTCTTTTATTCGATATTGTATAATATCTTTAGAAGAAAACCATACAGTATCTCTAGGAGGATACACATATTCTTCGAAACCGTCAGCTCCGATTCTTACCAATGGCTCACCATATTCATCCGATAAAGGTTGATCACTTTGTGGTCCCAATTGACCAAAGTAGTACACCAATTTCTCACGATATGCTGAATCTGTGTAAAAATTCATTCCCGGTTGAGGATCAACTGGATATTTTAATTGATCTCCGTCGCGTTCACCAAACAAGTTATTCTCGCTAAATGGAGAGAATAAACGCAAATCACCATTCAACACATGCTGACGAATGACAGTCCAAAGACTCCAACGTTCAGCGTGCTTAATCCAAGTACCGTTCGCTGTAATTTCATCCAACGGATAGTACAACGGATGGTTGATTTTTTCACGTAAGTCTATGTATTCCCAAGCACGTTTACTCCAGATTACATCGGCTTCCCGAACATATTCGTAAGGAATCATTTTCTTTGTAGGAATATGTTCCTTGATGTAAACCCCATCTACAATTCCGTCAGCCGGAACGTTCACAGGACCACCGTTCAATTCTGGCTGTGCAAAAAGCACACCTACAGAACCAATAGCAATTAAACTTAAAAATAGACTTTTCATAATATTATATTTTCCAAGAACCACCTCGCTTACGTGTCACACCATCCGGTCCTCTCACGTCTGTCATGATACTAATAATCGTACCAGGTTTAACTTGTCTTAATAATGAAGATGCCTTTGGCGTCAACTGACCACCTTGACCTCTTGGTGGTGCTGTTGGGTTACCAGGCACCGATAATTCCCATCTTAGGATAGTAAACTTCGCATTTAATGGAATCTCCGGCTTATACTTCGCGAACAAACGCGTTTCAGCTTTTGATCCACGCTCACCACTTGGAGCAGTTCCAAAGAACAACTCTGGATCTGGTAAACGAGAAATTCTAAACTTAAATGATCCCAAAGAAACTGTTTTGTTTGTTACTGATGACTTACCTGAAACTGTAATTGTTGCTTCACGTCCTCCTCCTGGATTAGCGATCCAACCGTTTCCTGATTTCGTCAACGAAACTCCACTTCCCGAAAGGATCGTTTGGTCATAACCTGAAGCGACAGCTTCAACTTTATTCGCATAACCTCTGTACAATACATTTAATTCTGGAAGTGAAACTGTTCCACTTGGTTTCATAATTTTAATCGTCTTCTGCCACGGCATTGTTTTAGGAACACCAGACTTGTTACGGATAGTAATATTTCCGCTCAATGTCATTTCGCTTGATCCCGTTGCTTTTCTTTTGATATGACCTTTACCGTCTTTTACATCAGTAATTTCAGTACCACCAACCGTAACAACAGGTTGCTTATCAGAATCATACGCTGCCATTAAGACTTGAACTTCAATCTCGTCACCCGAGTTGGCAAGTTCAGGACCATAGGCCAATGCCATAATTTTGTTAAACGAGTACTCACCACCACCAACTCTTGAACGAATCAAGGCAACAGCATCAGCTCTTGCAGTCAAGATATCTTTTTGCAAAGACGAAAGAGATGCAATCGCAGCTACGGCTGGAGAGTGGTCAAATGTTTTACCGATCCAATGCACGTTATCCATGTCGTGTACAGTAGAAAACTCTTCTTTCGTCAACGAAGAATAGATTTTTTTAATCGCTTCTTTGTCATCCTGCGCTACATTCGACTTTTTGATTGCTGCATCTAATTGTTTCGACAAATCTTGTTGGTCAGCAAACTTGTTAATACTCGGTGCTTTGAAGTAGTAAGCCGCTGTTGCACTATCACCACTATCATAACCAGCAATCGCTTCACAAAGTTCGGATCTATATGAATTCAAATTCTTCCATAAATCCATCCCTTTTCCAGTTGGCTTTTTAATATCCGTTCCAGGACCAATCATGATGTGCATTGCCTCATCATACTTGTCTTTCCCATTTACTTTGTCCAAATCCATTTTTGCTGGACGTAAAGCACTTCTTGGATCTTTGTCGTTGTATGGTCGCAAAATAATATGACCTTCACCGACAGATTTAACATCTTCACCAGTTGCAGTCAATATCTCTGTTTTTAAGCCATCAATGAATTTGATGCGCTTAGCTGTCATAGCATCGATTTTATCGACAGTCTTTAACAAACGAGCTGCTTTTGCTGCTCTATCTGCTTCAGATTTGTCTTGAGCTGTTTCTTTTAGCCCATCATATTTTTCATTTCCACGATAAAATTCTGTTTCGTTTGCTTTTTGAATGTTAGCTTCAATTGCAACGAATGCATCTAATATCGATTTGGAAACGTTTAAGGCCAGAAGTGCGGTGAGTACCAAGTACATCATCCCAATCATCTTCTGTCTAGGGGTTTCTTTTCCTCCTGCCATTTTGTTTAGTTTTTATGGTTATACAATCTACAAATTCAATTCAAAAAGCTTACGCCTTCGTAACTGTCATTGCTTTTAACATGTTACCATAAACCGTGTTCAGGTTGGTCAAGTTTTTGGCCATTGTAGCCATATTCTCTTTGTACAATCGAGTATCCTCAGCTGAAGAAGAAAGATCTTCCATCATCTTCGTAACCTGACCTTGGAATTTCTCAGTTGCTTCTAAGTGTGCTGAAGAACCTTTCAGTTGCAATTCATATACATTGTTCAATGATGCCAAGTTTTTAGAAACTTTTTGCATTTGCTCTCCAAACGATTCACCTTCTTTAGAAGAAGACGTCATTCCTGAAATAGCTACTGAAGCTCTTTCATAAGAATCAGATAAAGTTGCTACTTTTTCTGCTGCTGAATTTAAACTCGATACATATGAATCCGTCGCTGCAGCTGCAGAAGTAACTCCTTTAAGCTGTGCAGCATTATCTCCTAATGAACGCATACCGTCTCCTAAACGAGTAAGCAATTCACTATCAATTTTTGCTTCTTCTAACATTTTATCCAAATGCTCAGTAACTCCAGTACCAGAACCACCACGTCCTCCTCTTGACGCTACAGGCAATGCCTCGTGATCTAATTCATCTGAATGTCCCAAAGCCAATTCTGGGTAAACTAATTCCCAATTTGGATCCTCATGGATGGGTTCGAAGGCTGAGAAAAAGAAGATTACTGCTTCTGTTCCTAGACCGGCGATCAACATTACATCGGCAAACGGCCAGTGCATGATTTTAAATAATGCTCCGATAATTACGACTGCTGCACCAATACCGTACAACTTAGCCATAAAATTTTTCCATCCTTTACTTCCTGGTTTCATAATTGTTTTT